>NZ_JADFUE010000100.1:0-15671 GCF_054967145.1 Bradyrhizobium sp. UFLA06-24
GGTATACTCTACCAGTCCACCTGTGTCGGTTTCGGGTACGGTCTAATGTGGAGGCTATTTCCTGGAACCCCTTCGAGGCCCGACCAATCCAGTAAGGTCGGACAACACACGGGATTCGTCACCATCCACTGGCTGCAGAATATTCACTGCATTCCCATCGACTACGCCTTTCGGCCTCGCCTTAGGGACCGGCTAACCCTGCGAAGATTAACTTTACGCAGGAACCCTTGGACTTTCGGCGACACTGTCTTTCACAGTGTTTGTCGTTACTCATGCCAGCATTCGCACTTCTGATACCTCCAGGCGCTCTCACGAGTCGCCCTTCGCAGGCTTACAGAACGCTCCGCTACCGCGTAGCCCTTGCGGACTACACCCTAAGCTTCGGCTCGTGGCTTGAGCCCCGTTACATCTTCGGCGCAGAAACCCTTATTTAGACCAGTGAGCTGTTACGCTTTCTTTAAAGGATGGCTGCTTCTAAGCCAACCTCCTGGTTGTTTTGGGATTTCCACATCCTTTCCCACTTAGCCACGAATTAGGGGCCTTAGCTGTAGGTCCGGGTTGTTTCCCTCTCCACGACGGACGTTAGCACCCGCCGTGTGACTCCCGGATAGTACTCTCAGGTATTCGGAGTTTGGTTGGGTTTGGTAAGACGGTAAGTCCCCCTAGCCCATCCAGTGCTCTACCCCCTGAGGTATTCATCCGAGGCGATACCTAAATATCTTTCGCGGAGAACCAGCTATTTCCCAGTTTGATTGGCCTTTCACCCCTAACCACAAGTCATCGGAGCCTTTTTCAACAGGCACCCGTTCGGTCCTCCAGTGAGTGTTACCTCACCTTCAACCTGCTCATGGCTAGATCACTAGGTTTCGGGTCTAATACAACGAACTTGGCGCCCTATTCAGACTCGCTTTCGCTACGCCTTCGCCTATCGGCTTAAGCTTGCTCGTTAAATTAAGTCGCTGGCCCATAATACAAAAGGTACGATGTCACCCAGAACGAATCTTGGGCTCCATCTGTTTGTAGGTGTCCGGTTTCAGGTCTATTTCACTCCCCTCGTCGGGGTGCTTTTCACCTTTCCCTCACGGTACTGGTTCACTATCGGTCGCTGAGGAGTACTTAGGCTTGGAGGGTGGTCCCCCCGTGTTCAGACAGGATTGCACGTGTCCCGCCTTACTCGTGGATACATCATCGCATTACTCGTACGGGGCTATCACCCTCTGAGGCCCGGCTTTCCTGACCGGTTCCGATTGTCTTTGATGTATCACTGGCCTGGTCCGCGTTCGCTCGCCACTACTAACGGAGTCTCTGTTGATGTCCTTTCCTCCAGGTACTTAGATGTTTCAGTTCCCTGGGTTTGCTTGAAACCTCCTATGTATTCAGAAGTCTCATACCTTCTCTTGATAACCGGAAATCCAAAACCTCTCGGCTTCAGATCCTCTCGGTCTCCCAATCGAACCCCAAAACCAAGGTCTTGGAGTTCCGGCTATCGAAGGTGGGTTTCCCCATTCGGAAATCCGCGGATCAAAGCTTCTTCGCAGCTCCCCACGGCTTATCGCAGCGTAGCACGTCCTTCATCGCCTCTCAGCGCCAAGGCATCCACCGAACACCCTTAAGGCACTTGATTGCTCTCATTATCAATGTCCACACACTCGGCAGAATGTTGTCTGCGCAATTGCCACTAAAGGCACGTACCCTCGAAGATACGATTGTCGCAGCCGGACATTGACTAGAAAGACCAGCTTGCTTCGTAAGATCGTTCCGATAGCGAGGCGGTCAAGCTTCGCTAAAAGGATCATTTTACAACTCGCTGCCAACCTTGCAGTCAGCGTCGAGCGCCGAAAATGATCCGGAGATAATGAAGGATCCGCGCAGCAATCTGCTACACGACCCAACTCGGATCGATCTCCTCTTTACGATGTCAGAAAACACGCATTCTGCTGTCTATCCAGACTAGCAGGATGCGAAGTGATGTTTCGCGGACGACGGTGCATGACCTCGGTGATCAAACCATCTGGTGGAGCCAGACGGGATCGAACCGACGACCTCATGCTTGCAAAGCACGCGCTCTCCCAGCTGAGCTATGGCCCCGTAACCAGAAGACGAATGCTCACTCGATGAAAGTGGTGGGCCTGGGAAGACTTGAACTTCCGACCTCACGCTTATCAAGCGCGCGCTCTAACCAACTGAGCTACAAGCCCCTAACGCATATCCCGTTAAGGACCCTGGATCCTGCTGCGTGCAGGCCCAGCGCGTGTTCGTCCGCGAAGAAAGAGAAACGTAGACGGCGAAATCCCGCCAATGGAGCTCAACGATCTGGCGATCTGTTGGCCCCTGATGTTTCTAAAACAGCTCGATAGAAGCAAGCTTCTGAAGAGCCATCCTTAGAAAGGAGGTGATCCAGCCGCAGGTTCCCCTACGGCTACCTTGTTACGACTTCACCCCAGTCGCTGACCCTACCGTGGCCGGCTGCCTCCTTGCGGTTAGCGCACCGTCTTCAGGTAAAACCAACTCCCATGGTGTGACGGGCGGTGTGTACAAGGCCCGGGAACGTATTCACCGTGGCGTGCTGATCCACGATTACTAGCGATTCCAACTTCATGGGCTCGAGTTGCAGAGCCCAATCCGAACTGAGACGGCTTTTTGAGATTTGCGAAGGGTCGCCCCTTAGCATCCCATTGTCACCGCCATTGTAGCACGTGTGTAGCCCAGCCCGTAAGGGCCATGAGGACTTGACGTCATCCCCACCTTCCTCGCGGCTTATCACCGGCAGTCTCCTTAGAGTGCTCAACTAAATGGTAGCAACTAAGGACGGGGGTTGCGCTCGTTGCGGGACTTAACCCAACATCTCACGACACGAGCTGACGACAGCCATGCAGCACCTGTGTTCCAGGCTCCGAAGAGAGGGTCACATCTCTGCGACCGGTCCTGGACATGTCAAGGGCTGGTAAGGTTCTGCGCGTTGCGTCGAATTAAACCACATGCTCCACCGCTTGTGCGGGCCCCCGTCAATTCCTTTGAGTTTTAATCTTGCGACCGTACTCCCCAGGCGGAATGCTTAAAGCGTTAGCTGCGCCACTAGTGAGTAAACCCACTAACGGCTGGCATTCATCGTTTACGGCGTGGACTACCAGGGTATCTAATCCTGTTTGCTCCCCACGCTTTCGTGCCTCAGCGTCAGTACCGGGCCAGTGAGCCGCCTTCGCCACTGGTGTTCTTGCGAATATCTACGAATTTCACCTCTACACTCGCAGTTCCACTCACCTCTCCCGGACTCAAGATCTTCAGTATCAAAGGCAGTTCTGGAGTTGAGCTCCAGGATTTCACCCCTGACTTAAAAACCCGCCTACGCACCCTTTACGCCCAGTGATTCCGAGCAACGCTAGCCCCCTTCGTATTACCGCGGCTGCTGGCACGAAGTTAGCCGGGGCTTATTCTTGCGGTACCGTCATTATCTTCCCGCACAAAAGAGCTTTACAACCCTAGGGCCTTCATCACTCACGCGGCATGGCTGGATCAGGGTTGCCCCCATTGTCCAATATTCCCCACTGCTGCCTCCCGTAGGAGTTTGGGCCGTGTCTCAGTCCCAATGTGGCTGATCATCCTCTCAGACCAGCTACTGATCGTCGCCTTGGTAGGCCATTACCCTACCAACTAGCTAATCAGACGCGGGCCGATCTTTCGGCGATAAATCTTTCCCCGTAAGGGCTTATCCGGTATTAGCACAAGTTTCCCTGTGTTGTTCCGAACCAAAAGGTACGTTCCCACGCGTTACTCACCCGTCTGCCGCTGACGTATTGCTACGCCCGCTCGACTTGCATGTGTTAAGCCTGCCGCCAGCGTTCGCTCTGAGCCAGGATCAAACTCTCAAGTTGGACTTGAACTTTGAACCGGCTGATCACAACGTTTGACGAGGTCCCACCATTGTCGACCGAAATCGACTTGCTGTCTGCGATTCACATCGCGGACAACGATGGTGTTTCCTTTGAAACGTGTACCGCCGAAGTCTTTCGTCCTCTCTCAGTACTCAAAAGCCGAAGCTCTCAAGTGGTCCGAGAGGCGCAAGGACTCCGCCGTCCACGTTTCTCTTTCTTCATCTTCACTTGTCAAACAGCCCGGGGCCGTGGAGGCCCCAACCTTCCGGAGTGGAAGGGTTCCGACACTCTTACCGACGTCGAATGACTCCAACCGATTGTGTCGGCTGTTGTGTCACTCAACAAGTTGAGGAGCATCAGTGGCGCGTTCGCTCGCCTTGGTCAGTGACCCGGCGGCGCCGCGCTCAGTGGTTGGGGTTATAGGCCCCACCTTCCGGGCTGTCAACGCCAATCGTCAACAAATCGTCGCACAGTGGATTGGCGGAAAAATTCTAGCGATTCCAAACGATTAGGAGACCCTGAAGCGAGCAGAGCGACGGTGTCCGGCAAAAAATCTGAAAAAAAGTTTGTCGCCCTGGGGGCTCGTGAGGGGCTCCTGAGGGGGGGGGGTCTGGACACGGCCCCGGGCGCCCCTCACCCCCAAGGCCGCGCCGGCCCGTTCAGGAAACTTTTTCCATCTTATGCGCCGTACTAGAGCCACAATCCCGCGGCGTTCTGATAAGAGACAAGCTTGAATCGCAGGGAGGCCAGTGGGGGCTGCCGGCGGTTTTCATGGGGTTCAGAGAAGGCGATCTGACGATGACGCGGCCTTCTTCGGACGTTCGAAAGACATCGAGAGACCTTCACCTGCCCAGCTGTTCGTAATTTCGGCCGGGCCTCAACTGAGGCCTTCTGAGCGCGAGCACCTGTGCGGCATGGCTTTTCCCGCGATGCCCCTTCAAGAGGGCGACCGGGGAGAGACACGAAGCAAGGCTGTCGGGTCGTTGATTGGGGGACTTGGGTTGAACCAGAGGACGTCACGCGGCGCTTACGGGCGTGAGACCGGGATCATCGATCTCGGCCACGAGCCGCCGCTGTCCGTCGATGGTTCCGAGGCCGCCGTGATCGATCGCCGTCGCGTCTCGGTGCAATGGTTCAGCGGCACAATTCTGACCGGACTCTGCGGCGCGGCCTTGATCGGCGGCGCCGTTTTCGCATCGCTCGACGGCGAAATGACCTTCGCCAAGGTGCCGGAGCGCGTCGAAGGCGCGCTGCGCGGTGCCTTCGGTACCGCCGATCGCACCGCCACGCTGCACAAGAGCGATCGCCTGCCGCCGCCGAACGATTCCACCGCCTCGCGCAACATCGTGCGCGTCTCGACGGTGGCCCGCGTCGGCAACCGCGACGTGATGCGCGTGCGGCCCTTCATCCGGATCGCCGGCAATCTGTCGATGACGACGAGCGATCTGTCGGCGAAGATTCCGCCGTTCAACGCCCAGCGTCTGCTCACCGACGTCGGCTCCGATCCGAAGACCGCCTCCGACGACCCGAACAATCCCGAAGCCGTCGAGCCCGACGCCGAGGTCTCCTTCGTCACGAAGGATCTCTCGCCGGTGCTGCCGAAGGCCAAGATCTCCGCGGTGGTGGCGCTCGACGACATCCTGATGCGGGTGCGCGATGCCGCCAATTGGCGCGGCAATGGCGGGGTGCGCTATGCCTCGCTGGCCAACGCCGCCGCCGACGTCTCGGGCGCGACCGGCGCCACGGACATGAAGATGGCCTACGCCACCGAAGCGTCGTCGTCCGATCCCTATGCCGGTTTCGAGACCCGCGTGGTGCCGGAAAACGTCACGCTGCTGCCGAAGACCAAGGAGCAGATCACCGGCGGCAATCCCACCGGCGAGCGCGTGCACCTGGTCAAGAAGGGCGACAGCGTCGGCTCGGTGCTGCGCGATCTCGGCGCCACGACCGAGGAGATCAAGGCGATCACCGCGACCCTCGGTCCGCGCGGCCGCGACGGCGGCCTGAAGGAAGGCGAGAAGCTTCGCATCCTGATGGCGCCGGCAAGCCCCGGCGCACGGCTGCAGCCCTATCGCGTCGTGGTTGCAAACGACACCGTGGTCGAGGCGATCGCAGCACTGTCCGATCTCGGCAAATACGTCGCGGTCGATGTCTCCAGCATGAACACCGTTGCCGACGCCACGACCAGCACCAGCAGCGAGGACGATGACGACGACGACGGCAGCGGCGTGCGGCTCTACCAGAGCATCTACGAGACCGCGATGCGCAACAAAGTGCCGATGCCCGTCATCGACGACATGATCAAGATCTACTCCTACGACGTCGATTTCCAGCGCAAGGTGCAGCCGGGCGACTCGTTCGACGTGTTCTATGCCGGCGAAGAAGACGGCACGACCTCGAGCGAGAAGAACGACGTGCTGTTCGCCTCGCTCACGATCGGCGGCGAAACCAAGAAATATTACCGCTACCAGAGCCCCGACGACGGCGTCGTCGACTACTATGACGAGACCGGCAAGAGCGCGAAGAAGTTCCTGGTCAGGAAGCCCGTCAACAGCGCCATCATGCGCTCCGGCTTCGGCGGCCGCCGCCATCCGATCCTCGGCTATGTGAAGATGCACACCGGCGTCGACTGGGCCACCGCCTACGGGACGCCGATCTTCGCCGCCGGCAACGGCGTGATCGAGAAGGCCCAGCTCGAGGGCGGCTACGGCAAATATATCCGCATCAAGCACAACAACGGCTACGAGACCGCCTACGGCCACATGTCGGCCTTCGCCAAGGGCATGGAAGCAGGCAAGAAGGTGCGGCAGGGCCAGGTCATCGGCTTCGTCGGCTCGACCGGCCAGTCGACCGGCCCGCATGTCCACTACGAAATTCTCGTCAACGGCCGCTTCGTCGACCCGATGCGCGTGAAGCTGCCGCGTGGCCGTTCGCTGGAAGGGCCGATGCTGGCCAGCTTCGAGAAGGAGCGCGACCGGCTCGATGCGATGATGAGCGGCCGGGGCGGCGCCATCGCCCGCCTGTCGGACGCCACCGGCGGGCCGTTGCAGGTCACCAACCGGTAATTGCAACCGGCCGGGATCGGCCGCACGTCTCCGCAAAAACCTGGCCCTGATGCGGCGGCATATCACGGCGGCACAATTTCAAGTTTCGTTTGCCAAAGCCGCGTGACGGGCGAATACTTTCCAAAAATCGGGAGGTCTCGCCATGACGACCAGGCTCGCCTGCGCAGCGTTTGCGGCTGCGATTTTCGCAAGCACGAGCGTTTTTGCCGAGAGTTGGCAGGTCACGAGGCTCGTGCCGGGCTCGGCCTTTCATGGCGTGCACGGGCTCGGAATCGACAAGGACGGCCATCTGTTTGCGGGCAGCGTCGCGGGTGCAGCGCTCTACGAAGTCGACGTCGCTGCGGGCACCGCGAAGGTTGCAATCCCCGCTCCTGTCGGCATGGCCGACGACATCGCCTTCGCGCCCGACGGCACCATGGCCTGGACCGGTTTCTTGACCGGCGATCTCTATTCACGCAAGGGCGACGGCCCGATCAAGAAGCTGGCATCCGGCCTTCCCGGCATCAACTCGCTCGCCTACCGCAAGGACGGCCGGCTCTACGCCTCAACGGTCTTCCTCGGCGACACCCTCTATGAGATCGACGTCGAAGGCGTCAAACCGCCGCGGCAGATCATGGAGAAGATGGGCGGCCTCAACGGCTTCGAATTCGGCCCCGACGACAAGCTGTACGGACCGCTCTGGTTCAAGGGACAGGTCGCCAGGATCGACGTCGACAAGGCCGAGCTGACGGTGGTTGCCGACGGCTTCAAGGTGCCCGCCGCGGTGAACTTCGATTCCAAGGGCAATCTCTGGGTCGTCGACACCGCGCTCGGCCAGCTCGTCCGGGTCGATCCGAAGTCCGGCACCAAAGCCATGGTCGCGCAGCTGAAGCCGTCGCTGGACAATCTCGCGCTCGACGACAAGGACCGGATCTACGTCTCCAACATGGCCGACAACGGCATCCAGGAGGTGGACCCGGCGACCGGCCAGGCCAAGCAGATCATCATCGGCAAGCTCGCTTTGCCCGGCGGCATCGGTGTCACCTCTGAGGACGGCAAGGATACGGTCCACGTCGCCGACGTGTTCGCCTATCGTACCGTGGACGGCGGAACCGGCGAGGTCACCGAAAAGGCGCGCATGCACGCCGATGGCACCACGCTCGAATATCCGATGAGCGCGACGGCGAAGGGCAACGATGTGGTCCTGTCGAGCTGGTTCACCGGCACGGTGCAGGTGATCGACGGCAAGACCGGTGCGACGCGCGAGATGCTGCACGGCTTCAAGGCGCCGCATGATGCGATCGTGCTTGCCGACGGCAACATCCTGGTGGCCGAGCTCGGCACCAAGTCGCTGGTCAAGGTCAGCGGCGAGCATGGCAAGGATCGCACCACTTTGATCGGTGGTCTCGAGGGCCCGATCGGCCTCGTCGGCGGATCGAGCGACGAGGTCTACGTGACCGAAGGCTTCGCCGGCACGGTCTCCAGGATCGACGCGAACGGCGAGAAGACCGTGCTCGCCAAGGACCTGAAAATGCCTGAAGGCCTCGCGCGCGGCAGCGACGGCCGATTGATCGTGGCGGAGGTCGGTGCCAAACGGCTGATCGAGATCGCGCCGGAGAACGGCCAGCTCACCGAGATCGCGGCCAATCTTCCGATCGGCCTGACCGGCGCGCCGAACGGCCTGCCGACCCACATCCCGACCGGTGTCGCCATCGGTGGGACCGGCGCCATCTATTTCAGCTCCGATATCGAGAATGCGATCTACAAGGTGGTGAAGAAATAGCCTCCGCGCGCAACGGGCCTGCGCGCGGAACCGAGGCTGGGATTCCCGGTTAGAGGCAATCGGGAAGCCCATCAGCAGGAGGATCGCCCATGACGCGCCTCTCACGCGACGATGTCGCCAAGGCCGTGGACCGGGCCGACGAGGTCACCATTGCCCAGATCATCGGAACCGGCGCAACCGCCGAGGAGCTTGCCGAAGCCCAGGCTTGGCTCGCCAATGACGAGCCGATGATCAACGATTTGCGCCCACTGGCGCAGGGACGCGTGCGCGAGCTCGTGGATATTCTCTCGGAGCTCGACCAGGACGATGACGAGCAAGGTCTAACAGGACCCGGCTCGGCGTTCGCAATCAGCTAGGCTCGATCAAGCGCAAAAGAATGCCCCGGAGAGGCGACCTCTCCGGGGCGGTATTCGTAGTCGCGAGTTCAGTGCTCAGTTCAGCTTGCGCTTCGACACCGGCGCTTCGAACTGGGTGATCTCCGCGGTCTGCGGCGCCTTGCCGTTGAAGGTCAGCACGTTGCCTTCGGACGAGATCGCAACATTGTCCCCGTCCTTGACGTCGCCGGCCAGGATCATCTCGGCGAGCGGATCCTGGAGGTAGCGCTGGATCACCCGCTTCAAGGGCCGGGCGCCATAGGCGGGGTCCCAGCCCTTGGCTGCGAGCCAGTCGCGGCCTGCGGCATCGAGCGTCAGCACGATCTTGCGATCGGTCAACAGCTTCTGGAGCCGCGCGAACTGGATCTCGACGATCCGGCCCATCTCGCTCCGTTGCAGGCGGTGGAACAGGATGATCTCGTCGACACGGTTCAGGAACTCGGGACGGAAATGTCCCCGCACCATGCCCATCACCTGCTCACGCACGGCCGAAGTGTCTTCGCCCTCGGGTTGATTCACCAGAAACTCCGAACCGAGGTTCGAGGTCATGATGATCAGCGTGTTGCGGAAATCGACGGTACGGCCCTGGCCATCGGTCAGGCGGCCGTCATCGAGCACCTGCAACAGGACGTTGAAGACGTCGGGGTGCGCCTTTTCGATCTCGTCGAACAGCACCACTTGGTAGGGCCGGCGCCGCACGGCTTCGGTGAGCGCGCCGCCCTCGTCGTAGCCGACATAGCCCGGAGGTGCGCCGATCAGCCGCGAGACCGAGTGCTTCTCCATGTATTCGGACATGTCGAGGCGGACCATCGCGGTCTCGTCGTTGAAGAGATATTCGGCGAGCGCCTTGGTCAGCTCGGTCTTGCCGACGCCGGTCGGGCCCAGGAACATGAACGAACCGGTCGGCCGGTGCGGATCCTGCAGGCCCGCGCGCGAACGGCGCACGGCGGTGGCGACCGCACGCACGGCCTCGCTCTGCCCGACGACACGTTGCCCGAGCTGCTCCTCCATCTTCAGGAGCTTCTCCTTCTCGCCCTCCAGCATCTTGTCGACCGGCACGCCAGTCCAGCGCGAGACCACCTGCGCGACGTGATTGGCGGTGACAGCCTCCTCCATCATCTCGCCGGAGTTCTCCTTGGCCTCGATGTCCGCAAGCTGCTTCTCGAGCTGCGGGATCCGACCATAGGCCAGCTCGCCCGCCTTCTGGAATTCGCCGCGCCGCTGCGCGTTGGCCAGTTCGACCCGCAGGCCGTCGAGCTCGGCCTTCAGCTTCTGGGCGTCGGAGAGCTTGCTCTTCTCCGCGCTCCAGCGCGCCGTCAGCGAAGCCGACTTCTCCTCGAGCTCGGCAAGATCCTTCTCCAGCGTCTGGAGCCGGGACTTGGAGCCGAGGTCGCTTTCCTTCTTGAGAGCTTCCTGTTCGATCTTGAGCCGGATGATCTCACGATCGAGCGAATCCAGCTCTTCCGGCTTGGAATCGACCTGCATCTTCAGCCGCGCCGCGGCCTCGTCCATAAGGTCGATCGCCTTGTCGGGCAGGAAGCGATCCGTGATGTAGCGGTTGGACAACGTCGTGGCCGCAACGAGCGCGGAATCCGTGATCCGCACGCCATGGTGCTGCTCGTACTTGTCCTTCAGGCCGCGCAGGATCGAGATGGTGTCCTCGACCGATGGCTCGCTGACGAAGATCGGTTGGAAGCGCCGGGCCAGTGCGGCGTCCTTTTCGACGTGCTTCTGGTACTCGTCGAGCGTGGTCGCGCCGATGCAGTGCAGCTCGCCGCGCGCCAGCGCCGGCTTGAGCAGGTTGGAGGCGTCCATCGCGCCGTCGCCCTTGCCGGCACCGATCAGCGTATGCATCTCGTCGATGAACAGGATGAAGGTGCCTTCGCTGCCGGTGACTTCCTGGAGCACGGCCTTCAGCCGCTCCTCGAACTCGCCGCGGTACTTCGCGCCGGCGATCAGCGCGCCGAGATCAAGCGACAGCAGCTTCTTGTCCTTGAGGCTCTCCGGCACATCGCCATTGACGATGCGCAGCGCCAGTCCTTCCGCGATGGCGGTCTTGCCGACGCCGGGTTCACCGATCAGGACGGGATTGTTCTTGGTCCGGCGCGAGAGCACCTGGATGGTGCGGCGAATCTCCTCGTCGCGGCCGATGACCGGGTCGAGCTTGCCATCGCGCGCCGCCTGGGTCAGGTCGCGGGCATATTTCTTCAGGGCGTCATACGCGTTCTCGGCCGTGGCGCTGTCAGCCGTGCGGCCTTTGCGCAGCGCTTCGATCGCGGCGTTGAGGTTCTGCGGGGTCACGCCGCCCTTGTTCAGGATGGCGCCGGCTTCGCTGGTCTTCTCCAGCGTGAGGCCGAGCAGCAGCCGCTCGACCGTGACGAAGCTGTCGCCGGCCTTCTCGCCGGCCTTTTCGGCGGCATCGAACGTGCGCGCGAGTTCCGGGGCCAGATAGATCTGGCCTGCGCCGCCACCACTGACCTTCGGCACCTTGCCCAGGGCGTCCTCGGTCGCCTTCAGGATTGCGCGGGAATTGCCGCCGGCGCGGTCGATCAGACCGGCAGCTAACCCTTCATTGTCGTCCAGCAGGACTTTCAGGACATGGAGCGTGGAAAACTGCTGATGCCCCTCGCGCATCGCAAGCGACTGCGCGGACTGGATGAAGCCCCTGGAGCGTTCGGTATACTTCTCGATATTCATAGCTTTTCTTTCCCTCGGCCTGCCCATGGGGCCCTGCAAGGCACCCCAAACGGCATCTTCATTGGGTTTCCGCTCGTCGCGTTGACATTCCTCAACGCAACAAACGGTCGTTATCAGCCCGCGCTGGCGCCGGCCTGACCCAGATGTGGGAAGTGCGTCCTCGGATCGGAAGAGGCGTATTCACAATTTCGTGCGCTGATCGGGCCGCTTGGCGGGTGCGGGGCGAATCCCCTAAGTAGCGGCATGACAGCCAGCCACACCGCCGAAATCACCGCCCTTTACCGCTACCCGATCAAGGGGCTGACGCCGGAATCCCTGCCCCGGGTCGCCTTGCGGTCCGGTCAGACCCTGCCCGCGGACCGCCGCTACGCCATCGAGAACGGCCCCAGCGGGTTTGACCCCGAGGCCCCCGAATGGAAGCCGAAGGTCCAATTCCTGATGCTGGCCCGCAACGAGCGGCTGGCGTCTCTGGACAGTCGGTTCGAGGATGCGACCAATCGCCTGACCATCCGTAAGGACGGCGAGATCGTCGCCAGCGGCGATCTCGAGACCGCGGCTGGGCGCGCTGCGATCGAGACCTATTTCAGCGAGAACTTTCAGCCCGAGCTGAAGGGCCCGCCGAAAGTCCTGTCCGGCCGCGGCCACAGCTTTTCCGACGTCGCCCGCAAGGTGGTGTCCATCATCAATCTCGACAGCGTCCGCGCCATCGAGGCCATGCTCGGCGGCGTTGCCGTCCATCCCTTGCGCTTCCGCGCCAATCTCTACGTGAAGGGCTGGTCGGCCTGGTCCGAGCTCGATCTGGTCGACCAGACGCTCGCGATCGGACAGGCGCGCCTGAAAGTGGTCAAGCGCATCAAGCGCTGCCCGGCCACCAACGTCGATCCTGACACCGCCGTGCGCGATCTCGATATTCCGCCGACGCTCTCGCGCCATCTCGGCCACATGGATTGCGGCATCTACGCCGAGGTGATCGAAGGCGGCGAGATCGGCGTGGGTGATACGGTCGCGGTGGAGCAGCCGAAGCTGGTGTGAGCCGATATCGGCGCACCACACTCGGTCATTGCGAGCGCAGCGAAGCAATCCAGAGAGCTGCCGGTGAGACAGCCTGGATTGCTTCGTCGCTTCGCTCCTCGCAATGACGCCGGCGACGAGCTTCAATTCGGCATCACATACGCATAGATCCTGCCGCGCGAGATCGGGGCCTCGCGGACGCGATTGCCGTTGTTGCCGGAGATCATGATCGGATTGCCCTGCGCGTCGATGCCCGTGATGATGCCGACATGACCGCCGCGGCGGCCGCGCGACATCACTGCGATGGCGCCGACCTGGGGACCTGAGACGCGCGTGCCGTAGTGCGCGAACGAGCTCGCCATGTCGGAGCCGGTGCCCTGATGGCCGGTCTTCTGCAGCACCATGTTCATGAAACGCGCGCACCACAGGCTGCCGCGCCCCGTGGGATTGCCGCCCAGATAACGCCGCGCCTCGGAGACCAGACCCGATCCGCCGCCGAAGCCGCCGCTCATGCTCGCGGGCGCATTGGCGCTCGGATCATAGCTGGCCTGCGTGTTGGCGAATTCGCTGGACCGCAACGCCGTCGCGCTGCGCTCGAAGCGCGAGCCGCGGGTGGAGTGGCGATAATGATGATGTCTGGCGTGATGCACGTAAGCGTGCCGCTCTGCGCTATGACGATGATGCGGCCGCGCGGAGGCCGGAGAAACGAATGCGGCAAAAGCCGCGACGAAGATCGCCAGCGCGACAACACAACGCGACAGGCGAGACGCAAACAACTCAACCATTCTTCATCCTACGTTGACACCCCACTTTCCCATCGGCCGTGCGGTGGCCGACATCGATGAGGCCGTTAAGCCGCCCGATGTGGCGAGAAAAAGACACGGTGCCTGCGAATAGCTGCGATGATTTTGCGTCAGTGCTGGCAGGAAGCTGCCTCATTGCGGACATCAGCATTAACTGCGATCCTCAACTCATGGCTTGAAGAGAGGGAAACGGTTAATGCCCCACGCCACGACCAGGGACGACGTCCGCATCTATTTCGAGGAAGCGGGCCAGGGAACGCCGATACTTTTTCTGCACGAGTTCGCGGCCGACTACGGCAATTGGGAGCCGCAGATGCGCTACTTCTCGCGCGGCCACCGCTGCATCACCTATTCCGCGCGCGGCTACACGCCGTCTGATGTGCCCGACGGCGAGGTCTACAGCTACACGCATTTCTACACCGACGCACTCGCCGTGCTTGATCACCTCGGAATCGCGCGCGCACATCTCGTCGGCCTGTCGATGGGCGCCTACTCGTCGCTCCAGATCGGATTGAACGCGCCGCAGCGCGCGCTGTCGATGACGCTGGCCGGCGTCGGCTCTGGTTCGGAGCTCGAGAATTTGGAGGCCTGGCGCAAGCAGTGCCGCGCCAATGCCGAGCAATTCGAGACGCTGGGCTCCGCCGAGGTCGCCAAGGCCACGCGGGAAGCGCCGAGCCGGATTCCATTCCTCGTCAAGGACCCGCGCGGCCACGCCGATTTCTATGCCGCGCTGGCGCGGCACGATGCCAAAGGCTCGGCCAACACGATGCGCGGCTTCCAGGGCGGCAGGCCGTCGATCTACACGATGACGGAGGCGATCGCGAAAGCGGCCACGCCCGCACTGATCATCTGCGGCGACGAGGATGATCCGTGCATCGGCGCAAGTCTGTTCCTAAAAAAGCACCTGCCTGCCGCGGGCCTAGCGATGTTTCCGAAGTCAGGCCACGTGCTAAATCTTGAGGAACCCGCGCTGTTCAACGAAAGCGTGGAACGGTTCGTGACCCTGGTGGAAGCAGGCCGCTGGCCGATGCGCGATCCGAGGTCGCTGGCGGCGCACTAGAGCAACGGCGCCACCACGCATGGTCATTGCGAGCGCAGCGAAGCGATCAGACCTTGGGAGCCGCCGGTAGCGGTGGCAATGCGGAATTACCCGCCGAGGCCAGCCGCCTGACGCTGGCCTCGATCGATACCAGCAAGAACAGGAACATGATGAAGATAAAATAGGAGAAGGCACCTGCTGCGACGTACAGGGCGACAGGAGCCATCAATCGCAGGGCTAGCCTGCGGTCTTGCTCTTCCTGAAATTCCTGGGCGACGAGTTGCAGTTCGCCCTGCAGCTTGTTGAAGAACCACACCACGAAATACGGCGCGCGGGTGGGAGGCGTAGCGGCCGTGAAGCGATCGATGGCGGACGAATACTGCTTGTCCTTGTTTGCCGTCGCCAGGGCCGGTGCTCGCGCGCTCAGTCGCCTGGCGTAGTCGAAGATGAGGGAGCGCCACAGCACCTCGATGTTGCCCTCATCAAGCGCGTTTCGGTCCTCCAGCGCGGAATAGCCGCGGAACCGCACACCGTTGTTGTGAAGCCAATCGGCGAACTGGGACGCGTTCTCAAAGCTGGCTCCCAGCGCACCATCGAGAAACTTGTTGAACTGCTGCAAGATCTCCGGATCGAGACGCTTTCCCTTTTCGTAAGCCACATTGTCGGGCCCACCAGTCTCCTTGACGATAGGTGCCTCCGCCGGAAAGACCTCCCTGATCAATTTGACCGGATCCGTCACCTGGCGAAACCGGTCGATCTGATCGGCGAGCCTCACCTTCGGATTCGGCGCGAACTCCGCATACAGTGCGAAGAGCAGCGCCAGCATCGTGATGATGAAGGACACCATCGCGGTCGCGATGACCGTCCCTCTCAGGAGGCGAACAAACAACGTTTCGATATTGCTCAGCATGACAATCACTTCTTGTTCAGGATGATTCCCGACCCACTGAGCCTGGATTGGCGATCCTTGTAGTCATCGTAGCTCTCGATGGTCTCAAATCCGTTCGCCTTGGCAGTTGCGAGGCGATCAAGTCGGCCCGTATCGTAG
>NZ_JADFUE010000101.1:0-15459 GCF_054967145.1 Bradyrhizobium sp. UFLA06-24
GACCAGGACGGCGCTGGCATATCTCATTCCAGCACTACAACGGCGCGGGTTTGTAATCCGTCCACTCCCTCAACTCCACTGAAAAAACGACACCCCATGGACCTGCTCGCGACGACCAGTGCTGCCGCCGTTTCATCTTATGCGCTCCTATCGACGATCTATAAGAGCGTGCAAGCGCTTTATGCTCAGCCGGCGATCAACTCATCGCTGGACAACCTTGGACAAGCCGAGGTGGTCGTTCCTGCTGTGGACGTGATCGTGCCGTGCTTCAACGAGAATCCGAACACACTCGCCGAATGTCTGGAGTCGATTGCCAGTCAAGACTACGCCGGAAAGATGCAGGTATATGTGGTCGATGACGGATCGGCAAACCGCGACGTTGTCGCGCCTGTACACCGGATATATGCGAGCGATCCGAGATTCAGTTTTATCTTGTTGGCGAACAATGTGGGAAAGCGCAAGGCGCAGATCGCAGCGATACGCAGCTCATCCGGTGATCTGGTTCTCAACGTCGATTCCGATACGATACTTGCTGCCGACGTCGTCACGAAGCTTGTATTGAAGATGCATGACCCGGGAATCGGTGCGGCCATGGGTCAGCTGATCGCGAGCAATCGCAACCAGACCTGGCTGACCAGGCTGATCGACATGGAATATTGGCTCGCGTGCAACGAAGAGCGCGCGGCACAGGCGCGCTTCGGTGCCGTCATGTGTTGCTGCGGCCCATGTGCCATGTATCGGCGTTCCGCGCTCGCCTTGCTTCTTGATCAATATGAAGCCCAATTCTTTCGTGGGAAGCCGAGCGATTTCGGCGAGGACCGCCACCTAACGATACTCATGCTCAAGGCGGGGTTTCGAACCGAATACGTTCCGGACGCCATAGCAGCCACAGTCGTCCCGCACAGTCTTCGGCCATATCTACGACAGCAACTCCGCTGGGCGCGAAGTACCTTTCGAGATACGTTTCTTGCTTGGCGCCTGCTGCCAGAGCTCGATGGTTATTTGACGCTAGACGTTATCGGGCAAAATCTCGGCCCATTGCTCCTCGCCATTTCATCACTTGCTGCGCTCGCACAGCTCCTGATCGATGGCTCTATACCCTGGTGGACGGGATTGACGATTGCTGCAATGACTACGGTCCGGTGCTGTGTGGCAGCGCTTCGTGCCCGCGAGCTGCGGTTTATCGGCTTCTCGCTCCACACGCCGATCAATATCTGTCTCTTACTGCCTTTGAAGGCCTATGCGCTTTGTACATTGAGCAATAGCGATTGGCTATCTCGGAAAGTCACCGATATGCCGACGGAAGAGGGGAAACAGCCTGTCATCCTGCACCCGAATGCCGGACGAAGTCCTGCTGGTGTAGGGGGGCGCCTGCTCCTATTCGTAAGGCGGCGTTATCGCAGCCTCCATCGAGCCTGGCGGCGACGGAGAGTGTTTCCGGTCGCGATCGTTCGACTGTCTACAAATAAGTGGTCGGCTGATGACTCAGGACGAAAACCATCAGTTATTAGAGCGAGAGTTGGCTGTCGACGACCCGTGGCGCCTCGACACTAGTGCGTTCGAGCAGCAGCGATACGCGCAAATGCTCCGGATGTCGCGCCGCGACGGAGATGCGGCGTCTGCGCTCGAAGTAGGATGTGCAGCCGGTGCATTCACGGAGATGCTGGCGCCGCTATGCGAGCGACTTACGGTCGTGGATGTCATGCCGCAGGCAATCGAGCGAACGCGACTGCGGACCGGGAAATGGTCACATATTAGTTGGGTGACCTGCGACATTCAGCGGTTCTCGACCACTGAGCAATTCGATTTGATTGTCGTGGCTGAGGTTCTTTACTACCTCAGGGACGTCGTCGAGATGCATGCGGCTATCCGCAACCTGGTGAGTATGCTTGCGCCAGATGAGACTCTCATTTTCGGGTCTGCGCGTGATGAAATATGTCAACGCTGGGGGCATGCTGCCGGTGCTGAGACGGTGATCGCTCTCTTCAATGAGAGCCTATCAGAGATCGAGCGCCGGCACTGCTGCACCGGGTCGGCGAGCGAAGACTGCTTGATCGTCCGGTTTCTGAAGCCGGGCGGCGCGTCGGCACAATCAAACGCCGGTCATTAGGCCAGGAGGACGTATGCGCATCTGCGGAATAAAGTTGACACATGACGGAGCAATTGCTGTCGTCGAGGACGGTCGGCGTCTTTTTTGCGTCGAGCAAGAGAAGCGCGGCAATGGTCCTCGCTATCAGTCCGTCGACAATCTCGATGCAGTCGTCTTCGCCTTGGCGGAGCATGGCCTGAATCCGCGCGACATCGATCAGTTCGTGATTGATGGCTGGGACGGGGAGAATGAATCGCAGTTCCAGCTCCTAAGCGGAGCGGTGCCGGTCGCGCTAAAAGGCGCGCCATATGTCGAGCGTCATGCTGAGGGCCTCCTTGATTCCGTCGACGGCTATGGCCTCCTCCTCGGAGGCGAGGAGTTTCCATATAAGAGCTACCCGCATGTCACGGGCCATGTCGCCTCAGCATATAGCACCAGTCCTTTCGCCAGCGCGGGGAAACCCGCGTTGTGTCTGGTATGGGACGGCTGTATCTTTCCACGCCTTTACTATGTCGAGCCCCAGGGCGCGCGGCTCATCGGATCGCTGTTTCCGATGATTGGCCATGCCTATGCCGCCGCGGGCCTTCACTTCGGCCCATACCGGCAGCCGAACCGCTCCAGTTGGGATTTGGGCATTGCTGGCAAGCTGATGGCCTACATCGAGCTTGGTTCCGTGGACGAAAGCATCGTGGAAGTGTTCCAGGAGCTTTATGAAACGCGCTCAGCGGCTGACACGGAGCAGGCTCGTCGCTACCGCGAAAACATCAACAATGCGGAAGCGTCTCTCGCAGTTATTCACGACTTCTTCGAGTCAAGCGCATTGCGCCTGAAGGCCAAGCGCGCGGAGGACGTCCTCGCGTCGTTTCATGTGTTTCTGGAACGTCTTCTCGTTAAGGAGATCGCGATGGTTCTGCTACGGCACTCGTCGCTTCCGGGAGCGCGAAATCTATGCATCGCCGGAGGTTGCGGTCTCAACATCAAATGGAACAGCGCGCTTCGCGCGACCGGATTATTCGATGATGTCTGGGTGCCGCCGTTTCCAAATGACAGTGGCTCGGCAATCGGCGCGGCGTGCGGCGCTATGGCAGCGCAAGATGGCTTCGAGCCGTTGGAATGGTCAGTTTACAGTGGCCCCGCCCTGCAGGAGAGCGAGGTTCCGCCGGACTGGGAGGCGGCGCCGTGCAGTCTGCCTGAACTTGCCTCGATTCTTGCTGACAACAAGCCCGTCATCTTTCTTTCCGGGTGTGCCGGGCTCGGGCCGCGGGCGTTGGGCGGTAGAAGCATTCTTGCGGCCCCAACGTCCCCGGAGATGAAGGATCATCTCAACGACATCAAACGGCGCGAACACTTCCGGCCGGTGGTGCCGATCTGTCTGGAAGATCGTGCGCCGGAGATCTTCAGCCCGGGTACGCCAGATCCTTACATGCTATTCGATCACCAAACCCGGGCGAATTGGCGCGACAAGATCCCGGCAGTGGTACATCTCGACGGCTCGGCGCGGCTGCAGACAATTTCCCGCAACTCTCCTCACAAAATTGCTGCGCTTCTCATCGAATTTGAGCAACTCACCGGCATTCCGCTGCTCTGCACCACGAGCGCCAACCTCCATGGACGGGGATTCTTTCCCGATGCTGCGGCGGCATGCCAATGGGGGCGCGTCGAGCATGTGTGGTGCGAGGGCATGCTCTGGAGCAAAACGGTCATCAAGAAGTCATCGCCTACGGAACGACTTCTGTCAGCCTAAGATGAACATGTCCAATATGGCGATCGACCTTGTCGGCGTGAGAAAGTCATTCGGGGACAAGGTTATCGTCAATGACCTGTCGTTCTCGGTTGCGCGCGGAGAGTGCTTCGGGCTGCTTGGGCCAAATGGAGCTGGCAAAAGTACGATTGCACGCATGCTCCTCGGCATGATTTCCCCCGATCGAGGCAAGATTACGGTCCTCGATGAGCCTGTGCCTTCCCGCGCTCGTGCGGCGCGCGTGCGCGTAGGCGTGGTGCCGCAGTTCGATAACCTTGAGCCCGAGTTCACCGTGCGGGAGAACCTGCTTGTGTTTGGCCGCTATTTCGGCATGAGCGCTCGCACGATCGAAGCGGTTGTGCCCTCGTTGCTTGAGTTTGCGCGGCTTGAAAGCAAGGCGGACGTGCGCGTCTCCCTTTTGTCCGGTGGTATGAAGCGGCGGCTGACGCTGGCGCGCGCTCTGATCAATGATCCACATCTACTCGTGATGGACGAGCCGACGACGGGGCTCGATCCGCATGCTCGCCACCTGATCTGGGAACGCCTGCGGGCTCTTCTTGCGCGCGGCAAGACGATCCTCTTGACCACTCACTTCATGGAAGAGGCCGAACGCCTTTGCGATCGGCTATGCGTGCTTGAGAGTGGATGCAAAATCGCCGAAGGCAAGCCAGACGCCTTGATCGACGAGCATATCGGCTGCAACGTGATCGAGATCTATGGCGGTGATCTAGATCAACTCCGGGAGCTGATCAGGCCGTATGCGCGGCATATCGAAGTGAGTGGAGAGACGCTTTTTTGTTACGCGCGATGTCCGGACGAAATCAGCGTGCACCTGCGCGGGCGAACGGACCTTCGCGTTCTGCAGCGCCCCCCGAATCTCGAAGACGTGTTTTTGCGGTTGACCGGGCGCGAGATGGAGAAATGAGCGATGGATGATGGTTATGCGTCGGTCATGCCGGCTAATGCGTACAATTGGACCGCGGTATGGCGTCGAAATTACTTGGCATGGAGGAAAGTCGCGCTTGCATCGCTTCTCGGCAACCTCGCAGATCCCATAACCAATCTGTTTGGCCTTGGCTTTGGGCTCGGACTCATTGTGGGACGGGTTGAGGGGACTTCGTACATTGCGTTTTTGGCGGCGGGTATGGTCGCGATTAGCGCTATGACATCCGCGACCTTTGAAACTCTGTACGCAGCCTTTGCTCGGATGGATGTCAAGCGCACCTGGGAGGGAATTTTGTTCACACAGCTCACGCTTGGCGATATCGTTCTAGGTGAGTTGGTGTGGGCGGCCAGTAAGTCCGTTCTAGCCGGGACAGCAATCGGGATTGTCGCTGCCACCCTGGGTTATGCATCCTGGACGTCGGTTCTTTGTGCGATACCGACAATCGCCCTTACGGGCCTTGTCTTCGCCAGCCTGGCAATGGTCGTCATATCTCTTGCGCCAACTTACGATTACTTCGTGTTTTACCAGTCGCTCGTCCTTACGCCCATGGTGTTCTTGTGTGGCGCGGTCTTTCCGACGAGCCAAATGCCCGACTCATTTCAGCACTTTGCCGGCTTGTTGCCGCTGGCACATTCGGTCGACCTTATTCGCCCAGTGATGCTTGAGCGCGGCGCCGACAATGCCGCCCTACACGTAGGCGCGCTCTGCGTTTACGCGGTCTTGCCCTTTTTCGCGTCGATCGCGTTATTTCGGCGCCGCCTGCTGCGTTGACGTGAGTTCAGCGAAACGGAGAAGTCAAAGCGATGCAGTGTCATGATGCGTTCCGCGGTAGCTCGCGAGTGACCTGGTCTGTCAGAGCAGCTTGTGAAACGGCCTTGAGAAGCCGCGATCGAGCCAGCTCTACGGCCGCCTGTTCGGCCGATCGGACCTTGCAAAGTCGTGTTGTGCTGCCTGGCACGCGCACCGGCTGCGCGTGACTGTACAGATTAGATCGGTGGGACGGCATGGCCTTCCATGGAGAACGGGATGTTGAGCATAGGACTGAGTGGCGGCCTTGACAGAATCTATGAAAGCTCTCCGGAGCTGCCGAATACATTTCTTCACGATGGCGCTGCGGTACTTGTGCAGGACGGCCGCGTAATTGCTGCTGTCGAAGAGGAGCGCCTCAACCGCGTCAAGCACTCCAACAAGTTCCCCAGCAATTCGATCCGATACTGCCTTTCTACCGCAGGAGTCGAGCTCGGCGACATCGACCGTATCGCGTTCTACGCGACTGAAGCTTACTGCAAAGCCATGCTCGAGCGCCTTTCTGTTTCTCAGCCCGTTCCGTTGGACCCCAAACTGTTGCTGCGGCAGCTGTTGGCACGGGAATTCGGGGCCGAGATCGATCCGTCCGGGTTTCCTTCGTGAATCACCACGAAGTACATGCCGTGAGCGCGTTTGCCATGTCCGGGTTCGAGCAAAGTCTGGTGTTTGCGATCGACGGCGGGGGCGATTTTCTCTCAGGCTTAATGGCGGTAGGGTCCGGGACCGTAATTGCGCAGCTTGTAAGTTTCCCGGAACACAACTCTCTTGGGCTGTTCTATCTCGAGACGATCCGATATCTCGGCTGCGGGATGTTCGACGAATACAAAGTGATGGGGCTTGCACCGTATGGTGATCCCGATCGCTATCGCGAGCTCTTCGCGCAGTTCTACGAGTTGTTGGACAGCGGTGGCTATCGCGTTCACCTGGATCGAATCGGACCAGCCCTTTTGCGCAACATCCAGGTTCGGCGAAAGGGAATGCCATTCACCCAACAGCATCGAGATGTCAGCGCGTCGCTGCAGGAAGCGCTGGAGCGGATCGTGTTTCACACCCTGCGGCACCATCGTAAAGCGACGGGCATGACACGCCTGTGCCTAGCTGGCGGGGTGGCCCATAATTGCACGCTGAACGGTAAGCTGCTTTATTCCGGGCTATTTGACGACATCTTTGTTCAACCCGCGGCGCACGACGCCGGTTGCGCACTCGGCGCTGCATTAATGGTATCAAGCGAGCTAGGCAGGCCAGCGCCGCGCGAGCGACTGCCGGACGTTTATTGGGGGCCCGATCTTGGGAACGAGCAAGCCACAGAGCTTGAGCTCAACGCATGGTCAGGCCACCTCGACATTCAACGAAGTGATGACATAGCATCCAGTGCGGCGGACTGGATGGCAAATGGCGCTGTAATCGGCTGGGTTCAGGGGCGCTCTGAGTTCGGCCCACGTGCGCTTGGTAACCGCAGCATTCTAGCGGACCCGCGGCCTGCGGAAAACAAGGATCGCATCAACGCGGTGGTCAAGAAGCGCGAGAGCTATCGCCCCTTTGCGCCATCTGCATTAGAGGAGGATGCGAGCGAGTTCTTTGAGCTCCCCGACGGCACGCGGCAGCTCCCCTTCATGAACTTCGTAGTTCGCGTGCGTGAAGCCAAGGGTAACGTGCTCGGTGCGATCACGCACGTTGATGGGACGGCTCGGCTGCAGACCGTATCGCGCAAGACAAACCCCGCCTACTGGGACGTCATTAATGCGTTCAAGAAGCGAACGAGCCTTCCGATTCTTCTAAATACCTCATTTAACAACAATGCCGAGCCGATCGTGCAGTCCGTGTCAGATGCGATCACCACGTTTTTGACGACTGATCTGGACGGACTTGTTGTTGGGCCGTTCCTCGTCAGGAAGCGGCCAGCATCACTGCAGGATTGGAGTGCGCTGGCTGCGTCATTGCCGCCGTACGCATCCCTTCATCGTGTTCGCTCCCACATAGCGCCAGATCGGCAGGAAACGGTCTGCGAGATCCGCATGGGACATTCCGCCCACTCTAGTATGCGTATCTCACCTGAGCTTTTCGAGATCTTGATGCGAATCGAGGGCGAGGCGTCGCTCGGGTCGCTTTTCGACACAGCCCTGCTGGACCAGGCCAAGCGTGAAGATCTTGTGAAGGAATTGCGGCTCGTATGGGAGCTTCGGGGCGTTCGCCTGCATCCGCTGCACGCGGCTTGCCGTCACGATAATGTACAAAGCGGAACATAGCCATGACTCATGCGCATGGCCACGCCCATGCGTGCATGTGAGGGGACCAGGCCATCCGATGCAGAGCGGGGCATCGGGCATCGGGCTTCGGGCAGGTCGATGCAACACCGTTGAAGAAAGGACGATCGTATTGAGAGAACGCGGCCCGTCACGGATAGCCCTGCTATGAAGTTCTACCGATGCAGCTCGCCGGCACCGCGATTTCAGGCCGTGACGCCGGGCGAGAAGATACGCGAGACGTCTGTACTGACGTCTCTTGTCCAACCAGGAGCGCGCGAAAAGGCAAGGCAGATGGTTAGCGGTTCGAGCAATGATCGGTTCGTAGTGTCCCGGCGACGTACGGGGTTTGGCGACTGTCTGTGGTCACTCGCGGCAGCCTGGCGATTTGCAAAGCAGACAGGACGGACGCTAGCCATTGATTGGCGGGGATCTTGTTATCTTGATGAACCATTCACCAATGCCTTTCCAGTCTTCTTCGAACCGGTTGAAGACATTGGCGGAGTGCGAGTAATTTGCGATGACGACATCAATACGCGTTCGTTTCCAGGACCATTCTTTCCAACATGGTGGAACAAGCCATCTTTCGATTGCATCTATCGACCGGACGAGCAGATTTTCAGGGAACGCGATCAACTCGATCAACTGTTCCAAAGTCAGAGAGATAGTGACGCTAACACGGTTGTGTGTGATGCCTGCCTGATGTGGCGCTGCGATCAGGAAGCGGAACGCGAAATCTTCCGGAGTATTAAGCCGCGGCCTGAAATTCAGGCCCGGATTGATGCTATCTACCGCGAGCACTTTGAGCCGTACAGCGTAATCGGCATTCATGTCCGGCATGGCAATGGCGAAGATATTATGGGGCATGCCCCTTACTGGGCGGACACGGAGCGCGCCTTGCGGCAGATCTACAATGCCATTGATGAGGCCAGGAGTTTATCCCACGCAAAACCTGTGAGGGCGTTCCTGTGCACGGACAGTGCGCTCGTCCTCGAGCAGGTTTCGGTTAAATTTCCCGATGTCTTCGCGATTCCAAAGCAGTTCCAGGCGCCTCAAGCGGGCCCATTGCACCATCCCGCCCTCGGAGCTGAAGGCGGCTTTTCTGCCCTCACCGAGATGTATCTCCTTGCCCGCTGCGACACGGTGATCCGTTTTCCGCCAACGAGCGCTTTTACGCGCTATGCGCGTCTTTTCGCCCCACGCGTTATAGAATTCGATTTGAACGATCCGGGCCGGTTGATCCTGATTGAAGACAACTCGCAAGCGCTTATGGCTTCGTGAAAGTCGCAAACCCGCGTGATCGATCTCACCGCCGCTCTTTACGTCCGATAGCCGTGGAAGTTCTTCTCCGGGCGACGATTTTCTGGCCCGCGGGCTGTCATTGCCGCAACGTTCCAGGGGCGAAGAGAACGAAGCCGCGGCCGAATGCGTTCGGCTAAGGCGCGGCTTCGACAACAACGGCCCTAAAGTGCCGCTGCGTTTTACAGAAGGAGCACGCCTTCGTCTTCGCTTCGGGCGGGCCGCAGACGGAAGCTAAACAACGCTCAATCACGGATGAACATTTCAGCTCGCCAGCTCATGCTTGGAACTAGCGCCGCGAAATCCAGTGCCGCTCAGAGCATGGCGCGATAGATCAAAAGTGGCCGCCGACGAATCTAACGTGCAAGCTTGGTACATCAGTTTTATGTTGGGGCGGCTAATGGCCGTGGCCGTTATCCCCGGGCATTTTTCGACTTCGACGAGAGGCGCCGGCCAGCCGCAGGCTCGTACGGTTGTGCGATCGTGAAAGCGAACGCGGGCTGGGTAGCCCTTTCATGAAGCGGGCGAGTGCTCGCGAACTTACGTAGCAGAGTCACCATCGCTGTCAGAAAGCTCACCTCCGCTGTCTTGAATGCGCCAAACATTCCGCGTGCGCGACATTAGGACGCAAAACGGAAGCGCATTTACGTACATCGCAGTGGCGCAAATCCTGCTACGCGTGCGCGGGCGCAAAAGTAGAGGAGGCGGCCGTGGGTCTCGATCTGCCAAATGACAATCTGATCCGAGGTCCGCTGCCCGAAGCACATTTGGATCGCCTCGTTGACGCTGTTAATGCGCGCGTTGATCGTGGAGAACCGAAGGTGATGTTACTCACCGGCGCATCGCGCGGAATTGGCCATGCCACTGCCAAGCTATTCTCGGAGGCAGGCTGGCGCATCATTTCTTGCGCACGCCAACCGTTCGACGGCGAGCGATGCCCCTGGGAGGCTGGGAATGACGATCATTTCCAGGTCGACCTCGGCGATCATCGAATGCTGCCGCGCGCAATCACCGAGGTTAAGAAACGCTTGGCTGGTGCGCCCTTGCACGCGCTGGTGAATAATGCGGGTGTGTCGCCGAAAACGCCCACAGGCGATCGGATGACATCGTTGACCACCTCAACCGATACCTGGATGAGGGTCTTTCATCTTAATCTGGTGGCTCCGATCCTGCTGGCGCAGGGTTTGTTTGATGAGCTAAGAGCCGCGTCAGGATCGATCGTGAATGTGACTTCAATCGCGGGCTCGCGGGTGCACCCATTCGCCGGTAGCGCCTATGCGACCTCGAAAGCTGCGCTTGCGAGCCTCACACGCGAATTGGCCCACGACTATGCGCCGCATGGCATTCGCGTCAATGCGATCGCGCCCGGCGAAATCAGGACCGACATGCTGTCGCCCGACGCGGAAGCGCGCGTCGTGGCAAGTATCCCGCTGCGCAGAGTGGGTACTCCGGACGAAGTGGCCAAGGTCATCTTCTTCCTATGCTCGGATGCGGCGAGCTATGTTACGGGTGCCGAGGTGCCGATCAACGGTGGCCAGCATCTGTGAAGCGGCCGGCCCGGCGGCGAAGCTGACTTGAGCTTCCCAACGGACTCACGTTCTCCGCTGACCACGCGCATACAATCAACAGAAAATGAATCGAAGGCACACGGCAAGTTTACTGTCGTGCCATGAAAAAGTGTCACGGTTCGATGTCATCTCGTCAACACTTGGCGCTAGATCGAGAGTGACATGCAAAACGAACCTCGCCAATCCGGACATGGGTCCAGGGAGGATGATCAAGGAAACGGAGACAGGCTTATGCTGCATATCCCCTCCTCGAGCGAAAGACCTGCCTCGCAGCCGGAACCGGAGCGTGCCCCCCCGGGGGAGCCGTCGCATGAGAGCGCGCTGGCCGGCATCTACGAAATATCGAAAATACTAAATGCTCCCGGCCGG
This sequence comes from Bradyrhizobium sp. UFLA06-24, assembly GCF_054967145.1. Classification (NCBI taxonomy): domain Bacteria; kingdom Pseudomonadati; phylum Pseudomonadota; class Alphaproteobacteria; order Hyphomicrobiales; family Nitrobacteraceae; genus Bradyrhizobium; species Bradyrhizobium sp. UFLA06-24. The sequence goes on from NZ_JADFUE010000101.1 coordinate 11,063, forward strand.
CTCGAAGTCACCTTGGCCAACGTTCTCGGTCTTCTGCAATCGTTTGTGCAGATGCGACACGGCCTCGTCTCGCTGTTCAACGATGACGGCGTTCCAGAACTTACAGTTGGCGCCGGCTGGAGCGAAGGCACTGACGAACGTTACCGGACGTGCGTGCCGCAGAAAGCAATCCACGAGATCGTAGCGACAGGCAGGTCTCTTATGGTCGAGAATGTAGCCGCCGAGACGGCCTTCAGCGCTGCCGACCGGGAGGTTCTCGGCGCCTCTGATAGTATACCGGTAGCGTTCATCGGGGTCCCGATTCGCGTTGATTCGACGGTCGTTGGTACGCTGACGATCGACCGTATCCCGGAAGGCAGTTCAAGTCTTCTCGAGTACGATGCGCGGCTGCTCGCCATGGTCGCGAACGTGATAGGACAAACGATCAAGTTACATCGCTTGTTCGCCGGCGATCGCGAACAATCGTTGGTGGACAAGGACCGGCTAGAGAAACAGACAGTTGATCGTGGGCCGCCCGCTCGCGAGCGCAAGCAGCTTCAGGCACACGGGATCATTGGCGACAGCCCGGCGCTGAGCGCACTGCTTGAGAAGATTGTCGTTGTAGCCAGATCAAACAGCACGGTTCTGCTGCGTGGCGAATCCGGTACCGGGAAGGAGCTGGTAGCCAAGGCCATTCACGAGTCGTCCGTTCGTGCTAAGCGGCCGTTCGTTAAGCTGAATTGCGCGGCGCTCCCCGAGACGGTCCTGGAATCGGAATTGTTTGGCCATGAGAAAGGTGCCTTTACCGGTGCTGTCAGCGCCCGCAAGGGGCGCTTCGAGCTTGCTGACAAAGGGACGCTATTTCTTGACGAGATCGGAGAGATCTCACCTCCGTTCCAGGCGAAGTTGCTGCGAGTTCTGCAAGAGCAGGAGTTCGAGCGCGTCGGCAGCAATCACACGATTAAAGTCGATGTTCGGGTGATAGCTGCGACCAACAGGAACCTTGAAGAGGCTGTGGCAAGGAGCGAATTCCGCGCGGACCTCTACTATCGTATTAGCGTAGTTCCCTTGTTGTTGCCGCCGCTTCGCGAAAGACGCAGTGATATTCCGCTGCTCGCAAGAGAGTTCCTCAGAAAGTTTAACAGCGAGAACGGCCGCTCTCTTACTCTGGAGGCGAGTGCGATCGATGTACTGATGAGCTGTAAATTTCCGGGAAATGTCCGCGAACTCGAGAACTGCATCGAGCGGACCGCGACACTCAGTGCCGGAACATCGATTGTAAGAAGTGACTTTGCATGCAGCCAAGGCCAATGCCTTTCCACGACGCTTTGGAAAAGCACATCGTATGGCAAGACAGACCCGGCGGCACCGATGCAACCGGTGCCTGCAAAGTCCATCATCCCGCTGGCTGAAACGGCCCCTCCGCCGCAGGCTGTCTGCGAACCGGGCTCATTGGCACCTTCCGGCACAGTTCTCGTTAGTGGTGCGAGAATGGCTGATCGCGAGCGGGTCGTTGCGGCTATGGAAAAGTCTGGCTGGGTGCAGGCCAAGGCAGCGCGCCTACTCGGGCTAACCCCGCGCCAAGTCGGCTACGCGCTGAGGAAATACGGAATCGAGATAAAGCGGTTCTGAGCGCCCCGCATCGGCCTGGACTGATTCCGCCAAATCGATAAGTGAAGACGGTCCGCGTAGTTAATCTAGCAATCTGAGGGGAATGGACCGCCGGGGGCGTCGGCTTGCCACGACCCCGAGAAGGGCTCAACTATTCAGCGACAGATGGGGCGGAGAGCCTCACTTGCGAGTCGCACAATCGCGAACCGCCGGTTGCTCGAAATGCAAAGAGCTATCATCCTTATCTCAATCAAGCCGGATTGGCGAACGCAATGCTTAATGACCCTCGACCGGTCCGGGCCTGCAGGGGATTAGCGGCAGTCAATCCGCAAGCAGTCCCGCCGCCACTTGCCAGCGTGGTGCTGCGAAACAGCGCTGTCCGAGCCTGCTTTGTGCCGGCATCCCTTTCAGGAAGCGCGGGGTAGAGAGGGCGCACTACCCGGTGTTAAGCCTTGTGACAGCGAGCGGTCCCAAGCGGCGGGGATGGTACAAGACTTGCTGTTCTCTTCCCAACTGACGTAACTTTAGGAGCAACACCTTGCATAATATTGTCTGCATCAAGCAAGTTCCGGACTCGGCGCAGATCCGCGTGCACCCCGTGACCAATACAATCATGCGTCAGGGAGTGCCGACCATCATCAACCCGTATGACCTATTCGCGCTCGAGGCCGCGCTGGGGCTGCGCGATCGGTTCGGTGGCGAAATTACCGTGCTTACCATGGGGCCGCCATCGGCAGAGGAGTCGTTGCGAAAGGCGCTGACTTATGGTGCTGATCGCGCCGTCCTACTTACTGATCGCTGCTTTGCGGGCTCGGATACGCTGGCCACTACGTATGCGCTTGCAACAGCGATCCGGAAAATTGGCAAGGAATATGGTCCGGCAAACCTCATCTTCACGGGAAAGCAGACCATCGACGGCGATACAGCGCAGGTTGGTCCTGGCATCGCGAAGCGACTGGGCGTAGGGCAGCTAACTTACGTTGCGAAGGTCAGATCCGTGGACGTCGCCAATGAAACAATTGAAGCGGAGCGGCGCTCGGAAGGCGGTGTGCAGGTTCTGCACACTAGGTTGCCCTGCCTCATCACCATGCTTGAGGCGACGAATCAGATTCGGCGAGGCGCGATGGCGGATGCCTTGCGTGCCGCGCGAGCCAAAATCGTGAAATGGAGCGCGCAAGATGCAGGTGTCGAAGACATCTCCAAATGTGGGCTCAAGGGCTCGCCGACTGTCGTCAAACGTGTGTTCGCTCCCCCTGCGCGGGCCGAGAGGGCGGCGCTGGTTGAGTCCGCCGAGCAGCCGGCGCAGGCGCTAATAGACGCAATCTTCTTGAATCAACCGAAGCTCGAAACCGATCTGGCGACACTTGCTCGTGACGCCCGATCTGGACTGTCCGGGCAATGTTAGCAACGCGCTCCAAGAAATGTATCAACGCTCGCACCCGAGTCGATGAGAGCGCAACATGTCGTTGTGCAACGCGGTAAGCTACCATAAGAGTTTGCTATGCCATCCGTCGATCTCGCCATCGGCTGAGGCCGCATGTTCCGTAGAGCACGTTATCGCTACGATCGAGTCCGGAGCCGCCCAGGATTGCCGGGGCACGGCCAAACAGGCCTGCGCATATTTCAGATCTTCCGTTTTGTCGTGTTCGACCGTGGAAGACCATTGCTTCCTCCGTACCGGTCGCGAGCAAAGACGGAATACGTCAGCAACCCGGGTCACCATGCTAGCGCTGCCGTCTGCACGTCCAAAGCCCTGTCGCTGGCTTTAAGGAGCAAAGCCAACCTATGCGGCGCCTTTGAAGCAATCCGCCAATTCAGCAGCCGTGTGTATGTGAACAGCCGCTGTTTCGTTCCTGACGGCGGTGCGCAGCCTCTCAAGTGCTATGCACCTGCTATGAGGATAGGTCACAAGTGTTATACCAGCTTCTTCGGAATCTGACGGAGCAAATTCAAGAGTTGGCATGATGGTTGCTGTTAGCCAGTAAAAATTAAGAGGGGGTAACCGCGAATGCGAAGAACAGGCGAGCGGCATGCCACGAACGACCTGAGGCCCTGTGAGGTCGGTAGGCACGAATTGGATTTTACAATGCTGTACCAAGTTGACAGCGGTTCGATGAAATGGCGGCAGCAGCAACCGCGAGGGCTTCATTCATTTGCTCAGGCAGCCAAAGCTGCACCGCGCGACTAGGCGTGTCATTCGCGCATGCGGCATTAGCATCAGAATGGCATGCGCGGCGAAGTATCCAAGACGATTCTCCGCGCGCATGCTCGCCGTGGCTGCCATTGCGGCATCGGATTGCTGCTGGACTGGAAGCCAACCGGATCCTCGCCGCTCCCTCAATGAACGAAGTCCCTTCGATGCGCATGACCAGGACAGAGAAGACCGCAATCTGCCGTGGCCAGGAGAACGACGAAAGTTTGCGTGAAAGGTGAACGCAACATTAGGCCCTTTGAAGCCAATGAACTCAGCGCGGTCAATAGTCGGCCCGGACATGAAGGTAGCTTCGTCAAGGACCGTTTCGCTTCTCATCTGCAGGGAGTCAAATGATATCTCAAGCGTCTCGATTTGCACCGGATCAGCCTCCGAAGTTATCCTGCGAGTACTTGACTGAGCGAGTGCGAGCCTTGTTCGGCCCGCATCCGTTCGCCTCCCAGATGTCCGGAGACCAGGTCGCCAGCCTGCTGCCTGAATACCTAGCGATGTCACAGGCGTTCCCGTACCTGCAGGCAGGGTCGCAAAGGGACCTCATATTCGATGCAATGCATCAAAATCGGGACATTGGGAGGGACATTGAACTGACCAGCGT
>NZ_JADFUE010000102.1:0-15175 GCF_054967145.1 Bradyrhizobium sp. UFLA06-24
ATTCTACGCTTGCCAGAGCCGGCCTCCCCCCAGATGAGGACCGGGCGGGGGGTCGCCGCAACGCGTCTGGTGATCTCAAGGATGCGCTTCATTGCCGAGGACTGTGCGATCACGCCGTGCCTGAAACCACTCAACTGCAGCTGCCGTTCGAGCAGATCCACCTTCTCGCGCAACAGGTGGATGGTCTTGAAGCCCGACGTCACCTCGAGGACCGACATCTCCAGAGGCACGCGGTCCAGCGAAGAGCCTCCGATGAAACCTTGGATTCCGGTCTCGCGGCAGATGTCGAGGAGTTCGTCCGGCTTCGTAATGGGGCCGCCCCCAAGCAGGCAGATGGTGCTCTTGTTGACGGATTGAGCAACGCGCGCAACGGCGCTCGTACGCGCTGCAAGTTCAGACAGGCTGACCGACGGATCGGCTCCGCTTTCAACCGCGCGGTTTAGATTGAAGTTGATGCAAATGGCCTCGGCGCCCGCTTCGACCATTCGACGCGCCTCGGATTGACTGCGCGTATAGGCAATTGTCATCAGGCCGCGTTTTGCAGCTTTCACGAGGAGCTCGATTTCCCGGGAGTAACCAAGACCACACTTCTCGAGCAATGACCTGCGCTCATCGTCGATGTGTATGACCGATGGGAAGTTGGTCACGCCGCCAAATCCCCATTTGATGATCCGATCGAGCCAACGATCAACATCGAGCTCGGGGTCGAATGTACAGGTGCCGAAGAAGACCGGCAGTTTCGTGCTGGGCAGAATTTCGGTCCGTCCGAAGCTTGCCACGAATTCGTTACTATTGCGGATTGGGAGGATCGAGGCAGGCGAGGCCCCACCCATGGCACGAAAACGGCCCGCATTGAGCGCGAGCACGAAATCGGCCCCCGCCCGCTCGGCGGCTCTGGCGGTCATGCCCGACCCGATCCCCGCACCAAGGACAAACGAACGGGAATTGCGGAAGAACTGCCTGATACCGGCTCCCTTCACCTCAGCCGTCCGCCTGTCGATCCTGAGCCGCGCATCATCGCACGGCTCTACGTGAAGACTAGCTCCAACTCGCAGGTGCGTGCAACCGCCATACCGCCTTTCCATTGCCCATGAACAAGTGGCAATCGGCTGGAGCGGCGGTGAGGGTGAACTTGGAGGCGCCTTTGGGCCAACCGGATTGTGGCGCCCTGGCGACGAGAGCTTCGTTTCCGGCATTACCGTAGATGTACGTGACGCTGCCGAGATGCTCGACGAAATCGACCCCAAGTTCAATCGAGATCTCCTGCTGCCCGGGCATTGACGAGGAGAAGTCGTCCGGGCGAATTCCAACAGTGACCGGCTTGCCAACCAGCATCTGGTCCGGCTGGACCGGAACGGAGATCGTGGGCCCGGCGTCCAACCGGACATCCATGCCATGTTCATGAGCTGCTTCGACCTTGCCGCCCAGGAAGTTCATCTTGGGCGAGCCGATGAATCCTGCAACAAAGCGCGAAGCGGGATTGTGATACAGATCGTGCGGGCTGCCGACCTGTTCGATGTTGCCGTCCTTGAGCACCACGATCTTGTCAGCCAAGGTCATCGCCTCCACCTGGTCATGCGTCACGTAGATCATGGTATTTCCGAGCTGCTTGTGGAGCTTGGCGATCTGAACCCGCATCTGCACGCGCAAATCGGTGTCCAGGTTGGAGAGCGGCTCATCGAACAGGAAAACTTTTGGTTCTCGCATGATGGCGCGCCCGATTGCGACGCGCTGGCGTTGCCCTCCTGAAAGTTGTCGAGGCTTGCGCTCCAATAGATGGTCGATCTGCAATAGCGATGCTGTTTTGGCTATCTTGGCGGCGATCGCGGCTTTCCCGGCTTTGGCCATGCGCAGGGGAAAGGCCAGGTTCTCTTTCACCGTCATATGCGGATAGAGAGCGTAGCTTTGAAAGACCATGCCGAGGTTGCGATCGGCCGCATCGATGTCGTTGACGAGCTCATTGTCGATGAGGAGCCGCCCACCGCTGATGGGCTCGAGCCCGCCAATCATGCGCAGAAGCGTGGATTTGCCCGACCCGGACGGACCAACAAAGATGACAAATTCGCCGTGATCGATAGTCAGGTCGATATTACTCAGGATCTCGATTGTCCCAAAAGTCTTCTTGAGGCCCTCCAGGCGAACGTCGGCCATTATGCCCTCCTCTGTCGCGGTTGAGCCGCGCGAGCAGCACTTACCTCAATCTCGCGCAAGCTCGATACGATGAAGTCGGGAGCCATCAAGGACGGATCCTGACGCGTTGGCACGCCGGTTGTAACAAGCACCGTGGCAAGACCCGCCCTCTTTCCGGCTTGAATATCCGTAGGAACTTGATCTCCGATCATGATGGTCGACCCGCGCTTCGTACCGAGGCGTGAGAGCGCTGTCTCGATCATCGGCACTTGCGGCTTTCCAACGATCGAAGGCCGCACTTGCGTAGCAGCGGCCACAGCTGCAATGGTCGCACCAGCGCCAGGTTCGAACCCGCTGGCCGTCGGCAGCAGAAGATCGGGATTGGTTCCTATGAACACAGCTCCATTGAGGATCGACTCAACCGCAATTCGCAGCTTCTCATGCGTGATGTCCCGGTCAAGCCCCATCACGACAGCTTCGGGCGCTCGGTCCGTGACCTCCAGCCCAACATCTCGCATGGCCGTCACAAGCGAGGAAGCTCCGATGACATAGATTCGCGTTAGGTGCGGATAATTGGTTCGAACGAGTTCTGCGGCGGTGATAGCGCTTGTAACGACCTGAGACGGTGCGATCGAAAGACCAGATCCTCTCAGCCTGCCGACGACGTCCTCCGGGGTATGCGTTGAATTGTTCGTCGCAAAGCAGAATGGCACGCCTGCTTTCTGCCATCTCGTAAACGCCTCTATGGCATCCGCTATTGCGGTGCCGCCACGATAAACGACGCCATCCAGATCGGAGATAATCCCTTCTATCGGCGGCCAGTTGATCTTAGAGCTGAGGCTAACCATTCATCAGCATCCCACCATTCACATGGACAATCTGCCCGGTCATGTAGGAAGCTGCGGGGCTGGCCAGGAACACCGCAAGCCCTGCGATATCTTCCGGCAGTCCGACCCGGCCCAGCGGAATTCGGCCACTATGGCGCGCTTCGGTTTCCTCCCGCGGACGCCCGTGCAAGGGTGTATCGATAATCCCGGGAGCAATCGCGTTGACGTTGATCTTGAACGGAGCACATTCATAAGCGAGCAGCTTTGTCACATCGTGCACGATGGCTTTTGACAAGCAATAGTCGGCGCCGCCAGCCTGGTAGTTGAAAACAGCACCTTGAGATGACAACGAGGACCCGACATTGACGATGCGGCCGCCTTTGCTCTTCATGAAGCGCTCGATCGCCAGCTTCGCGCAACGAAGCACTGCGACGGAATTGATCTGGATGGTTTTTTCGATTCGATCGGCATTTCCGGTCAGAAGCGCCTGAGCCGATTTTATTCCGGCGTTGTTGATCAGGACATCGAGCCTGCCGAAGCGCTTGGCGATCTCATCAAGCACCCTGCCGACATCATCTTCTCGTGACACATCCATGCTCATCGGCAGGATGCCATTGCCGTGCGGCAAACGAGTCAGAATGACTCGCAGGTTTTCCAAATTCGCGTCGGTTGCCAGGACGTTCGCACCGCCTTGACGGAAAGCATTAGCTATGGCTGAGCCAATGCCTCCACCTGCACCGGTCACAAGCACGGTCCTGTCTGCAACTGAGAACTGTTCGGTCATTCCAACTCCAAGATCGATTGAGAATTCAGAAATTCGTCGACGGCCCAACTGCTAGGCATCGATCTTTGGGCGCCGCGTCGCGTCACACATAAGGCGGCAACCGCGAGCGCCTTTTTGATCGCTTCTCGTATCGGCAACCGATGAGCAAGAGAGGCTGCGAAAGCTCCATTAAAGGCATCCCCCGCCGCGGTCGTATCAACGACCTTCACAGGAAATGCGCGGAGCGCGAAAGTCGCGCTGGCATCGGCGTAGTAGGCTCCCTGCGCACCTAGCGTGATCAGCGCTGCCTTCGGCCCGAGATCGAGAAGCTTTCCAGCCGCATGAGCGGCGCCGTCGAAGTCATGCACCTCGACACCGGTGAGCTCGAAAGCTTCCGTCTGGTTTGGTGTGACGAAATCGACACTCCTCCACGCCGCGGGCGACAGGCCCGCCCTCACGGGGGCCGGATTGAAAATAAGATCGAATTCCTTGACGCTCTTCAATGCAAAAAGGTGATTGAGCGCGGGGACCGGCATGCCCATTTCGGCAACGACGATTGCGTCCCGCTCAATGAATTCGGCCGCCTTCTCGACCATGCTCGGAGTGACATTTGCATTGGCTCCCGGGTCTATGACAATCATGTTGGAGCCGTCGTCGCCGACGAGGACAAGAGCAGAACCGGATATCTCCCCCGGGCATACCTCAATGGCATCAAGGCGGACACCTGCCTCACGCAGCGCTTGCAGCAACGATCGGCCAGCGTCATCATCGCCAAGCCGGGTGTAGAAGCTCGGCCGAAGCCCCAATCGAGCGGCGGCGACCGCCTGATTTGCGCCCTTGCCTCCCGCATTCTGCTTTAAGCTTCCCATCAGGCTTTCACCCGGCGTTGGAAGCCGCTCGACGTTGAAGCAGAGGTCAAGATTGGTCGTTCCGAAGAACATCAATGGTCTGGGGCTCATTTCACGGCCCCGAAGGTAAGGCCACGTTCGAGATGACGCTGGCCAAGGATAATCAGGACGATCGGCACAATCATGGTCACCACCAAACCCGCAGCCATGACCGGATAGAACTGAACGCCTGGATTAAGCAGCTTGAGCAGGGCCACGGTGACCGGTGCTTTCGTCGAACTGAGGATCAGGCCGAGAGCGAAATTGTGCCAGGCAAGCAAGAAAATGAGCAATGAAGCGCCGATTAGGCCGGGCTTTAGAAGCGGAAGAACGATGTGCCAGACTACACGGAACGGCTTTGCACCATCCATGGCCGCCGCCTCCTCAATGTCCTTTGGGATGTCCTCGATATATGATCGGCTTAGCCAGATGATCATTGGCAGCGTGACGACCTGATAAACCCAGATCATGCCGAGATAAGTGTCATAAAGGCCAACTGTTTGGAACACGCTGAACAGCGGTATAACGACAAGGAGTGCCGGCGCGAAGCGGAAGCCCAGAATGAAGAACGCGATGTCCTCCTTCCTAGGGATATCACGTCTTGCCAAGACGTAACCTGCGGGTACGCCGGCGATCAGCGATACGAGCACCGCGCCAAGCGATATCACGACGCTATTGGCGACCGGCGTCAGGAAATCAACCTTGATGGTGCCGTAGCTTGTCGCCCCGGCCTGGGCGGCATCGAACAAAACGCGGAAGTTTTCAAATGTTGGAGTGAAGACAAAGCGCGGCGGCAAGGTCATGACCTCGGCCTGCTGCTTCAGCGACATCATCACGATCCAGACCAGGGGAAATGTCAGGATGAGCGTACAGACAACAACCAGTCCATTAAGGAACAAGCTTGCGGGCGTTAAGCGTTTGAAGCGCATTGCCAGCCTCCTCTAGCTTACGCGCTGCCGAACCAACCGCCACAATTTTACCATGGCCAAGGTCCCGAGAAGCACGATCAACCAGTTGACAACCATGAGCGCGGCACCACGCCCGAAGGCGAGGTTTTGAAAGGCTGTGATGTAGGCGCGAACCGAGAGCACGGAGGTACTGTCACCTGGACCGCCCTGGGTTGTTCCGAAGATGATATCGAACTGATTGAGCGACTCGATCAGCCGAAAGACTGCGGCGATCAGGATATACGGTGCAATGAGTGGAAGCTCAATATGGAGGAACGTCGCCCAACCCTTAGCGCCATTGATCCGCGCGGCTTCTCTGATCTCCTCGTTAATGCCCTGCAAACCGGCGAAGATGATGAGCGCAAAAAATGGTGTGTAAGTCCATATGTCGATGAGAACTAGCGAGAACATCGCCGTACCGGCGTCCGAAATCCAGGCGAAGCGGCCGATCCCGACGAGCGAAAGCAAATAGTTCAGAATCCCGTTTTGTGGATCCATCATTGTGGTCCACATCAGGGCGACGCTCATGGGCGGCAATACCAACGGAAGGAGAATGACAGGCCGCATCAATTGTGCAAGAAACACGCGGCTTGCGAACAATTTGGCGAGCGCAAGCCCAGAGAACGCTTCCGCGAGGACCGCGGAGCAGGCATACACCGTGGTCGCCCGCATGCTGTTCCAGAAATCTTGAGTCTTGATTGCCACTTCATAGTTGGTGACCCCAATGAAACGAACCAGGGGACGGCCAAACTTGAGATCGGTCAGCGATTGGAAGACGCCATAGAAAAACAGAAAAAGAAATCCGAGCAGTATGATGATCGCGGGAGCAATCGCAGCAAGGCTCCACCAGTCAAGAGCATGCTGCCCGGCGCTTTGCACCTGCTCTTTTTTGGGCGGTGCCAGTTGGCCTACCGATGATTGTAGCATCACGGTTGCGTCGATGCCTCGAAGGTTCATCGCTCACTTCTCGAAAGATACGCGGGGGTAGTGGAGGCGGCAATCCGGTGATGCCGCTCCCCGGTTGCCTTACATGGAGGAGCGAATCTCGGAGGCGAGGTCGGCCAATGTCGCCTTCACGTCCGCACCATTAACCATCTTCTGCATGGCAACTGCCCAGGCGTTCATGGCCTCGGCAAACCCTACGCGCGGCGTAAAGGCGAGCGCAGCCCGGTCCTGAACACTCTTGAAGGTATCCACGAAATTTGTGAATTCCGGTTTAGCCGCATAGTCGAGCCAAACCTTGTCGCTCCAGGTCGAAGCGCGCGGCGAGTTGACGAGCTTGCCGGCGATGGCACCGTTCAGCTCGACCTGCTTTGACGTCGCCCACTGAATGAAGAGCCAGGCCGCTCCCTTTTTCTGGGAAGCAGCATTCATGGCCAGGGACCAGATCCAGATGTTCGATTCGAAAGTCTTGCCGTTCGGAGCTCGCAGTGGCGGAGCGAAGGCAATCTTGCCCGAAGCGGGCTTGCCGGCAACATCGTTCCAGAACCCGAACATGTTAGAATCGATCGCCATCGCTGTCCGACCCGAATTGATGCCATCGACCACTTGGTACCAGTTGTCGTTGGCAAAGGATGGGGCAGCACACCTCTTGATCATCTCCACGTAGTCTTTGTGGAAGGCGATCGACTCGGGAGAATTGAGACCGGTTTCCAACTTGCCGTCCTTGACGACGAAGTCGTGTACACCATAGGACTTGGCGATTGAGATCGCGGCCGTGTGGATGCTGCTCCAAAAGCGCACTCCTCGCACACCCAGGGGCGTGATCGCGGGATCGGCAGATTTTAGCTTTTCGCATGCCGCCGACATTTCCGGCGGGGTTGTCGGAACCTTGATACCGTGTTTGTCAAGAATGTCCTTACGGTAGAACAATTGGATGTTTTCGAACCCGTGCGGGATGGCCCACACCTGACCCCGGCCCGGTTCGATCTGCCCGCCATTGACTTGCCAAGTCAGCGCGTCACGCAATGCGGGGAAGAAGTCCTTGTAGTCATAGCTTGCCGATGTGAGCTTAGGGTCGTTCAGATAGCGGTCGAGCGGCTCAAGCAGTTGACCGGGCGCAAGATCCCAAGCCGGTTGAATTCCTGTGCCGACGACATCCCACGAGGGCGATTTTGTGCTCAGCTGGATGGTCAGCTTATTCCAATAGGCATCGTCCGGATAAAGCTCGGGCGTCACCTTGATGCCCGTCAACTTCTCGAACTCAGGAAGCTGTGCTGCAACCGCGTCAGCATATGGATGGATGTCGTAAGCCCAAACGATCGAAGCGCCCTCGAACTGGCGCCAGTTGATATCCTCCGCTTTGGCCTGGCCGAAAGATGCGGCCGCACCGGACAAGAGAGTTGAGCAAATCAGAGCGGCTTTGACGAAATGGTAAGAATGGCCGCGCGGTGCGGCTAGCGTCCTTGGCATTGGTCCCTCCTCTGGGCTCTTCGGCCCTCAAGTTCACGTGCCTGTCGTCTTCCAGGGCCGCGAGTGTTGGTAACGCTAGCCGTGATTTTCCGCCCTTATGCACCCATTCAGATCGAAGTTGGGTATTTTTGGGTAAGTCAAGAAAACAGCGTTACAGCAGCCGTTGCAAAAGCCATGGGGAGATGATCAATGCAGGCCCATGTTCAGACCCCGCGCAGCCAGCCTACAAACGAGGGCCGAGCCGGGCCAACCGCCCGAGCTGATGCATAGTAGCTCGTTCGAATCCCTCTGTTAATCTCACCTTGCGGCACGGACGCCTCGATCTTGTTCTTGATTGTGCTGCTTTTAAGAGGGACGAGTGCTTGATGCATTGCCGCAACCTTTCTCGATCCGCAAACAATCTGGTCTCTCAACCCGCCATATTGCAGGACGAAGCTCGAGCGCGACCGCGAGCATCAGCAACAAGGCGTTGCGGATTAGGCCCAACGAAAGCCTCAGCCAGGCTGAGGGTGAGGCGGAGATTGTGGTCGACGGCGGTGAAGGCGATGTTGGCGGCGTCCCCCTCCCGGCCCTTTGAGATGGCAGCGACCGAGATGCCCGTCGCTCTTCATGTGGCCATTCACGGCTCGATGACTGAGAGGCGCCTGAGCCGATGCGCAGATAAGATTGCCGCAACTTAAGGCCGCACTCGCGGGCCAGCCGATTGGTTAATCGCCGCATATTCCAGCTTGGCATCGGTCGGGAGGTGATGGTCTTGGGCTGAACGGTGGTCTCCACCGTCGCTGCTTGAGATCGCGCGTCCGCAACGCGCCGGTCTCATGCGCCCCCTCAAGCTCTCGGCCAGCAAGAGCTCCAGCTTGTCACCGAGCCGCTTACGTCAATGGCCAAGCGTGCCCGTTACGCAAGCTGGCGCCCTGGTCAGTCCGAACGCCTACGTGGGCGTAGGAAGAATCGGATCAAGCTCCTCCTGCTCGAGGATCTTGGATCCATCTTTGGCCAAGTATGCCGCCAGTGAAGCGATGCCGGAGTTTGGTGGGCAACGAGCGGGTGCGGACTTTTTGGTCGGCGCCCGCCCCGAGATGCGGCAGGATCGGTCGTCCGACGGCGCGCTCCATCGTGTGGAATATCCAGGTGCCGTCCGGATCGATATCCGACCAGTGAAAGATCGGGGTTTGTTCGGACACCATTGCCGAGATCGTGCGCAGGGCCTGTTGGCTGGCAAGCGAGGGATACCCGCCAACATACAGCGTAGCACCCAGTCGAGCGGCGTCGGCCTCGGCGACGTGCCTGTTGAAGCTTGCCAAGTTTTCGATCGTCAAAACATACGCCGGCGGCTCCCGGAAGCGGACATGATCTGCCTCCTTAGGCGCGATCCCGAGATGAGCGGAGTGGCTCCGGAGAGATCGGCCCCAAGAAGATCGATCTTACCCGCGATCAGCAGCGGCGGGGCAAAGCGTTCCAGCCCGATCGCCCGCAGTGCCTCGCGGGGCCGCGCGCCCGGAGGAAACTCGAGGACGCCACTCAGGAGCCGAACCACGACGCCTTCAACGCGTTCCAGCGTCTTGCTGTGCCTCACCGTCCGTCGCGAGAAGGTCTTATAGTCCACGTCGAGATGCTTGTTGTCCAGGATGGCCTGGGCGAGATCGAAGGCGTGGCGCAACGTATCGACATCGGACGAAGCGACCCGCGGGCTACCGCTCCCGGTCGATCAACGACGGATCGACTGGTGCGCGCATCCGCACCTGAAGCGGTGGTTCGATCTGGTCAAGGCAGGCCGGGCGTGATCCGCGCGCAGCGGCGTTCATCGAACCATGATCGCCGCCCGGCGCGACCCTAACGATCAGCTGGCCGGCGTATGGTAGCCTTTCGGTTGCCATGCGCGACCCTTGAGGCGATCCATGGCCATGATCGAGTCCGCCGCCCCATCCGCGCCGCAAGTCCAGCGACATGGCTCGATCTTTGACTGTAGGAGGCGCTTCATCCAGAATAAGAGTTTAGGACTTTGGTTCTTTGAATGCCTTCTTCTTCAAGGCGGATAAATAATTTCCTCGAACTCTTGGACGAGATTTACCGGCCAAGCGCATTTCTAGCGTCACAACAAGTTCCTCAAATTTTTTGCGTGTTGCGCCCGCCAGAGGTCGTTGCCGATAATAGCTGTACAGGCGCTCGGTTATGACAGCTGTCACCCACCGTGGCGTATCTTCCGATTCGTAAAACTCACTTATCCTGGTTATAGCTAGGGAACGAGTCGATCTCGAGCAACATGAAAGAGCAGAGCAGCGTGCGAATTGCAGATGTCTTCTCGCTGCGTATCTGCTCATCGATAAAATCAACCAGCTTTTCGCTTCCAAGGCTTTGATAGGCGATCTCGGCAACGATGGTCGGCATGACATGCTTGATCGTACCCTCGATGAACCTAAATAGCTGGGACAGCTTTTCACTCAGTACCGGGCGCGACCATTGGACGGTGTTTTGGCAACAGCTCCTTATCTGCACAACGGGTCTGTTCCGACCCTGAGAGACATGCTGGTGCCGCACGCCAAGCGGCCGATGTCGTTTTGCGTAGGCAGCCGTGCGTTCGACCCGGTCAACGTCGGGCTCGCGACGAAAGCACAGTCGTCCGAAAGCTGTGCGGCCGGTCTGACGAACTTCGATGTGTCGCTGCTTGGGAACAGCAATCGCGGACATTCTTTCGAGGGTAAGGAAACCGACTTAAGGAAACTGCCGCCCGGCATCATCGGACCAGAGTTGACCGACGCCGAACGGCGAGCGCTTGTCGAATATCTCAAGACTCTATGAGCGATGGCGTTCGACGCCGACTTGTGTGCCGGCGTCGCTAGCTTCCGCCGAGTTCGAATGCGCCTCGTCAGAACACGTGCCATTCGGCAGATTGTCCCTGCTCAGCCAGGTCATGTGTCCCTCCTGCCGGGACGTCGTCGATTGTCTTGAAGCCGCCATGAGCTCGCCGGTCCTAAGCAGCCCCGACTTGGCGCAATCCTGACGATCCCGCCCAACCGCACTTGGCGATGCTGGGCGCGGCTACAGTTGCGCACTCGAAAACCTGTTCATTTTCCAAAATCTGGGCGCTCCAAGTGTAGTTTTTACAACATTTAGCGCCGAGCTATTATGGTTAAGCCAATAATTCGCCCTACAACCTTGTTGTGCAGCGTAGCAACGAACCGGAAAGTTATCGCGGAAGAGGTGGTGGCGATCATTGGCGTGCGAGATCAGCCGGCTGCTACCGATCGGGGCCGTATATCGGCCGACAATAAGCCAAGGCGAGGACTTGGGAGGAATAAGAGCTTGGCGCCGACGGAGCCTCTGAAAACGCTCGCCCCTCTTAGACGGCAGTCGGCCTATACTACCTCTCCTCAAATGCCGCGCCAGAAGCTTCCTTCCATCACCATCAACAATCTCGCTCCAAAGGCCCGCTTTCAGAGACCTCCAAAGCTACGCTTCCGGATTAAATCGACAGCTGGGGGTTTATTTATCGAGGCCAGTTCCGCCCGATGCTCTACTGTTCATCGTTGACCACATATTGTCGCGGCGGCGCTGCACCGAGGACCGAATGCGCATGGCTTCGCGGTACTTCGCGACCGTGCGGCGGGCAATATCAATGCCCGAGACTCGCAGGCGCTCAACGATCGCGTCATCGGACAGAACCGCTGACGGCTCTTCGGATTCGATCAGCTGCTTGATGCGGTGACGCACCGCTTCAGCGGAATGCGCCTCACCGCCATCCGCCGAAGGGATCGATGCCGTGAAGAAATATTTCAACTCGAATGTGCCGCGATTTGTTGCCATGTATTTGTTGGCGGTGACGCGCGACACCGTGGATTCATGCATCTGGATGGCCTCGGCAACGGCCTTTAGATTCAGCGGCCGCAAATGCGCAACACCAAGGGTAAAGAAGCCGTCCTGCTGACGCACGATCTCGGTCGCAACTTTCAGGATGGTGCGGGCGCGCTGGTCGAGCGCGCGCACCAGCCAGGTCGCGTTCTGCAGCGCGTCGTTGAAGTAGGACTTATCGACGTCCTTGCCGATCTTCTTCGACAGCTTGGAATAATAGGTCTGGTTGACCAGCACGCGCGGCAAGGTGTCGCTGTTGAGCTCGACATGCCAGCCGCCATCAGGAGCCGGACGGACATAGACGTCGGGTACCATCGTCTGCAGCCGCGCCGACCCGAACTTCATGCCCGGCTTGGGACTGAGCCGGCGGAGCTCGTCGATCATGTCGGCGATGTCCTCGTCGTCGACGCCGCAGAGCTTGCGCAAGCTCGCGATGTCGCGCTTGGCGAGGAGATCGAGATGCTCGACGAGGGCCTGCATCGCCGGATCGTATCTATCGAGCTCGCGGAGCTGGATCGCCAGGCACTCGCGCAAGTTACGCGCACAGACGCCGGGCGGATCGAACTCCTGCAGGACGGCAAGAACGTGCTCGACATCCTCCTGCGTTGCGCCGAGCCGCTCGGCGGCCTGGCCGAGATCCGGCGGCAGATAGCCGGCTTCGTCGACGAGATCGATCAGATACTGCCCGATCATGCGCTGCGCCGGCGCGGTGAATGCGACCGACAGTTGTTCGGCCAGGTGGTCGGACAATGTTGTCTCGGACGCGACAAACGCTTCGAGATTGTAGTCTTCGTCACCCGAGCCGCCGCCACCCCATTCGGTATAGGTGGTCATGGCGCCATCCCGGGCGTCGCGCACTTGGGCCTCGGCCAGCTGATCGCCGCTGACCTGATCGACCTCAGTCGGGGCTTCGGCCCCAGCTGCATCGTCACTGGCACGCTCGAGCAGCGGATTACACTCCAGCTCTTCCTCCACGAAGGTCATGAGGTCGAGATTAGATAATTGCAGCAGCTTGATCGCCTGCATCAGCTGCGGCGACATGACCAGCGACTGGGATTGCCGGAACTCTAATCTTTGCGTGAGCGCCATGAAGCAAGAACCGTTACTGAAGTTGGTCTGCGTTTTGCTCATCTAGTCAGGAGCTGATCTAAGCGCTTTGATGTCGCGCAAAAGCGGATGCGAGGTGAGATGAAGGCAGCGAACAACGGAATCCGACACTCAGTCGGAGCTCCCTCGTCAATCCCCATTGTGCGCGAGATGAGAGGACTAGGAATTCGGATGCGGCACTGTGACGCGAGGGCATCAACAAACAGGACAGCTTCCCGTGGCGATACTCCTATCAAGGACTTGCAGTCCCCGGCAGTTTCGGTGAGTTCTGCGCGTAGCCGCGATCCTCCACCCTCCCGCAGGAGCGCCGGCAACAGCTGCGCGGGGCTCAGGATCAGTGCCTGCCGCCACTCAGACAGTCCCTCGCTGTCGAGCCTTGCTGCACGCTCGAATTAGCGCGAACTTCGAAGCCGATCGTGGAAGGAAGTTGCGCAAACGAATTGGCACTAGGGCTGGCAGTCGAAAATAGTTGAGGTAGCGGGTTGAACCGGCCGCAAGATCGCTATTGCGTCAAACGCGATTGCGAGGCGATCACCATTCAGCTGCCCAACGCCTGCCGCTTGTTGGCCGCTAGCGTCTGCCCCATGTGCGTCGAGAAGAGTCTCTTGTCCGGGTTGCTGACGCAAATCGGCAGAAGTTCGAATAGCGGGCATATATTGGCCTGCTCTTCGGCTTATCCTGCCGAAAGTTCCAACGTATTCGGGATGACGAATCTGGGGCCTCTGACGCATCAAATCTGGGACAGTTAGTTTCCTCCGCTTGGCCGCTGAGCGGGACGATCTTGTCGGTTTGGTCGAGAGCCCTGCGCCAGTCGCCTTGCTTGCAGCGGCCGGCCGACATACTCGCTCCGCGAGAGGCGTCCGCACGCGCGAGACCGCCATGATGTTCCTACGACCTCGAGCAACATTTCATCGCTGGCCAGCGGGGTCTTGCCAGCGCGTTGGCCCACTCCTCGCCATATCGGTGCTGCCGGTGAAGCCTGCCGCCTCCCCAAACAACACCTCTCCGAAGCTTCGGTGGGATGCCGACCCCAATCACTCGCCTCAGTGGCATCTGAGCTGCGGCGAAACGACAAGAAGAATTCGCGCTCTTGGTACAACTCACCGGGTCGCAGAGGCAAGCTCCCGAGCCGAACCCCGGCTCATCGCCCGCGTCGTCGTACCTGCCATTCGCGCTCCCGCTGCCTCTGCGCCGATGGTAGCACCATACACCGCGCTGTAGAACACCGCAGCGGAAGTTGGCGCCGCGACATCTTATTCCGGCTACCGACGCAATTGAGCGGCCGCGTGAGGAGTTCGAGCGACGGATCAAGATCAAGACCGTTTGCCATCAGCGGCCGCCGCGGCAATGCCGTCCTGGCCTGCTCACCCCCGGCCAGATCAACATGCGCAAGGTCGACGGCTGGAGACCCCTCACCACAAATCCTTCGATAGGTAACTTGGGACGCGCCTAGTTGTGGGGCGCGCACCATAGCCACAATGCAATGCGCATCGCGATTGAACTCGCTGCGCACGGGCAGGTAGCTTCATGTTAGTGGAAATCGCGCCGACATTGCCGCAGCTGGCAAGCCTCGATTGCACAACGCGAAGCATCAACTTCTCGATAAGGGCCGCGCTGCCGCTCAGGTGAAGGGCCTGGCTTCAGCGATCACGGCTTCGTCCAGCGGCAAGCCCCTGCCATAGGGACGAACCAGCTTTCGCGGGCGGTCGCATCGAGCAGCGGCACCTCAGTTGCCTGATTGATATGGCCGGGACGGCCGGCTGGCGCAGCCTCGAGAGCCTCGAGACGGTTGGTGGCGAGAATGAAGATGTTGTCATTGTTGCTTCAACCCGTTCATTGCGTTGAGCAGCCTGTTTAGCAACACTTACTTGCAAAAACCTATAACAGCGCGATTCCTGGCAAACAGATCGACATCCTCGATCTGAAACGGATGGAACTTCATATCAATAGCGCCGGGATCGCGTGGTCGGTATGACAAAGCATGCGATTTACCGCCTAGGACCTGCATTGTCCGAACTAGGAAATCCAGCCTCAGGCGAGTCTGACGCAGCGAGACTTGCATGAAGCGCCGACGCCCCTAGGTCCACGCCAGCCACTGATAAACACCGGACACGCGCGCCGGATGCGCTTGCCCCGTCATCTGGTTTGAGCCAATTCCGTTGAAGTACATCGTTGAATCCACTAGAGATCGGCTATCCCGACCGCAGCAGATGAATCGCAAAGGAAGAGCCCGCCGACGCAGGGTCCTTGATC
>NZ_JADFUE010000103.1:0-13698 GCF_054967145.1 Bradyrhizobium sp. UFLA06-24
GAGGTCGGACATGAAATCTTTGTCGGACACCTGCCGCGACAAAGCACCCACTGTTAGCTCAAGTCGCTTCTTTTACAAGTAAACATAGTCGGCGTTGCGACGACCGCTTGAATCCGCCCAATATGCCTCGGCGGATTACCGCAAGCTGACGCAATCCGCCGGCTTCAGGGCGTCAATGAACCGCAAGGGCGACTGCTATGGCGATGCTCCGATGGAGAGCCTCGTTCACACCCTCAAGACGGAGCTCCGCCACCACAGGCACTCTGCAACACGGGCAGAAGCCACATGGGATATCTTTGCCTATATTGAGGGCTTCTACAATCGAACTCGTGTTACTCCGCCATCGGCTTTATCAGCCCGATCGAGATGGAGCTAAAAGCAGCTCTGTCCATTTTTTCGGGGAAAGATCACTACCAATTCTTGGAGGAGATTGCGCGGCTAAGGTCAGCTAGAAGCTTTTGAGAACTGATATAATGATGAATGCGGTACCGCTGGTTATGCTCTGATCGAGACGGTCCATTGGAATGGGCTTCCTCTACGCGGCCAGCAGAAAGGGGCCTATGCCAAGGGATAACTACCTTGCCAACGGAACGATGTTGTCAGTCTTGCTGGATCGGACTTTGCTGGCTCTGTCCGCCACGACCACAGCAATCCTTTTCACTTGGCTGCTAAACTACAGCACTTACGGTCTCGATCTCAGCGACGAAGGTCTCCACCTCAACTCCATCGCGAACCCATTCGCCTACGCCATCAATATTCCGCCGTCCCTTTTCGGCTTCGTCTATCACTGGCCATATCAGTGGGCGGGTGGCGACATTGCAGTGCTTCGCATGGAGAACGTCACGCTCACCATGGCGCTGGGCTGGATTCTCAGCTTCCTTGTGATCCGGCGCCTCTGGATAGTTAGCCGGCCGCATGCGGCAGTGCTATCGGCAGGGATCGGCAGCTTGGCATTAGTCAACTTTCGAAGCTGGTTGCTTACCCCCAGCTACTACACACTGACCTTTCAATCGCTCTTGATGGTGGTGATCGGCTTGCTGCTAGCCGAACGGCCAGGGCGCATCGGCCGAGTCTTGGGATGGATCCTGGTCGGCGTTGGCGGCTGGTGCTGCTTCATGGCCAAGCCGACCACCGCTGCGGCCGTTGCCTTCGTCGTTATGCTCTATGTGGTCGTTTTGCGCCGAAAGTCGCTGCTGCCCATGCTTGGCGCGGCGCTGGTCGCTCTCGCTCTACTGATCGTTACCGCCTACTTGATCGACGGCGGCATCACCGGGCTGGTGACCCGTATGGTCAACAGTGCCGAGATGGAAATCCTGCTGGGTGCCGGGCACGAGATGTCTCGCATGTTTCGGATCAACGGGCTCGCCACCAGCTGCTTGCAACTCGCTATCGCTGTGTTGCTGGCGATAACCGTTCTGCTCAGCATTCTCATGGGGGCTACGCACAAGTTGCTCCCATCGCTGGCTCTCGCAGCAGTGTTGATCTTAACAATGGCGATTGCGCTGCTGGGGAACGATCCGATCAGCATCAAGCCCTCGACCCTGTTCCTGGTGTCAGCCTTCACATGCGTTGGCGCGGTGTTCTATCGTGAGAGATTGGTTCTGCGCACCCAGACTCCCACCAGCATCGCTCTGGCGCTAACCTTCTTGGTCCTGCCGCACCTGTCCGCACTGGGCTCCAATCTCAATTACTGGACCCTCGGTTCGATGAACGCCTTGTTCTGGATGCTCGCGGTCGTGGCCTTCCTGAGCCCTCTTGCGCAACAGCGACGCAGCGTCGCTACCCTATTGCCCCTGACGGTGTTGGCACAGTTGCTCACTGCATCAGTCGTAAATGGTGGCCTCCTCAAGCCGTTCCGTCAGCCGAAAGATCTGCGCGCTTATACCGCTGTCATGCCCATGCCGGGTGGTGGAAAATTGGTGCTCTCGCAATCCTTCCAGGATTATCTGTCCACGGCCAGAGCCCAGGCTCGTGCGGCCGGCCTTGAAGTCGGTACCCCGGTGGTCGATCTCTCTGGCCGCTCGCCGGGCCTGCTGTATGTGCTCGAGACGCGAGCGCTCGGTCTACCATGGTTGATCGGGACATTTCCCCGCGGTACGGGGGATTGGGTCGGTCTACCATGGCTGATCGGGGGATATCCCGGCACTAACGCAGTCGCGGTGAAAGCGCTCGAACTTGAGGACTGCGCCGATCTAGCCAAAGCGTGGATACTGATCGAGCCGGAGGGTCCGCGTCATCTTGAACAAGCCAGTGTCATGGCCTCCTTTGGAGCCGGGCAGGCGGACTACGTCGCCGCCACTACATTCGAAACCCCCGTCAACGACGGGGAATTTCCGAATACTTACAGGCAGTTCTTGTTGAAGCCCCTACGCCCCGGCGCGCTGGCGAAGCAATCATGCCGCGAAGCCAGACGACAACGGCCAGATACCCATAAATGGAGCCAATGGTGAAAGCAGTGATCCTCGCGGGTGGCCTTGGAACCCGAATCTCCGAGGAAACCCATCTTCGGCCCAAGCCCATGATCGAGATCGGCGGCAAGCCGATTCTGTGGCACATCCTCAAAATCTACTCGCACTATGGCATCAACGATTTCGTCATCTGCTGCGGCTACAAGGGCTATCTGATCAAAGAATACATCGCCAACTACTTCCTGCACATGTCGGATGTCACCGTCGACATGACGAATAACCGCATGGAGGTTCACCAGCACCATGCCGAACCTTGGAAGGTGACGCTGGTCGATACGGGCGAGAAGACCATGACCGGTGGGCGGCTCAAGCGAGTTGCTAATTACCTGACCGATGATGACACCTTCTGTTTCACCTATGGCGATGGTGTGGGAGACATCGACATAACCGCATTGATCGCCTTCCACCGTCGCCAGGGTACGCTCGCCACTCTAACTGCTACCTATCCGCCTGGCCGTTTCGGCGCCCTCGAAATTCGCGCTGATCACCGTGTCGCGACATTCAAGGAAAAACCCCGGGGTGATGGGGGGATGATCAATGGTGGCTTCTTCGTGCTCTCGCCGAAAGTAATTGACCTGCTGGTGGATGACTCCACTGCTTGGGAGCGCGAGCCGCTCGCAGCCTTGGCTGAGCAGCAACAGCTTTCGGCCTACCAGCACCACGGCTTTTGGCAGCCCATGGATACTCTGCGCGACAAGACATTCCTTGAAGCGCTCTGGGTTGAGGGCAAGGCTCCATGGAAGGTGTGGGAGAAATGAGCATCTTCTGGGCGGGCACGCGCGTCTTTCTCACCGGGCACACGAAGTTCAAGGGCTCGTGGCCCGCTCTTTGGCTGCAACATATCGACCCCCGGGTTACCGGCTACGCGTTGCCCCCGCCGCCCGCAACGTCCAGCCTATTTGAAATTGCCCGCGTCGGGGCTGCCAAGGAGTCGATTCTGGGCGACGTGACCAACTACAATCATTTGGTCAGCACGCTTCGTAGCGCTGTGCCTGATATCGTTATCCACATAGCCGCACAACTGTTGGTCCGCTATTCCTATGCCAATCCATGTAAGACCTATCGCACCAATTTCATGGGAACGGTCTACTTGTTGCAGGCCGTTCGGCAGGTGAACTTGGTCCGCGCCGTGCTCAACATCACCTCCGATAGGGCCCATCGTGACCACGATCGGCTCGGCGGACGTGATCCCTGTAGCAACAGCAAGGCCTGTGCCGAACTTGTATCCTCGGCCTTCCGTGGCTCTTTTTTCAGCCCCAGCCATGTGGGCCGCACGGTGGCGCCGGCCACAGCCCGTGCCGGCAATGTGATCGGCGGTGGCGACTGGGCCCAGGATCGGTTGATCCCCGATATACTGACACATTGCGGAAGGTGGTGGAAATCCGCTCGCCGACCGCGATTCGTCCGTCGCATTTCACCGGCGCCCAACGAGATTGCGGCGATAGCATGTATGGACCTTGTCAGATTTCCTTTGTCGCCTGTGGCGCTAATCGGCCTTATGGCGTCAAGAACATCGGCAAGTTGCAGGTGGGCGCCCGGCCGATGGCGCGCGGACATTGTCTTCTGGCGGTCGCCGCTCGTCCGAAACATCGAGTTCAGGGATGCGATGCCCGGCGATCGTTGAATATCTAAGAGCCTATGTCGATTGATGACTCAGGAAGCTCCGTCCAAGACTCGCAGTGATCGACAATGGCCTCTCCCGTTGATCACGATTGCCATCCCTGTCCTCAATGAGGCCGACAACCTCGATGCACTATACGAGCGACTTTGCCATCTGGGCGAAACTATGGCGGGGCGCTGCACACTTGAATTCGTGTTTAGCGATAACCATTCAAATGATCTGACTTGGACGAAGCTCTCGGAGCTGGCGAACAAGGATTCCCGAGTAAGGGCCATTCGCTTCAGCAAGAACGTCGGGTATCAACGATCGATTCTCGCCAACTATATGCATGCGCGGGGCGACGCCGTGATGCAGATCGATGCCGACCTCCAGGATCCGCCCGAGCTTCTTGCCGAGTTCTTTGACTTGTGGCGATCGGGCTACCGGGTTGTATACGGCATTCGCAGGGTGCGAGCGGAAGGCGCCGCGATCAACCTATTTCGCCGACTTGGCTACTGGACAATCGACAAATTGAGCGAGCACCCCATTCCCAGGGACGCAGGCGATTTCCGATTGATCGATCGCGCGGTCCTTGACGCACTGACGAGAATGAACGTGTCGAGTCCTTACCTTCGCGGTATGATCGCCGGACTCGGGTTCGAGCAGATCGGCGTTCCCTACAAGCGCGATCCTCGCGCGGTCGGACAAAGCAAATTCAACCTCGTGCGAATTACCGAGTTAGGGCTTGCCGCGCTTATCAATCACTCGGTCATTCCGTTGCGCCTTGCTACCTTTGTGGGAGCTGCTGCGCTCATGATCAGTATCATCGGCGGGCTGTATTTCGTCATCGGGAAGATCGTTCAGCCGGACTACCCGCGCGGATTCGCCAGCGTATACGTGCTGCTGTCCTTCGGGATAGGCCTGAACGCCTTTCTGCTCGGTATCGTTGGGGAATATCTGCTCCGAACTTATCGGATCTTGCGTGGCGAACCTCTCGCCATTGTCGAGGACGCCCTTAACTTCCGGACGGACGAAATCAGGCTTTAGCCGGCAGGGAAGGCGCTGTAGCGGCTGCCAAGGTAAGAATCCTGGACTGCCTGATGATGCCATAGCTTGCATTGTTCATCACGACCAGCGCTTCATCCCGGTCAAGTGCTTGGGGTTTGCGGCTCCTGGATGTTCAACTGCATGCCACCGTCTCCATTGCGGGAGATCACCTTGCGGTGCGATGCCGCGAGCGTGGCGCCGATCACAGCGAGAAGGGCGTATCCCGTCCGGCGTACAGTCAGGGGCAAAGAGCGTGTAACAGAAGCGTGAAGACGCGAGTTCCGCCGATTTGTGCCCGGGAACTCGGCAATGTATTCGATCCACTCATGGTCTATTCGCGCGATTAATGGCGAGCCGGGCACGGCAGAAATCACCAATTGTGCCTGTTACATAATCGAGTTCCGCAGCCCCAAGCCCGGGGTAGACACCGATCCAGAATGTCTGGTTCACTACGCGATCGCTGTTGGTCAATTTACCATGCACTCGGTAGTGCCGATTGTGCATGTAGGGCTGCCGGGTGAGGTTGCCACCAAAGAGCAAGCGTGTGCCGATTTTCCGATCGTTGAGATGTCGTACGATTTCGTCCCGGCTGAACGGCGCTGATTTACGTACCGTAAGCAAGAAACCGAACCACGACGGCTCACTGTTTGCGGTGGCCTCAGGTAGGATGAAAAGGTCCTCAAGCCCGCGCAGACCCTGCCTCAGCGAGTCGAAATTGCGCCGCCGCGCGGCAATGAAGTCTTCAAGATGACCGAGCTGAGCAAGGCCGACGGCGGCCTGCATATCGGTCAACTTCAGATTGAAGCCGAGGTGACCGTAGGAGTATTTGTGGTCATAGCCGCGGGGAAGATCCCCGAGCTGCCAGCCGAAGCGGCGGTTGCAGGTGTTGTCCTTGCCGGGATCGCAATAACAGTCGCGGCCCCAGTCGCGAAAAGTCTCCATCGCCCGCCGCAATCCAGGATGGCTGGTAAAAGTCGCTCCGCCTTCGCCCATCGTGATGTGGTGCGCGGGATAGAAGCTCAGGGTGCCGACGTCGCCGAACGTCCCCACATGCTGCCCGTTGAGCGTTGCACCAAGCGCGTCGCAGCAGTCTTCGATGAGAAAGAGGTTATGCCGCCTGGCAATCTCGGCGATCCGCGCGGCATCGAATGGATTCCCAAGTGTATGGGCCGCCATGATAGCGCGCGTTTGCGGAGTGATCGCCGCCTCGACGAGCTCGGGCGTAACGTTGTAAGTGGGAATATCGATATCGATGAAGACGGGCGTCATCCCCCATAGGATGGAAGGATTGACGGTCGTCGGAAATCCGGCCGCTGCTGTGATGACCTCGCTGCCGGGCTGCAATAGGCGCTCCCGGAGCAGGGGTGAGGTGAGAGCTGAAAAGGCAACCAGATTTGCCGACGAACCGGAGTTGACCGTGAGCGCATAGCGTGCCCCGACGCGCTGTGCGAGCTTGGCCTGAAACTCGTCGTTGAAGTGGCCCGCCGTGAGCCAGAATTCGAGCGCAGCATCCACCGCATGCTTGACATCAGTGGCGTCGAAGACGCGACCGGAGACAGGCACCGACGAATAGCCAGCAGAAAATGGCTTCCGGGCGTGAGTCAGCGCATAGTGGCGCTCGACTAGCTGATGGATTTGACGCCGGATGTCCTCTGCCTGCAGGGCCGAATCGACGGGCGCGGATGCTGCTGTGCATTGGATAGTCATGATAATCCCCTGGAGGTCTGATTGAGAATGCCGGCTTGCCGGATTACCTTCATCGCAGCTTGCATGGAGTGATTGGCCCAGATCACTGTGGGAATGCCGGCATCACGAGCTCGCAGCATGCGCATCGATTAGGGCGTTGGCGAACAGATTGTGATTGTTTGATCTTATGGCGACTCCTTGCAAGCGCGTTTGACCGGCCAACGTTCATCAACCAATACGTGGCATGTTGCTGTCATCTAGATCAACTACTAGCGTTAGTAGTTGAGCGTTGCGCGCAAACTGTTTTCATCTCACTATAGATACGTACGCGCCGCGGCTAGGCCATGACAATCACACAATGTTTGATCTTTGATGGCAGAAATTCAAAAATGGCGCACGCGCGACGGCCGGCAATGCTCATCAACTCAGGGCCCTCTTACTCTGCTCGACATCCAGCACGACCCGAAATCTTGGCTTGCTCCTGGCAATGCGAAGCATCGTCAACCTGAGCATGCAGACACGCGGACTGTGACGGAAGTGGTCGAGACCTTTGGCGCCGCTTGAAGAAGCGGGAGATCATTTATGAGCCGCACCAGCGCCGACAGCGACGCACTGACGATTGACCCGCGGTGTGGCGCGCCAAATCCTGCCATGGCGGCCAGCCTGGCGCTCATGCGACACGCTGATGCATACAGCGCGCTGGTATGGCGCCTGTTCCTGGCCACAACGCTCAGCAGCCGAGCTTTGCGCGGCCGATATCGCGGCTTATCGATTGAGGTTTGCAGCGTAAGACCATTGATGCGACCATGAGTTCACCCGGCATTTTGTCCAATCTTGAACGCTTCGCAGGCAAATCGGTGCTTGTAACGGGCGCGTCAGGTTTCATCGGGCGGCGGCTGGTTTCACGTCTTCTTGCGCAAAGAGCGCACGTCATGTTGCTCCAACGGAGGATGGAACCGACTGCCTCATCGCGCGATCTTCTCCTGGCCGATCTGGCAGAACCTGATTTCGAGGCGCAGATCGCTAGCTTCTGGGGAGAGCGCCGTTTCGATATCGTCTTCAACTTGGCTGCCTATGGCGTGACGCGGTCGACGGACTCGTCGTCTGAGGGGCGGAGTCGCGAACGCCTGCTGGCTCAGCGCGTCAATGTAGATGCGGTTCTGGCCTTATTCCGACACGCGCAGAAGACCGGTAGCAGTTCTTTCGTGCAGGCCGGATCATGTTTCGAATATGCGCCGCTGACTGGCGACGCTCCGAGGATTGAGACCGATCCGCTCGAACGGCGGGATAATCAGGATAGCGTCATCTATGGCGTCAGCAAGGCTCGGGCTACCGAGGCACTTCTCCGCTCGGCGCGATCGAACACTTTGTCGCTGGTGGTCGCCCGCATCTTCAACTGTCTCTTATACACATCTGACGCTGCCGACGAACATGTGTATAAGAGACAGCTCTTACTGCTAGGGACCGGGAGTTTCAGGGCGTGCTAAATTTAAGTTCTGGCTCCCCCGTCAGTGTCGCCCAATTTGCGTGCGCGGTTGCGCACACGATTGGCGATTGCGAGCATTTACTGGGCTTCGGAGAAAGGCCGGCGCATCCGGACGAGGTCCCGGTTCTCATCGGATCGACGGCGGCGCGGGATGCGTTTACGGAATGGCGACCCCGGCGACCCCTTAATGTGGGCCTGCCGAGCGTAGTGCGACACATGATGGCGAAGGATTGACTGCGAGGGATCGACGATGAGCAGCGTCGACTATTCCCTGCGTAAACTCATTAATTGTCCGTTCTTTAATCGCGGGCCCGTTTCATTCCCGATAGACAAAAATGATGCACTGCCGGGTTCATGGTTCTTCCGCGGTCGTCTCCAGGGACGACTTCGAGATTGCCAACACCTTCGCCCGGCAGGACGCTTATTCCGCCGAAGGCGGATCTTTGTTGGTTTAAGACTGGTTCATGCCGGGCGCATCTCTGCCTGGAACTCGGTGCCATCGGTCCAGATGGCATGGAGCATGAACAGCCATTTTTGCGAGCGACAGCAACCTTAGCTTTTTTGCGCCGATGCGTTTGGCCAGCTTGCTGCGCCAGCGCTTGAGCGCAGAACCTCGCCTGACAACGGTCAGCAGGACGTTCGCGGCCTCAAACAAATAAGTTCGATACCTGGTGGTTGCCGCGCTTGGAGAGGCGGCCAGTGCGATCGATCTCACCGGATTGATAACGTCTTGGTGTTAGGCTGAGATAGGCGCCAACGTCATCGGAACGTCTTAAGCGAGTAGGCTCGTCGATGGTAACGACGGAACGACAGGGCAACCAGGGGACCGATACCGGGAACGGCCATCACTCGCCGAACTTTGGTCGGCTTGTGCCACTGGCAGGAGCTGTCGACCAAATTTATCGATTTGCTCGGTCAAACAGGACTGGACAAGGAGTAGCGGCGCGAAAAATTTCTTGCAAATCCGGCGCTTCAACGAGGACGGCGTTAACTTTGCGAGCCAGGTTGGTCGAACCGGCCTTGCCGAGACTCCGCGCAGCTCGTTGTCGAGGTTACACCGCATATTCATTAGCTTAGTTCGAGCTGCCAGCATCGAACGGGTTTTCCAGCTCTCCGCTCCCTTCACGGCAGCTTCCCCGGTACCGTCACATGCGCGTCATTTCGGCCACCCCCTTGGCATCGTTTTGGTCCGACTTGTTGATGCGCATCGATAACCCTGCGTTGGCATGACGCGCATCAAGCCAAATAACCGGAAAGGCCGGTGCCCTGAGTTGGCGCCCAAGCCAATTGGATAGCGAGCCCGTTTCAAAAACGATCCGGTCAGCATTGCCGGCATGCCGCCGCAAGAGTTAGGGATGGCTCTGGATTGGTTGGCACGCTTGATCGCGCCGAAGACGCCGCGTTTCTGGCCGGAGATGAAGACGCAGGGTGGATTAAAGGCGAGAGGGCAGCGGCTGGGTCCGTAGTAGCGACGAAGCGGAGTAATGTCCGTGGAGCCAAGGGGCCCTGCCATTTGCAAAGTCTCCGACGTAAGGAAGGCAAGGACGAGATGATAAAGGCGTCCGTCGATTGCAGGACCTGAAGCGGAGACTATATGTCAAGCCGAAGGCTGAGCCGTCCTGGCGTTTCTGGTCCGACGTGGAGGGGACTGGAAACGTGGCACGGTCGGGAGGCCTGCCGGCGCGCCAGTCCTCGACCCTACCGTTCCAGCGCAGCCTCCTCTCATGCGCCCCGCTATAAGGGCTCGAATTTGAGCATCTCCGTCGGGTCCTTCAGGGGCAGGAATCCGTGAGCGCACCTGAAAGGCACGTACATCATCAAGCGGTTGTCGGCGCTCAACTCGGCCCCGAACCATTGCAGGAACGTTGGCGAGCCTTCGCGGAGATCGACGATGACGTCCAACGCGCGACCACGAATGCACTTCACCAGCTTGGTCTCGCCGGCCGGCGCAATGTGATAGTGCAGCTCTCTAGCGTGCCTGCATGCGTAGACACTGAAGTGTCGATCTGTCGGAAGCCCGTCGCCAAGCCGCGGGTGCTAAACTCTTCGGCGCAGAAGACGCGGGCAAAAAAGTCGCGATTGTCGCCACGAGGTTCGAGGAAAGCTCCCGATATGGGGGTAGGTTCGCAGATCGTGGCGCGACTCAGCTCAGGCGGCGCCCAATGGAGAGGTAGTCCGCCGAGGGCACAGCGGCTGCGTTGATCAGTCGACGCGCGTCAAACACCGTCTTGCCCGCGACTCGCAATGAGGTGAGTTCGCCGTATTCCTGCGTCCGAGTCGCGATGATGACGATCTCGGCCCACTCAACCTCGCGCCGCCAGTCAGACGAGAACTGAATGCGGTCCGCGGCGATTCCGATGGCGAGTTTGAATTTCTCCGTCGCGAGCGGGTCGTAACACCTGACATCCGCTTCGGCCCGCAGAAGATCGCGAACGATCTTGATCGACGCGGATTCGCGGACGTCGTCGGTATTCGGTTTGAAGGAGAGGCCGAGAACGAGAGTTCGTCGGCCGGACAAAGCTCCGAGCTTTCGCTGGAGGGTAGAGACAATCTGGCTCGGCTGCGCGGCGTTCACGTCGAGAACGGCATTCAGCATGTTCATCGGGAGGCCCAGGCTCTCGCCCTGGGTGCGCAGCGCCTGTACGTCCTTTGGAAAGCATGACCCGCCGAACCCGCAGCCCGGAATGAGATAGGTCAGGATCTGTGGGGCGATGCGGCCCAAGGGGGTGATCGGCGACCAGCGTTTGTCGAGATGGACGCCGCACATGACGTCGAGGGCGTCGACGCCTCCCACCGCAGCGCAGAGATTTGCTACCTCGTTCACCACGGAGATCTGGGTGGCCAGAATTGCGTTGTTGGCGTATTTGATCATTTCGGCCGTGCGGGTATTCACCCGCACTTTGTCGCAATTCCACGGAGCATAGAGTTCCTCGAGCCGCACCAGCGTCCTCTGGTCCTCGTGACCGAGCACGATGCGATCTGGCTCCATGAAATCCTCGATCGCGTCTCCTTGGCGAAGAAACTCCGGGTTCATACCCAAGCCGAATGCTCCGAGTTGCTTCCCGGACGAGTGCTCGAGCTCTTCCCGCAATAGCGTATCCGTTGTCCCCGGAATGACGGTGCTCTTCACGACGACTGACAGGTGATGAGGAGTAGTCGCAAGATAAGCGCCAATCTGGCGAACGCACTGCCGGACGGCGCTGAGGTCGATCGCGCCGTTATCGGACGGCGTGCCGACGGCGATCAAGGAGATTTCCGACGCCTCAATCGAGGCGTGAAGGTCGGTGGTGGCCCTAAAGCGGGCCGATGCAAGCACTGACTTAAGCAGTTCAGGGAGGCCACGCTCATAGATATGCGGGACGCCTACGTTAAGCTGCGCGACGACGTCGTTCCGCAGATCGACGCACGTCACGTCATGCCCCTTCGCCGCGAGGCACACGCCCGAGACGAGGCCGACATAACCGGACCCGACAACTGTGATGCGCATCACCCCCCCAACTCGTCGCGTAGAAAGGACAGGTAGCGGCGCACGCCCTCATTTACGAGGATGTTGGGAGCGTACCCGAGAATGTCCCGCGCCTTCTTGATCACGGGGCGGCGCCGGTTTGGATTGTCGACAAGATACTCTGCGTCGGAACTCCTCTCGAAGACGACCGCGCCGCGGCGTCCGAAAAGCTCCAGCGAAGCCTGCTGATAGATCTCGGCAAGGTTGTGGACGGAGATCTCCGGCCGGTCGATCCCGATGTTGAAGTAATTGTACTTCCCATGCAGGAGGCAGAGGAGATAGCCCATGATCGCGTCGGAGATGTAGCAAAAAGTGCGGGTCGGGCTACCGTCGGAAAGAATGACAATGTCGCGTCGATTGATCACGCATCGCGCGAAATCGGCCGGCAGCCGACGATCCTCGATGCGCATGCCGGGCCCATAATTATTGAAGGGGCGGGCGACAGTGATGGGCATGCCATACGTCTTGGAGAAGACGTAGCATATCGTCTCGCCAAAACGCTTCGATTCGTCGTAGCAGGCCCGCGGGCCCAGGCACGCGACATTGCCCCGGTATTCCTCGTCAGTCGGAATCGCCGTCTCCGCTGGATCGCCATAGATTTCGCTGCTCGAAAAGAACAACAGGCCCTTGAGCCGATCCGAACCCCGATAGGATTCGAGTAGCCGCCTCAGTCCCCAGATGTTAGCGTCGATGGTCTCGACCGGATACTGCCGATAGAACGTCGGCGAAGCGATCGAGGCCATATGGATTACGTAGTCCGCTTCGTCAGCGCCATCAACCGTTCGCAGGTCATCCTTGGCGATGTTGAACGTACGCGTCTCGAGCACGTCCGGAAACTCCGCACTCAGATCGGTCAGCCAGCGCGGCCGATGCAGCAGGAAGGTATCGAACGCGATGAGCCGCTTCAGGCCGAGTTCGGACGCTTTTCGCGTGAAGTACTGGAGGAAGTAATATCCAAGGAAGCCTGCGCAGCCCGTGACCAGGACGGTTGCCCCTGCGAAGCGTCCTCGCGGCAGGGCCGCATGGATATGCTCGATATCTTCTTTGACGATGAGGCTGATTGTCACGAAGCGCTCCGAACGAGAGGCTGGGCGCTGCTGGCGTGAACCCAAGGGGCTCGACCGGATTCCAAGAGCTCTTCGAGCTGATCCTTGTCACGCTGCGTATCCATGCATGCCCAGCAGCCGGTGTGACGCCATACGCGCAAGCCACCGGCCCGGACAAGGTCGGTGAGGGGCTCTTTCTCCAGCGCGAGGTCGGCTCCATTGGAAAGGTAGTTCATGAGAGACGGACAGAAGAAAAAGTACCCGCCGTTGATCCAGCTGGACCCCTGCTTGGGCTTTTCGGAGAATTCACGGTCGCCAACACGGGCGAGCAGACCATGACCGGCGGCAGGATCGGCATCGCGGCTGCCTTAGGTCAGTAGGGTGAAGATGCGCATTTCTGCACGGGCAAGTTCGTCGTATTCAACACTTCGAAGACCTCGGCGAACGGCCGAGGAAGATTGTGATTGGTCTTGCATGCTGATTCCTTGTGCGTTTGACCGGCCGACTTTCATCAGCGACAGGTGACATGCTTCCGTCATCTAGATCAATTACGAGCGTTGGTAGTTGACTCGAGCACAACATTTTGCATGCCACTATAGAAGTGAGGACAGACGTCGCGGCCACGTCCACCAATCAGAAGAGCTGAAGACCTTCAGTGACTGACTGCCGAGGCATGCCGTGTAGTGGTCTTTTAAGAATGCGGTCTTTGCGTCGCTCGCAGACATCCCTGTTAGCGGTTTCTCCGAGGTCAACGAGGCTATGATATTTTGGCTTGGGAGGCTCTGGAGCATGAACAGCCATTTTTGCGAGCGACAGCAACCTTAGCTTTTTTGCGCCGATGCGTTTGGCCAGCTTGCTGC
>NZ_JADFUE010000103.1:13798-14852 GCF_054967145.1 Bradyrhizobium sp. UFLA06-24
TCTTGCAAATCCGGCGCTTCAACGAGGACGGCGTTAACTTTGCGAGCCAGGTTGGTCGAACCGGCCTTGCCGAGACTATTCCCAGCCCTTACACAAACCGCGCAGCTCGTTGCGAGATCGAAGCGAGCTTTGCGATCGTGCTGGCGCGCGCCAGCCAGATCCGCTCGCATCAGCGGCCAGCGCGGGAATGACTTCGCGACGCTGAAGCCATCGCCCTAGGCCGTTCAGCGCCCGACCATGCGACTCGGCCCACTAAAATCGGCCGAACAACTCGATTTGCAAGCTCTCCACAGAGCTCGCAGCCGACTGGTGACATAGAAAACAGCGGTCATAAATCAAATCCGGGGCCTTCTACTCCCTCGCGGGATGCCGGTCCGCCAGGGAGCGGCAGCCCTCCGATTGGCGTTCCCTCAGCTTCACTCGGTGGTTGTCGGATAACCTGTCGCCTCGAGTGGTTCAACTCATTCAGGACTTGGCTCAGGACTATGCTATCTCGACCGGCGGTCGCGTCAGTCACGAAAGTAATCGACGTCGTCAACCAAGATGCACACTGTCGCCGCCTGATGCGTGCGCCGGGCGTCGGCCGATCATTTAAGCGTGGTGATGCTATCCCATAAGGCGCGCGATTTTGCAGCATGGCTTGGCCTAGCATTACAGTTGCATTATCTTGAAGGTTCTAAATCTATGGCGACCATGAGTCGGGATCTGATGATTGGCGAGTCGGTTGAAGATACGCTGACGCTGTGGGCTTCGTCGTTGCGAGATGCCAAGCAACGCATCCGTCCGCTGTTTACGCAGGAGCGGGTGGCTGCCGCGGCGAGGCAGTTTCTCGACGGACTGTTGGGCAACGAGCCGCGCAAGACGGGTTGGATGCGAGGCGGAAGCGGCCGGCGATCCAGGCCCGTGGCGCCAGCAGGCGATCCTGGGCCGGGGACAGTGGGAGGCCGACGCGCTACGCGATATTGTACGTGAGTATGTGTAAAAGAAGCGACTTGAGCTAACAGTGGGTGCTTTGTCGCGGCAGGTGTCCGACAAAGATTTCATGTCCGACCTC
>NZ_JADFUE010000104.1:0-14804 GCF_054967145.1 Bradyrhizobium sp. UFLA06-24
GAATGAGACGGTCTGGGGCGGTGTGACCAAGACTGTCATCGGCCAGCCACCGTGCTGGGTGATGATGTCGCACTAGGTGCGTTTCCAAGTATTATCCGGGTTAGCTTCGTAATTGACGGACCCCTTGCCCGATCGGACGATTGTGACCATGTCGACCTACCGCCTGAAAAACCTGTTGTCGCCCCAGTCAGTCGCCCTCATCGGGGCCAGTCCCCGCCAAGCGTCCGTGGGACGCGCCGTTCTGGAAAACGTTCGTAAGTCCGCCTTCAAAGGGCAGTTCGGCCTGGTGAACGCGCGTTATAGCGAAATCGGCGGGATGGCCGCAGTGAGCAGCCTGGCTCAACTGCCTTTCGTGCCGGAACTGGTCGTCATTACGGCGCCGGCGGGTCAGGTTCCTGACATTATCGATCAAGCCGGGCGTCGCGGCTCGGCCGGCGCGCTGATCGTCTCGGCGGGGCTCGGTCATGGACCGGGATCGCTCGAGGAAGCGGCCATCGCAGCCGCCCGCAAATACGGCATGCGGCTGATCGGCCCCAATTGCCTTGGCATCATGATGCCAAGTGTCAGCCTGAATGCCAGTTTCGCCGCGCACATGCCGGGAGCGGGAACTCTCGCATTGATCTCTCAATCGGGCGCGATCGCGGCCGGCATGGTGGATTGGGCCGCGCAGCGTGGCGTCGGCTTCTCGGGCATCGTCTCGATCGGTGACCAGATCGACGTCGACATCGCGGACTTGCTCGACTATTTCGCGATGGACCACAAGACGCGTGCCATCCTGCTCTACATCGAGGCCGTCAAGGATGCGCGTAAGTTCATGTCGGCGGCGCGCGCGGCGGCGCGTGTGAAGCCTGTCGTTGTGGTGAAGTCCGGCCGGATGGCGCAGGGTGCGAAGGCTGCCGCCACACATACCGGCGCGCTCGCGGGCGCGGACGCGGTCTATGATGCTGCCTTCCGGCGCGCCGGCGTCCTTCGGGTGTCTGATCTGCGTGAGCTGTTCGATTGTGCCGAGACGCTCGGTCGCATCGGATCGCCGGCGGGAAAGCGCCTGGCCATTCTCACCAACGGTGGCGGCATCGGTGTCCTGGCGATCGACCGCCTGGCGGACCTCGGCGGAATTCCCGCTCCCATGACACCGGATATGCGCCAGAAGCTGGATGCAGTGCTGCCGCCGACCTGGTCCGGCGCAAATCCCGTCGACATCGTCGGCGACGCCGACGCCTCGCGTTATGCGGCGGCGCTGGAAGTGCTGCTCGAGGATCCCGGCAATGACGCGGTCCTTGTCCTCAACGTGCAGACCGCGATTGCTTCGGCCGCCCAGATCGCCACGACCGTGACCGAGCTCGTCGGCAAATATCGCGAGAAACACCGCAGCTGGGCCAAGCCGGTGCTGGCAGCCTGGGTCGGGGCCGATCAGGAGATCATTGCGACGCTGTCCGGCGCCGGCATTCCGAATTATCCAACCGAGGACGATGCCGTACGCGGCTTCATGCATCTGGTCCGTCATCGCGAGGTGGTCGACGAGCTGAGCCAGGTTCCCCCGGCGATGCCAGACACTTTCGTGCCGGATGTGGCGGCTGCGAAGCAAATTGTTGCGGCGGCCATCGCCGACGGTCGCAAATGGCTTGAGCCCGTCGAGATCAAGCATCTACTTGGGTGCTATGACATCGCGATGGTGCCGACCTATGCAGCTAAGAGTATCGAGCAGGCGGTCGCCTATGCGGACGAGATATTCGCACAAGGGGCGACCGTTGTGCTCAAGATCCTGTCGCGCGATATCGTGCACAAATCCGATGTCGGCGGGGTCGTGCTCAACCTGACAACGCCGGCAGCGGTGCGCGGGGCAGCGGCCAATATTCTTGCGCGAGCGAAGACGTTGCGGCCTGATGCCCGCATTGACGGCGTCATCGTGCAAGCGATGGTCGTCAAGGCAAAGGCGCGCGAGCTGATCCTGGGCCTCGCTGACGATCCCACCTTCGGCATGGTGGTCGTATTCGGCCGGGGCGGCACGGCGGTGGAGATCATCAACGACAAGGCCCTGGCGCTGCCGCCGCTCGATTTGCAGCTCGCCCGGGATCTGATTGATCGAACCCGCGTGTCGCGGTTGCTTCATGCCTATCGTGACGTGCCCGCCGTCAAGCAGGACGCTGTCGCCCTGGTCCTAGTCAAGTTGGCGCAAATGGCGACGGACATCCCTGAAATCCGCGAACTCGATATCAATCCGCTGCTCGCGGATGAAACCGGCGTCACGGCGGTCGATGCCCGCATCGCGGTGGGGCCGCCGCAGCGCAAATTCGCAGGCACAGGTCCCGCCAATCTCGCGGTCCGCGCCTATCCGTCACAATGGGAGCGCCGCTTCACCCTCAAAGATGACTGGCACATTTCGGTGCGTCCCCTGCGCCCGGAGGACGAGCCGACCATCCACGAGTTCCTGCGCCATGTGACGGCCCATGATCTGCGCCTGCGCTTCTTTGCGCCGATGAAGGAATTTACCCACGAGTTCATCGCGCGCCTCACCCAGCTCGATTACGCGCGCGCCATGGCGTTCGTCGCATTCGACGACAAGAACGAGATGGTCGGCGTGGTACGGATTCACTCGGATTCGGTCTATGAGAGCGGTGAATATGCGATCCTGTTGCGATCCGATCTGAAGGGCAGGGGGCTCGGCTGGGCTCTGATGCAGCTGATCATCGATTATGCGAAGTCGGAAGGGCTCAAGACCATCTCGGGCGACGTGCTCAAGGAGAACGTCGTGATGCTGGAGATGTGCAGGCAGCTCGGCTTTGAGGTGAAGCCGGACCCGACCGAACCGGATATCTGCGACGTCCGGCTTAAGCTCTGAGGCTTGCGACTACGAGCGAGCCTCGGACGCTGTGGTTGCGGCAGTGGTTGCGGCAGGCTCCCTGGCCGGCTTTCGCATGTTTTTGACGATGATCGCGATCAGCGGCACCAAGACCGGCACGATCGTGCTGAGCGGATGATGGACCGCGCCGGTCAATTCGGCCTGGAATGCGCGGGCTTCGACTTGAAGTGCTTCGATCGATGTGTCGTGGATTTCATTGGCGAGCTCTATGTCGCGGCCTGAGGGCGGACGACCCGCGACGATGAAGAGAACCGCCGCGATGACGAAATTGATCGCTCCGAGAGCGGCGGCTGCGCCGATCGCGCTCCAGATCTGGACCAGCGCGAAATAGGCGGCCAGCTCGAGCATCAGGAGCCCGAATGCGGCGATCAGCGCCGCGAAAGCTCGCAGACCGAGCCCGATCAACAAGTGTCGGAGCCGGATATCAGCGATGATCCTGTCCGTACGCCAGAGGGCGCGCAGATGTTTGACTACATTCTCGGTACTCACCTAATGTCTCCTCAGCATGAAGCCGACGACCACACCGAGCGCAAACGCGGAAGCGAGCGAGGCGACCGGGCGTCCGGTGATGAGATCGTGCAGCTGCTCCTGCTCCTCGCTGACGGTTTCGCCGAGCTCGGCCAGAGCGGCCTTAATCTGATCGGCGAGGGCCTCAGTGCGGTCCTTTGACGTCGCGAACAGGTCCTCCCCGGCGGTGCTCAGCAGACGTGTGACGTCAACCTTTAGTGCCTTCAGCTCATCGCTCATTCTGCCGGTATCGAACATTGGCGGTCTCCATTGCATAAGGAAAGCCTATGCGAGCGGACCCAATGGCCATTGATTTGCGTCAATCGGGCTGCTTCATGCCGGCCTAGAAGATCAACAATTGGGGACCGGTCGTCTCATGAGGATATGCGTGTGAATTCGGAACCTCTGCTGCTCGCAACGCCATCTGGCGATAAGCTGGAATTGCGGCCCGAGGGCCCGTGGATTGCAGCCAATGTAGCAACGCTCGAAACGCTGTCCCGATCGGTCGGTGTGGAGGTCTCTCAATCGAGAGCCGTAACTCTGGATATGTCGGGAATCAGCGCGCTCGATACGCTCGGCGCTTGGGTCCTGGAGAAACTGTCGCGCCAGGCCGCATCAGCGGGTAGCCCGGCCGATATCGTCGGCGTGGCCGATCACTTCAGTGGCCTGCTGGAGGAGGTGCGGCAGGTCAATCGCCACACGCCGGCACAGACGGCAGCGGTAAATCCATTCCTGCTCAGGCTAAACGATCTCGGCAAGGCGACGATTGGTGCCCGCGAAGATATCACGATCTTTCTGCAAATGCTCGGCGCCTTGTCCATGGCCGTGCTTGGCGTGCTGCGCCGGCCCCGCTCGCTGCGGTTGACATCTCTGGTCTATCAGCTCAACCGGATCGGGTTGCAGGCGATCCCCATCGTCGTGCTGATCACGTTCTTGATTGGTGCCATCATTGCCCAGCAGGGTTTCTTCCATTTTCGCAGGTTCGGCGCGGAATCCTACACCGTCGACATGGTGGGCATCCTCGTCCTGCGTGAGCTCGGCGTGTTGATCGTTGCGATCATGGTCGCGGGACGTTCGGGAAGCGCCTATACGGCAGAGCTCGGCTCGATGAAGATGCGTGAAGAGATCGATGCGCTCTCGACCATGGGGCTCGATCCCGTTGACGTTCTGATCCTGCCGCGGGTGGCCGCGCTCGTCATTGCACTGCCAATCCTGACCTTCATCGGATCGATTGCCGCGCTCTATGGCGGCGGTCTCGTCGCGCAGTTCTACGGTGACATGGGGCCGGCGATCTACATCGCCCGGCTGCACGAGGCGATTTCTGTCACTCACTTCCAAGTCGGCATTCTGAAAGCGCCGTTCATGGCGCTGGTCATCGGGATCGTCGCCTGCAGCGAAGGGCTGCGGGTGAAGGGCAGCGCGGAGTCGCTCGGCCGGCAGACGACGACATCGGTAGTCAAGTCGATCTTCCTGGTGATTGTGCTCGACGGCCTGTTTGCGATCTTCTTCGCCTCGATCGGAATGTGACCATGCCCGAGCCGCATGCAGAGATCGCGATCGGGGTTCGGGACCTCGTCGTCGGCTTCGGCCGCCAGACCGTGCTCGACCACCTGTCCCTGGACGTCCGCCGCGGCGAAATCCTTGGCCTGGTGGGGGCCTCCGGCGGTGGCAAGTCGGTGCTGATGCGTACCATCATCGGTCTGATCCCGCGCCGTGGCGGCAGGATTGAGATCATGGGGCAGCCGATCGGCAGCGCGCATGACCGCAGCACGGCCATGAGGTGGGGCATCCTGTTTCAGCAGGGCGCACTCTTCTCTTCGCTGACCGTCCGGCAGAACGTGCAATTTCCGCTTCGCGAAAACCTCACGCTGTCGCAGGAGCTGATGGATGAGATCGCGATCGCCAAGCTCGAGATGGTCGGGCTGCGTCCGGAGGATGGCGACAAATACCCGTCTGAACTGTCTGGCGGTATGACCAAGCGTGTCGCACTGGCGCGCGCGCTTGCCCTCGATCCCCCGATCCTGTTCCTCGACGAGCCGACGTCCGGTCTCGATCCGATCGCTGCCGGCGATTTCGACGCGCTGATCAGGACGCTGCAAAAGACCCTGGGGCTGACCGTGTTCATGGTGACCCATGATCTCGCCAGCTTAACAACTGTCTGCGACCGCGTCGCCGCGCTTGCCGACGGCAAGATCGTCGCGATCGGCCCGATGCGCGAATTGCTGCAATCCGAGCATCCCTGGGTGCGCGCCTATTTCCACGGCAAGCGCTCGCAGATGCTGCAACACGAGATGAGATGAAATATGGAAACCCGCGCTCCCTATGTGCTGATCGGGACATTTGTGCTGGCTGCAATCCTCGCGGTGTTCGGCTTCGTCTATTGGCTGAACAACACCGGCGGCATCGGCCCGCGTACCAGCTATCACGTCCAGTTCCAGGGACCGGTGCCGGGCCTGCTGGTCGGCGCCGGGGTGCTGTTCAACGGTATCCGGGTCGGCGAAGTGACCCAGCTCGGGCTCGCGCCGGACAATCCCCGCTTCGTCAATGCCACGATCTCGGTGGCCTCGACGACACCCGTGCGGACCGACACCAAGGTCGGGCTCGAGTTTCAGGGACTGACCGGCGTGCCGGTGGTGACGCTGGAGGGCGGCATGATCATCGCCAAATCCGGCGAGCCGCTGACCCTCGTCGCCGAGGCCGGCGCGGGCCAGAGCATGACGCAGGCGGCACGCGATGCCCTGCGGCGCGTCGATACTGTGCTCGAGGACAATTCCGGACCACTCAAGGACACCATCGCCAATCTCAAGACGTTCTCGGACGGGCTGGCGCGCAACACCGGCAAGATTGACGGTATCCTGGCTGGCCTTGAGAAGATGACCGGCGGCGGCACGCCTGCACAGAAGATCACCTACGATCTGCGCACGCCGCAGAACCTCGGACCGGCCGGCAAGACGTTATCGGCGTCGCTGGCCATTCCCGAGCCGACCGCCGTTGCCATGCTCCAGACGCAGCGGATGCTGTTCTCGCCGGTTGGCGACATCAAGGGCTTCGCCGATTTCCTCTGGGCCGACAGCATTCCAAAGCTGGTGCAAGCGCGGCTGATCGACAGTTTCGAAAACTACGATATCGCGCACGCTCCGCTCCGGACGGCCGACCTGGGGCAGGCGGACTATCAGCTCCTGATCGACATCAGGCGCTTTCGCATTGCCACCGACGGCGAGAGCCGGGTCGAGATCGGACTGTCGGCGCGGATCGTCGACAAGAACGGCAAGGTGATCGCATCGCGCCTGATCGAGACCAATGAAAAGCTCGACAAGGTCGAGCCGGCCGCCGCGGTCGCGGCGTTCGACGCAGCTTTTGCCCGCATTGCCAAGGACCTGATCGGCTGGACGGTGCAGGCGGTGTAACAGCACCTACGTGCTATTGAAGGGTCTTCAGATAGGACAGCAGGTCATGGATCTGGTCCGGATCGAGTTCGAAGGCCGGCATGTCGTCGTGGCCGGTATAGATGCCTTCGGCGAGCGCTTCCTCAAGGGCATCAATCGGGTAGCGCTGGTGTAGGGTCCTGAACGGCGGAGCCATCTTCAGCGGGCTATCGGAGCGACGGTCGATTGCATGGCAGCGCGCGCAATTGGCCCGTGCATAGGATTTGCCGCGTTGTTCGGCCGTCGGCCCGGCAAGCGCGGGTGTGGTCAACAGCAGCACCATCAAGCCGTGGCGCAGTGCGTTTAGAAGCATGAAAATTAGTCCCGTCGAACTCTCGATGCACAATAGGGTGGGGATGGACGCCAAATTTGATCTGGGTCAATCGGGTTTGGCGCAATGCAGTAAAATGCGCTCCGCGCGGTGGACTCCGTCAGGTGGGGATCCGGCGGCGATTGAGTGGGTTGGATGAGGGCTTCCGTGACGATGATTGAGCCGAACGGTCATTTTTGCAGCGATTGTGCGGTACGCGGCTTCGCGGTTTGCGCCTCGCTGGACCCGGCCGAGCTTAGGGAATTTGAGCATCTTGGGCGCCGCGTTCATTTCGCGACGGGAGAGACTGTGTTCTCAGAGGAGGACATCACGACCTCGTTCTTCAACCTGCTCGAAGGCGTCATGCGGCTCTACAAGCTGCTGCCCGACGGCCGTCGACAGATCGTGGGCTTTGCCCTGCCCGGGGATTTCCTGGGGATGAATATGTCGGGCCGCCACAATTTTTCGGCCGATGCGATTGGTGCGGTAACCGCGTGCCAGTTCGCGAAGGTGCCGTTTAGCCGCTTCATCGAAGACCGGCCGCATCTGCTTCAGCGGATCAATGAGCTCGCAATTCGCGAGTTGGGCCAGGCGCGTGACCACATGGTCCTGCTCGGCCGCCGCTCGGCGGACGAAAAGGTCGCGACGTTTCTGCTCGGCTGGCGCGAGCGCCTGATCGCGCTCAAGGGATCGTCGAATACCGTTCCCCTCCCGATGAGCCGACAGGATATCGCCGACTATCTGGGCCTAACCATCGAGACCGTCAGCCGCACCTTTACCAAGCTGGAACGGCATGGAGCGATCGAGATCATCCATGGCGGAATCTGCCTGCGCGATCCCGCGCGAGTGGAGGCTTTGGCTGCGGCCTGAAGCTTGGTCTTTGCCGGAGCACTTGATACTTTTTGATCCGGATCAATGACGCCGATGATCGGTGGCAAATAATGCCCAGAACAAGATATTGGGAGGGCACGATGCCGACTGATGCGTTGCTGGTGACCATTGCGGTTGTGACGATGTTTGTCGTATTCGCCGCGGCCTTGGCTTGGGCGGACCGACAGACCAGCGGAGTTCGGCTCGATTCGGATGCGAGGCGTTGAATTTTCCGAGATCACAGTCGTATGTTGACGCCCGCCTCAATTAACGGAACGCGGTGCAAAATGCATCCGACATACTTGCCCAGGTCGAGGTTTTAGTAAGAGGGATATTTTCACGCCCCGGTGAATGCACCGCTGGCATGGCGGCGAGTTTCGAGGACGCGCGTATGGCGTTTGGAAAGTAATCGGCGATACTCCCATCTAAGCGGACGGAAGCCGATTTCGAGGCATAGGGGGCGCGCGATACTGGACTGCGCGGATGTATGCTGCATCGGTGAAGAGCTAAAGAATGCCATCTACTGGCTTTCCAGCCCTGCCCGGAAATTTCCCATCTGTCGCGTCGCCGCTGGTCCGGTACGGCTCTGCTATGTCACCGCCTGATCAAACCGACCGACCACCGGCGTGTGAGAAGTGCACCCGGGAAATGGTGCCGCTGGGAGAATTGCGGGCAATCGCAAGTCGACCGGCGGTACGTGTCTACAAATGCCTTGCCTGCCAGCGGATCGTTTCGGCGCCTGTGAGGGAATAAGGCGACCCGTGCGAAGACAACGCCGCCCGCTTAAACAATCGATGGACGGCCTGATCCAGTCCCGGGCGGCGATGACAAATTACGGCGAACCCTCCCTGTGGCCGCTGCTAAAAGTCCACGAAGAACTTGATTGTGGCTGATGAAGTTAGAAGCCAAATCCACGGACGATGTCCCGAGCTAGCTTGAGCGCCGCGTCGGTATAGCGCTCGTAGGAATAGGCTCTGTCGAGTTGAGACAAGATCGTCAGTCCGATTAGCGCTATTGCAATGCCCCTTAAGTATGGTCGTGAACCGGCTTGAATGAGGGTGCTCAAATTCAAAACGACCCCAGCGGCGCGATGGGGAGCTAGCCGGCCCGGCATTCCCATTCCAAGTGCCATAACCAGCGGCAATCGGCAGGCGCCCATTTACGCGTACAGAAACTATTGAACCATTTCCGCACCACCGTTGCCGCTGGAGCGGGGGGCTCCTCTCGAGCTCGGCGGCTACGCAGCTCAAACAATAAGCGCCATTGACTGCGTGGTACTGCAAAGTTAGCCATTCGGCCGCGCCTCAGAGTAGCAGGCTTCTACCACGAAGTTCGCAGCCGCTCACCCACTCACCGAGCCAGAGACCGCCGCCCGCAAGCTCCTCGAGATCGCCAGCGGAATTGAACCGCTACAGGACGGCCGCATCTTCATCGACTGGTCAAAGTGCCCTTGCTCCGGCGCCAGCGGCGAGGAGTTCAGGGCCGGAAATAGCACGCGCGGTGAGGGGGGCTAGATCTGCATGAGTCCGGAACCTATGTCCGGCTCAAGGCCGGCGGCGCCGGCGCC
This sequence comes from Bradyrhizobium sp. UFLA06-24, assembly GCF_054967145.1. Lineage (NCBI taxonomy): Bacteria > Pseudomonadati > Pseudomonadota > Alphaproteobacteria > Hyphomicrobiales > Nitrobacteraceae > Bradyrhizobium > Bradyrhizobium sp. UFLA06-24. The sequence continues at coordinate 9,540 of NZ_JADFUE010000104.1, forward strand.
CATTAGAGTGCGGAATTCGCGAAGGGCGCGGGCGCTAGCTTCTGAAGGCCAAGCGGTCACGTTAGGATCATTGCGAGCATTTACGAGGGTAGCCCATTGCTCTGACCTCGACCGGGCCAAACCGTCGCGATCTCTGCTTTGATGCCAGAAGCCCCCTCCCGGACATATCCCAGTTTGACCCGCAGCCGAACTCCCTTCGAACGCAGCACGTGAGTGCCAGGGCCCGGCGGTGCTGGCTTGCTCACGCCGCTCTTATCGTCGTCGCAAACCGCTTGACAGCTTGGGCCAGCCGTTCGGTTTCGTTGCTTAGCGCCTCCGAGGCTCCGTGCACTTTGTCCGCAGCTTCGCCAGTTTCGACGGCGCCACGGCTCACGCGACCGACGTTATTCACGACCTCGTCGCTGCCGTCCGCTGCCTGCTGAACGTTGCGGGCGATTTCTTGCGTCGCCGCACCTTGTTCCTCCACCGCGGCCGCGATGGTCGCAGAAATCTCCGAGATGCGGTTGATAGTGCCGCTGATCTCCCTGATCGCCTCGACCGAGTCTTCGGTGACGGCCTGCATTTGGGTGATCTGGCTGCCGATCTCGTCCGTGGCTTTTGCGGTTTGTGCTGACAGTGCTTTGACCTCGGACGCCACGACGGCGAAACCGCGGCCGGCATCACCCGCGCGTGCCGCCTCGATGGTGGCATTCAGGGCTAGCAGGTTGGTCTGCTCGGCCACCGCGGTGATCATCTTTACAACCTCGCCGATACGACCCGCGGCCCCAGAGAGCGCTGTCACAAGTTCGTTGGTGCGCTGCGCCTGTCCGACGGCGGCGCTCGCGATGCGGTTGGCCTCCTCGACATGACGGCCAATCTCGCAGATCGAAGCCGCCATCTCCTCTGAAGCCGCCGCAGCGGATCCCACGCTCCTCGACGATCGCTCGGAGGCAACGGCAACGCCCTCTGACAGCGTTCGTGTCGAGCGGGCGGATTCGGTGAGGGTGGCGGCGGCTGACTCGATGTCGGCTGAGACCGAAGAGACGGCTTTCACGACGCCCCCAATCGTGGCCTCGAACTCGTCTGCCACCCTCGCGAACTGGGCCTTACGCTCCTCTTCGGCGCGAGCGCGCTGAGAAGCCTCATCGACCTCCATGTCGCGAACGCGCCGCGCGTTGTCCTTGAACACCTGCACGGCGCGCGCCATAGCGCCGATCTCGTCGTGGCGCGAGGCTGAGGGGATCGATATGTCGAGATCGCCGCCGGCAAGCTTCTCCATCGCAGAAGTCATTGTGCCGATCGGGCGCACAACGCCGCGCACCAGAACCAGAAGACCGGCGCAGATGGCGAACGCTACCAGGGCCGACACGATCCACATCGCAATCGAAAGGGTGCTGACCGTTGACGCCGCGCTGGCCTCGGTGGCTGTGTTTGCATCGGTCGTCTTCTTGACGATGTTGTCGATGATGGCTCGGTGCGCCTTGTAGGACGAGGCCGCCGCCTCATAGGCTTTCAACGCACTATCGGCTTTACCCATCGCAAGCGACGGCAACAGGCCTTGCTCGACTGCGTTCCAGAATTTCTTCACCTCAGCATCGGACTTGTCGACCAGCAAGGATTTGAGTGCCGGATCCAGTTCGGACTTCAACCAGAATTCGCGGCGCTCGTCGTAGTCCTTGCGCAGTTGGCTAAGCCGCTCACGGCGCTCCGCAAGCGACGCCGGATCCCGGATGGCCAGAGTAGCCTCGAGGTAGGCTTCGATGACGTACTCCGGGGGCGGAAGGATGTCGGCCACCAAGTCGTTGCCGAGCTTGATCGTATCATAGAGCGGACCGCCAACCTTGATGTGCTGAACGGCGTAGTTGCTAGTGCCAATGACGGCGGCGAGCCCCAGAACAAGAATGATTCCGAAAACGACTATCCCGCGCGAAATGGTCATGCGAAGCGACATGTTGCACCCCAAAATGATAGGCCGGCAGGACTAAATATATTCGCTCCCCGTTAACCGGCCATTTCGCAGGCTATCGGAATTGTGCAATCCGGGCCCTTAAGGGGAAGTCTCATGCCAAAAGCGTTGGCGCGGCCCTGCTGCAACGCGAATTAATTTCCTCCTGATCGTTTGAGTCGGCAGACGAGTCGGTGCGTCTTGGAAGCCTCTCAGGACCGGCTCAACTGGACTCGGCGGAGAAGTGATCGCCGCAACTTCCGCTTCCCGCCCATAGCGAGCGGACATGAGGAATGTCGCGTTATGAGTCTTCTGAGACGAGGCGCCTCGGCAGAGGCCCACTTTGCGAAGGACTAAACCGCTTCGACTTTTTCGAGAAAATCACCGATGTATTTCAGGTAAACCTTTCGTGCGACCGCATCCGACGGGTCGGCGATGACGGTTCAAGGTGGCGGAGCCCCGACGTGTTTCCTTGGCTTTCAAGGCCGAAAGCGAGGAGGTCCGCCGCTTCGGAGTTTCGCTGCTGATGCGCATGACTGCATCATGGTTTGGGTCTTTGGACGAACCGAATACAAGGTTGTGGCGGGACATGGCGTGCTCCTTGTCTTTGGCGCCCCTTGCCAGCTTCGCTTGCTGGCAGGGCGGGAGCACGGCCGGACCATCCCATTTGGGGACATTCCCGCTGCGGTGTTTCGGAAGAAGCACCACGGGAGTAGCCGTGGCAATCCAGATTGCCTCGCCAGGCCTCCGATAAGAGCCACGGTATTCGCTGCCTGACCCAAGTCAGAAGGATCAGGGATTGAGTTGTCCACTGGGAGTAGAACGTGAAATTTCCAGCTCTTCCTCGTTCATGTCTGCAGAGACATCTGCAAACAGAGGCGTGCTGAGATAGCGCTCGCCTGTGTCGGGAAGCATGCAGAGAATATTGGCTCCCTTCTCAGCCTCGGCGGCAATCTTCAGCGCGCCAGCAAAGGTCGCGCCGGAGGTGATGCCAACAAAGATGCCTTCTTTCGTCGCGAGATCCTTGCTGCAGCGAAGAGCGTCGGGGCCCGAAATCGACAAGATCCGATCGATCGTTTTCGTCGCAACGACGTCATCGGTAAGTTTTGGAATAAAATCCGGCGTCCAGCCCTGCATTGGATGCGGCTTGAATGTCGGATGCGGTGCTGCCGGAGTGCCATCTGAATTCCGCGATTGAGAGATGCCACTGGCCAGCAGCTGGGCGTCCTGGGGCTCGCAGACGATAATCTTGGTTTCGGGACGCTCCTTGGCAAGCACCCGTGCCACTCCCTTTAATGTTCCGCCAGTCCCATATCCCGTCACCCAGTAGTCCAACCGATCCCCTGCGAAGTCATCGAGTATTTCGCGCGCGGTCGTCTGCGAGTGCATATCGGGATTGGCCTCGTTTTCGAATTGCCGCGTCATGAACCAGCCATGTGCCTTAGCAAGCTCGATGGTCTTGTTGATCATTCCAACTGCTCGCTCGGCTGCAGGCGTAACGATCACTTTCGCGCCCAAGAACCGCATGAGCTTGCGTCGCTCGACGCTAAACGGCTCGGCCATGGTGATCACAAGCGGGTATCCCTTGGCGGCGCAAACCATGGCGAGGCCGATTCCCGTATTCCCGCTTGTCGCCTCTATGACCGTCTGTCCGGGCTTGAGTTCTCCCGATCTTTCCGCAGCCTCGATGACGCCAAGGGCCAACCGGTCCTTCACTGAACCGAGTGGATTGAAGGCTTCGACTTTCACAAAAAGGTTCACGCCCTCAGGCGCGAGACGATTAATCCGCACGACCGGCGTGTTGCCCACCGTCTCGAGAATGTTTTGATATTTCCGCCCCATGCTGACCTCAATTCGATAGTTCTGAAACAAAGAAGATCTCGAGAGCCTCGAACGCTCCCCAAATAGTCCCAAATAACAATCAAAGTGAATGCTCCGCAGGGCTCGTCAACCTGCGGGAGAATTTAAACATAGTAGCTGGCGTGAAGGCCGTCGTCCATGCTTTGATGCAGCAATATGTTTGACGCTGGGGACCACTTTGCCCAAAGAGCCCGTACAGCGACGACTTGCGGCGGTGCTGGCAGCGGATGTCGCTGGTTATAGCCGGCTGATGGGCCGCGATGAGGAGCGCACCCTCGCGCAGCTGAAGACATTACGAAAAACCCTCGTCGATCCCACCATCGGTGCGTACCGGGGGCGCATCGTCAAGACCACTGGCGACGGCATGCTGGTCGAGTTTGCCAGCGTCGTCGACGCTGCAAGATGTGCAGTGGAGATCCAGCGTGGCATGGCCGTGCAAAATGCCGAAATTCCGAAGGATGTCCGGATCGAATTCCGCATCGGAATTCATGTCGGGGACATCATTATTGATGACAACGATATCTTTGGTGACGGCGTCAATATCGCAGCGCGCCTCGAGGGAATTGCAGAGCCCGGCGGCGTCTGCATCTCTGATGATGCGCACAGGCAAATCAAAGGAAAGACCGACATCGTCTTCGATGATATCGGCGAGCAGACTTTAAAGAACATAACCGAGCTGATGCGCGCCTGGCACATTCGGCTTGCTGGTGAAGTGGGTCCTACAATCCGCCAGAACGCGCCTTCGCAATCAAAATCTGCCGATCCCCGACAAGCCGTCCATTGTCGTTTTGCCCTTCGAAAACATGTCGGCCGAACCGGGCCAGGACTACCTCGCCGATGGAATCGTCGAAGCGATTACGGCGGCGCTTTCGTGCATCCGTTCGTTTTTCGTCATCGCGCGCAGTTCGGCCTTCACCTATAAGGGCCGCGCGACAGATGCGAGGTGTATCGGCAAGGAATTGGGCGTCGCGTATTTGCTCGAGGGGAGTGTGCAGAAAGCCGGAAATCGGCTCCGCATTATTGTGCAGCTCATCGAGACGGAGGGGGGCGCTCATGTCTGGAGTTCGCGCTTTGATGGCGCAGTCGACCAGTTTTTTGATCTCGAGGACCGAATTACGGAACAAGTTGCAGGTGCCTTGCAGCCTTCGATCCGCATCGCTGAGATCGAGCGGTCGCGACGGAAGCGGCCACAGGATCTCGGCAGCTATGACTACACGATGCGGGCTATGCCTCACGTCTGGGCACTTGAGAAGGACGAAAGTGCGACGGCCCTGGAGCTTCTGGAAAGGGCTCTCGCAATTGATCCTCAATACCCCCTGGCCTTATCGCTCGCTGGTTGGTGCCACGCCCAGCGATCGGTCTACAATTGGGCGGAGGATGTCGCCGCGAGCCAGGCACTGGCGCGGTCCCTTGCCGAGCGCGCGGCAGAAATGAGCGGAGCCGATCCCATCATCTTGGCGGTCCTCGGCGCAGTACACACC
>NZ_JADFUE010000105.1:0-14736 GCF_054967145.1 Bradyrhizobium sp. UFLA06-24
CTCGCCCGTAATTTTTTGGCCGCTGTTCATCTCGCCGCTCTCGTCGCATATTGGCTCAATTGAGTCTGGACCCTAGTGCAATCGTGCGTTCCACCAACTACCGATATCACTGCCAAGGACTCGATTGTCTGGTTCGGACCAATGTCCACAACCGGACGCATGTACCATGAACAAACCCGCTTGAGGATCTCCATCTTCGAGCGGCACGCAGCTTGCTTCGTTTGCGCAGGCGCTCGTTATTGGACAGGAAGGGGCAGCGGAGTGCATGATGCGATCTGGAGTTCGTCTTTGGGAAGCCACAACCATTGCGCTTCTAGCCCGCGGCAGGCCGGCCCGGCCGACTTTGGGCCAGCAGTGAAGCTGTGTCTGATCCTCTGGCACCAATCCGCAAACGGCGGAGCAGAACACAACATTGGCCTCTGGCCCCGACGGTTGCGTTATTCGCGGCTTCGGCCTGAGCCTTCCCATTCTGCACATCAACGGTTTCACCCGCTCGCGCTTCACCGCATGGCTCCCGGCCCGCATAATGGCCGTCATGCGCCGGGGGGCGTGAAACGGCCGATTAGCAAGCAGCTGGCATATTCGCCGCAACAACAACAGATCAGCATCCTTCGGAGTAGGTCGCAGCTGACAGATATCGGAACGACCCACGCGAACCAAGTGGCATGGTCGGCGGACCGACAGTTCGTCAAAGCTTTGGCCAATGAGCGCGGACTGCTCGTGTTCCTGATCCCTTTGCTGAAAAAGCTGCCGCCCAAGATCGCCTATCGGAGACGCGGAGTTTCTCCGCGATCGGCATTTCGCGCTCCGCCCATAGCGCTGCTGCTGCTCCTGGGCTCTCGCAGCTTGCTCCAGTAGCTGTGCTTCCAGGCATAGTTCGGTTCGGATGAACCTGATAACCCGTCAGATCAGCCATCACATGCTTCCGCAAACCTTCCAGCGCGACGCCTTCAGCACGAATTCCCTGGGCCGAAGCGAGGCCGACTTGAAGAGATTTCAGCGTAGCGGTTCGCGTCGATTGCCGAGGGTTTCTGCGCAACCGCAAGAGGGCTGGAGCCAGTGCTACGGCTCGATGCCGAGAATTTAAGGTAACGTGTTCACCATTTTCCTGCTCGCTGTTGTGGCTAGTTGTATCAGGACGTCAAGTAAGTGTGAGTTCATGCAACTGGAGACTTCGGTCTGGCCGCCAGTCTGCGTTGGCCGCTTCATCAGATTGTTGGCCTTGCTGACCCGACGGAAAGGTTAGTGGCTGTGGCTGCGCATCGTCACAAACTGACTGCGGTTGCGCCAGGGCACGATCCGTGGCTCTTCACGTCGCTAGTCTGCGACTGCTTGCTTGCCATAGCCGTTGTCATCGCGACTGGTTTCGGCCCCGTCGTAAAGGCATCGGCGCAGAACGTCTCCTACAATACGCAGCCGCCGCGTCCGAAGCCGCCGAAGGCCGCCAACGACAACCAGATGCTGGTTCAGGCGACCGAGGTCGTCTACGACTACAATAATTCGCGGATCTCGGCGGTCGGTAACGTCCAGCTGTTCTACAACGGCACCAGCGTCGAGGCTAACAAGGTCGCCTACGACCAGAAGACCAAGCGGCTCCATGCCGAAGGCAACATCCGCATGACGGATGCCGAGGGCAAGATCACCTATGCCGAGACGATCGATCTGTCCGACGACTATCGCGACGGATTCGTCGGTTCGCTCCGGGTCGATACCGCCGACCGGACACGGATGGCCGCAACGCGCGCCGACCGTTCCAGCGGCAACTACACCGTGTTCGAGAACGGCGTCTACACGGCCTGCGCTCCGTGCAAGGACGATCCGAAGAAGCCACCGCTCTGGCAGGTCAAGGGTGCCCGCATCATCCACGACCAGCAGGAGAAGATGCTGTACTTCGAGACGGCGCAGCTCGAGTTCTTCGGCGTGCCGCTCGCTTACATGCCCTACTTCTCGACGCCCGACCCGACCGTGAAGCGCAAGTCCGGCTTCCTGATGCCGGGCTTCACCTCGAACACGGGCTACGGCTACGGCGTGGAGGTCCCGTTCTACTGGGCGATCGCGCCCGATATGGACGTGACCTTCAACCCGCGCATCACCTCCAGGCAGGGCGTGCTGTTCCAGGCGGAGTTCCGCCAGCGCCTGATGGGCGGCGCCTACCAGATCCGTGCTTACGGCATCGACCAGCTCGATCGCGGCGCCTTCGCCGGGCAGCCCGGCGACCGCCAGTGGCGCGGCGCCGTCGAGACCAAGGGTCAGTTCGCGCTGAACGACAAATGGGTCTGGGGTTGGGACGGCGTCGTGATGTCCGACTACTATTTCTTCTCGGACTACCGCCTGTCGCAGTACCGTGACCCGCTCGGTTCGTTCCTGAACCTGCCGACCGACGCGGTCTCGCAGCTCTATCTGACCGGCGCCGGCAATCGCAGCTTCTTCGACGCACGCACGATGTACTGGCGGAGCTTCTCGGGCAACCAGGACAAGGTCCCGATCGTCTACCCCGTGATCGACTACTCGAACGTGCTCAACTATCCGGTGTTCGGCGGCGAGTTCAGCTACAAGACCAACTCCGTCAACCTGTCGCGTGACAGCGCCGTGTTCGATCCGATCACCACGCTCGCCAACACCAACAGCCTGTGCACGACGGCGTCGGCCGATCCGCTCGCGCGCACGCCATCGCAGTGCCTGCTGCGCGGCTTCCCCGGCACCTATACCCGCCTGTCGGCGGAAGCGCAGTGGCGCAAATCCTTCACCGACCCGCTCGGCCAGATCTGGACGCCGTTCGCCGGCCTGCGCGCCGATGCAATCAACTCCTCGGTCTCGAACCAGCCGGGCGTGTCGAACTACCTACCGGTCGGCGACACCCAGGCATTCCGCCTGATGCCGACGGTCGGCCTCGAATACCGCTATCCCTTCATCAACGTTCAGCCCTGGGGCTCGACCACCGTCGAGCCGATCGCGCAGATCATCATCCGCCCGAACGAGACTTATGCCGGCAAGTTTCCCAACGAGGATGCGCAGAGTTTTGTATTCGAAACGTCGAACCTGTTCAGCGTCGACAAGTTCTCCGGTTACGACCGCGTCGAGGGCGGCGGCCGCGCCAATGTCGGCGTGCAGGCCACCACGCAGTTCGACAAGGGCGGCGCGGCCAAGGTGCTGTTCGGCCAGTCCTACCAGCTGTTCGGCATGAACTCCTACGCGGTCCGGGACTCCATCAACACGGGCCTCGATTCCGGTCTCGACAAGCCCCGCTCCGACTACGTGGCGAGTATCGACTACTCGCCCAACCGCACCTACACCTTCAGCGTCCGCTCCCGCATGGACGAGCAGACCTGGAACGTCCAGCGTTTCGAGGCCGAAGGCCGCGCCAACTTCGATCGCTGGTCGATCAGCGTGATGTACGGCAACTACGCGGCACAGCCGGAGCTCGGCTATCTGACCCGCCGCGAAGGCATCCTCACCACCGGCTCGCTGAAGGTCGCGACCAACTGGGTGGTCACGGGCTCGGCGCGCTGGGACCTCGAGGCCAACGAGATCAACCAGTATGTGGTCGGTGCCGGCTATGTCGACGATTGCTTGGTGCTGGGATTGAACTATCTGAAATCCTACAATTATACGGTAGGCGGCGTGCCCCCCGTCTTGAATGAGACCTACATGCTAAGTATAGGTCTACGAACATTCGGGACGATCGCAATCGGCTTCTGAGGCACGGATAGCGGCGCATGCGGGTCACGTCGGGGGACGTCACCACCACGACCGAGGCGCGCAATAGCGGGCAGGCGGTCACGGCTGTGCTGGGAAAGCTCGAGTTCGACGAACGCGCAGAACTGTTCCACTTCAGCCATGTCGGTTTTGGGCGCGCGAGATCGCGGCTTTGGGTCATGACGTCAAACTGCTGCTACCTCAATATGTGAAGCCATTCGGTGCGCCCCGACGGCGCGTATTACCAGTGGAGGAAGGATCCACCCAGAGAGTTGTCGATTGATCTGGTAGCTGACGAGCGGTTTGGACGAGCAATCGGACGGATCGAAGCCTCGTGACAAAGGTCGCTTTAGGCGGCCGAGCAATCCAGCGGGCCGTAACGTGAGTGAAGCCTGAGCACGCCTCGAAAGTTACGATGTGAATGCCGACCCGATCGTATGGCGGGGAAGGCCGTGCGGACAGGGAAGCAATCGACGCACGCACCTGTCTGGTTCACCGGGGTAATGGGCACGGCACGTTGGAAAGGTAGTACGGGTAATCGGGGGAGACCCGTCTTGGTCGAAGGTCGCGCCTTCAGCATTGAGTAGTCGATGGACCGGACGGGAGTCGGACAGGGTCAAAGGTACCGATGAAACCGGGTAATTCCGGCGGAGGAAAGGACCCTGACTTCAGGTGCGCTTTTGAAGATGGCGAGGGAAAGGGTAGATTGGCGATGAGCCTTGAAACGCCCGATAAGATCAGGAGCCTTCAGAGAAAGAAAGCTTTATTGTAAGGCGAAGGCGGAGCCTGCCTTCCGCTTCTACGTGCTGTACGACAAGATCTGCCGCGAGGACATTCTGAGCCATGCCTACAAGCTGGCCCGCGCCAACGCGGGTGCGCCGGGAGTGGACGGAATAACTTTCGAACAGATCGACGCGTCGGGACTCGAAGCATGGTTGGCTGGCCTGCGCGATGAACTCGTCACGAAGACCTATCGGCCCGATCCGGTGCGGCGGGTGATGATCCCGAAGCCCGGCGGCGGCGAACGTCCGCTCGGTATCCCAACAATCCGGGACCGGGTCGTCCAAGCTGCTGCAAAGATCGTGCTGGAACCGATCTTCGAGGCGGATTTTGAGGACGGAGCTTATGGATATCGCCCGCGCCGCAACGCGGTCGATGCCGTCAAGGAAGTGCACCGGCTTATGTGCCGGGGCTACACAGATGTTGTTGACGCCGATTTGTCGAAATACTTCGACACGATACCGCACTCGGACCTCCTCAAATCGGTGGCCCGACGCATCGTCGACCGGAATGTGCTGCGGCTGATTAAGTTATGGCTGCGAGTACCGGTCGAGGAGCGGGATAGCAACGGGAAACGGCGCATGAGCGGCGGTAAGAGCAACAAGTGTGGCACGCCACAGGGGGGTGTCATCAGTCCGCTGCTCTCCGTCATCTACATGAACCGGTTCCTGAAGCATTGGCGTCTCAGCGGTCGGTGTGAAGCATTCCATGGCCAGATTATCTCCTATGCCGACGACTTCGTCATTCTCAGCCGCGGCCACGCGGAAGACGCATTGACGTGGACGAAAGCGGTGATGACCAAGCTTGGGCTGACACTCAACGAGACTAAAACCTCGGTGAAGAATGCCCGATTGGAAAGCTTTGACTTCCTTGGGTACACGCTCGGACCCCGCCACTTCCGCAATGGGGGGCGGTGGTATCTTGGCGCGGCTCCGTCGAAGAAAAGCGTGCTGCGGATCAAGAGGAAGGTCAGCGAACTGCTGACGCCGGGCAACAAGGGCGCTTGGCCCGAAGTACAAGCACGACTGAACCGCCTTCTGCGCGGCTGGTCCGCTTACTTCAGCTATGGCTCGCTTGCTACGGCTCATCAGGCCGTTGATCGACACGTCTTTGACCGCGTGCTCGCCTTTCTGCGCAGACGACATAAGACGCCAGGACGTGGCGTCAGACGGTTCTCTGATCAGATCTATGGGAACCCTGGCGTACTTGTGCTGAACCGCGTGCGCAAAGTGTCGCCGACGTGCGCCTTGTGACGAAACCTGTCGGAAAGCCGGATGCGGGAAAACCGCACGTCCGGTTTGATGAGCGGGGAGAGGAAACGGAACGCGCAACAAGCGCATCACCGCGCCTCTCCTCGACTCTACTCAAGCGCGGGAAGACTGATGCTGCCGACGCAGAGGCGATCAGCGAAGCTGTCGCGCGCAATACCATGCGCTTCGTCCCGGTTCGTCGAACACTGCAATCACGTCCGCTATCATGAGAGCATCGACAACCTCACTCCTGTCGATGTCTACTTCGGCAGGGCTGAGGCGATCCTTGCAAGCCCGCAGCAATTGGCTCTTCCATTCGGTCGTCCCCCATCGCGGGTGTCAAGCCGCGCACGCGGGACCGCGATTTTAATCGACCCGAAGCTACCGGTCAGCGACCGCGGCTGGCTGCCGTGTCGATGCCCGTAACGGGGCGTTCCCTCATGGCCGGCCTTCATGCCGCGTCCGTAGCGCGGCCGCGCAAGGGCCGCATCGAGCTCGCTGCGGAGCAATTCCTCTAATGAGTTCCCGCGTTGGTTTCCGCACCGCCGTTTCAACCGGATCGAACCAATTTCGAAAAGCTGCGGAGCCGTCTCTCTTTCACACGGCGGGGAAATGCATCTTTGTGACATTGCTGGTCATGGCATGGTCTCCGATCCGGCGCTCCAAACGGCGGATGATTCGAGGTTGATCACCTCAGAGACTACGCCGCTTTCAATTCCAACCAATCCTGCGGCGGGACCCTGTCTGAAATCCGCCAGCCTGTCGGGAACGCAACCCGGAGCGCGAGAAAAATAGCACGTCTGGCTCTGCGCATAATGGCCCAACTCTTGCGAGGGGCGAGCGGGCAAAGGTCAGGTTGGAGATTGAGAATGGCGAGCGTGTCAAAGCTAAAGGTGTTTGCGGCCCTGAGTGCGGCCAGTGTTGCGCTTGTGCCAATATCGGCAAAAGCTCCGATATGGAGTTCGAGCGCTCAATACGGGAGCTTTTCAATCGATGGCTACAGTTGGAACAACGACGTATGGGGCAGGGGCGCAGGACCCCAGACTATCTCGGTGAGTGCTGTCAACCAGTGGGGGGTGTGGTCGAACCAGCCTGATACTGGTGGCATCAAGAGCTATCCCCACGAGGGTTTCAATGTCGGCAAACCGCTCAGTTCGATCAACACTCTGATCTCGAACTTCAATCAGGAAGTTCCGACTAGCGGCGCCTGGGACGTCGCCTACGATATCTGGGATAGCTCAAATCAGTATGAGATAATGCTCTGGACGAATTACACCGGCAATCCCGATGGTGGCGGCAACGTCAAGCCCATTTCTTACAAGTACGCTTCTTCCGGGGCGGCGATACCGATCTACACAAATGTCGATGTAGGCGGAGCGACTTGGAACGTGTTTCAAGGAGAAAATCACCATAAGGTCATCTCATTCCTGCGCACTTCGAAGACCAACAGTGGGACGGTGGATATCAAGAGTGTCCTGCAGTGGATCAAGTCTAAAGGGTACTTTGGGGAGATAAACGTCGGCAACGTCCAATACGGCGTTGAGATCACCTCCTCTCCAGGTGGGATGAACTTCAACTTCAATAATTGGACCCTGACATCGAGGTGAGTACCCACGGTCGGTGAGGTGAAGTGGCCTCGGATTCTGGACCGGCGGCTCAGATGGTGCGGATGCCGTTTTGTTTTGATAAACGGAGACCATGAAGAAGAACGAGACGGAAAATCGAAGCAGCGCTGAAGGCAAAGATCGCCTTGGAGCCGCTGCGAGAACAATCAAAGGTGACGGATCTGGCGCTACCAGCGGTGGAGAGAAAATTACGTGAGGCAACAACTCAGTTCAGGAACATTTTCGGCCAGGCAATGCGACAGCTCCCTAGCAAACATGTGGAGCTGATCGCACCGGACGAAAATCGATTCGCACAATGCTCACGCTGCGTGGGCAGCCCGTCGGGGGCTGGGTGGTTTGTTGCGGGGGCGACGTCGAGAAGTGGACTCTTCGCCTAGTCGCCCTCGATCTTCGTTCGCAATCCCCCGAGGAGAGAAACATGTCGTGGGACGACCAGCAATTCTAACGGACGAAAGCTGTGCCGCTGCTCCTACCTTGCAGTGCGCCCGTTTTTCACAAGCTCAAAGAAATAGCGAGCGAAATACGCAATTTTGGATTTTCGCATCACCACCGAACTTTCGGCACTGTTCTTGAAACGGGCCATTCCGCACCTCGCCGAGTTGGGTGAGAACGATCAATGCCCGCAGCGCGACCTTTCGTGAGCGAAGGTAGCGGGAGATGTCCCGATCGCTGTTGAGCGCCGCGCTCGTGACGTGGGCAACGGGCTTGATCGTCATGCGATCGTGGTGAGCTTGAAGGGCCGCACGCAGAACCGACGATTTCTTATGCGCCTTCAATCATCGGAAACCCTTGTTGGCCTCGATCATGCCGGCCGCGACCCATCGCAAGGTCATACCGGCATCCCGCCGGCGTTTGACGTTGCGCGTGACCCGGCGAATGGTGCCCTGAAATGGACCCCGGTTTTGGGACGAGAGGCCAGGTTGGAAAAGGGCCGCTCCGTTTGATCGACGGAGGGCATGATGACGAAGAAGACGCGACGGAAGATCGACGCGGTGTTGAAGGCAAAGATCGCACTGGAAGCGGTGCGGGAGCAGGCGACGGCTGCCGATCTGGCCCAGCGCTATGAGGTTCACCGAACCAGATCTATGCTTGGAAGAAGCAGCTGCTGGACCAGGCGGCCCGGCTTTTGACGTGGGTGTCGGGCGCGAGAGCGAAGGAAACGCGCGAACGCGAGATCGAGAAGCTGCACGCCAAGATCGGACAAACTGACGGTCGAGCGCGAGTTTTTAGCGCGGAGGTCCGGAAGATGAGCACGCCGGACCGTCGAGGAATGCTCGAGCGCGTCGACCAGGCGCTGTCGATCCGTCGGCAATGCATGTTGCTCGGCATCGCCCGTTCTAGCGTCTACCGGCCGCTACAGCCGGCCAATTCAACGACCTTGCCCTGATGCAGCGGATCGACGAGCTGATCACCGCCTGGCCATTCCTGGGCTCGCGGCGAATGACCGCGATGCTGAGGCTGAGGGGCTTGCGGTCAATCGCAAGCGCGTGCAACAGTTGATGCGCAAGATGGGCATCGCCGCGCTGGGACCGAAGCCGAACACGACAAAGCCGGCGCCGGGCCACAAGATCTCTGTCCCGATCTGCTGCGCAACATGAACGATCGACCGGCCGAACCAGGTGTGGGCGGCCGACATCACGTATCTGCCCATCGGCCGCGGCTTTCTCTATCTCGTCGCCATCATCGACTGAGCGAGCCGTGCGGTTCTGGCGTGGCGGCTGTCGAATACGATGGACGTCTCGTTCTGCGTGGCGGCTCTGGACGAGGCGCGGCGACGTACGGCACGCCGGAGATTTACAACACCGACCATGGCAAAGGCATTCTCCGATCGCATCCGCCAGCGCGCTTCCGCTCGCGGTTACAAATGGCATCTGGACGAGGTCGTTATTTCGATCGCGGGCGAACAACATTGGCTCTGGCGCGCTGTCGACCAGAATGGCTTCGTTCTCGACGTCTTGATCCAGCCCCGAAGAGACTCGCGCGCTGCGCTGCGGCTCATGAAGAAGCGCTTGAATCCGCCGGCACGCCGCTGCGCGTGATGATCACGGACAAGCTCCGTTCGTACGGCGCTGCGAGGGCGAGCATGGGCTTTCACGTCGGACATCGCCCGCACAAAACTCTCAACAATCGCGCCGAGAATTCTCATCGGCAGACGCGGCGACGCGAGCGGATCATGAAGCGTTTCAAAGCGCCCCATCAGGCTCAACGGTTTTAGTCAGTTCACGATCAGGTCGCGAACGTTTCCGCATCCCCTATCTCGGAGCTGTCGCCGCCGACCTCCGTCGTGCTTCGCGCGAACGAGCCTTTGCGACTTGGCGCGAAATCTCCGCGACAAGCGCTATCGCCGAATCTCGGACCTTTGAAAATCGCCTCCTTCGTCTCGGCGGTCGATTAAGTTGACGATGCCATCCATGCGTCGCCCACACGTTCTTCCTTGGCCTTCTTGCATCATGGCCGACGAAGACCGAGATGCAGCCCGCAAAGCTGATCGGCCGCTACGGCAGGACGTTCTGGTGTGTTCGAGGTCAGACATACGGCTTGCCTCAACAATCGCTAGCCTTGTCGCGTAAGCGACATAGCTATCGGAAGCCGTCGGGAATGCGCATCGCTTCGCTGGCATGGAGTCTGCTCACCACCAGGGGCGTAGAAGCGACGCCACGACATCGAACGTCGTTGCGGATGGCGCGCACATGTGTTGTTCGTGAGGTGATATGCGACCTGGAGTTCTTATACGGGGCGCGGCAGCAGTTACGCTTGCCGCTTGCGGTGGCGCGAATTCGGCGGATCTCGATCCAGCGGTGAAGGTTTCATCCGACACTGTGGAGCTGGACCGGGAATTATATTGGCGTGCACGGCGGTGGCGGCTATGCCGGACATCTTCAGTGACCCCTAGGCCCATCTATCTATGGCGACGTCGTCCATACCCCTGCATCCCTGGCCGGGGGCCAGAGCGGTGATCACAGCTTTAGACCGTGCCGCCCAGTCGCCCACTCAGGTGTCTGGGAGATCGGAGCCTGATTCTGGCCCAAGACTTGCGTGCAACGTTTAGGACGCTTTGTGCGCAAGGGTCAGTGCTGGGCTTTGGAGGAGACACTGAACGCAGCTGCGCCAATTTCGTGAGGTCAACCCCAGCCTCCGTTATCCCCACACAACGAGGACGAGTGAACGATCATGTACAAGCTCGGCGCTTTCATGCTTGCGCTGCTGGGTCAGCAGGGATTGGCAGCCGCGCAGGCTCCGGCCGACAACATTGCAAAGCCGCTGCTGGTGCCGTCCGATTACGAGCGAGCGCTAACGATCGGCGCTCAATATAACCAGCTCACTGTCAATATGCCCGACGTTCCGTTCTGGCTCGCAGAGGGCGAAGCGTTCGTCTACCGACGGACGACTCAAGGCAAGCACCAGTTCATGCAGGTCGATGCTGCCACTGGCGGAAAGCAGCCGGCTTTTGATCATACCCGCCTCGCGGCGGCGCTGGCCAGGGCAAGCCTCGAGAACTATAAGGCCGACAATCTGCCGTTCGACCGTTTCGAGCTGGCCGACGATGCTCGCATGATCACCTTCAACATCGACAACACCCGGTGGACATGCGACCTCGTAAGCTATGGCTGCACAGCCAATGCCATGCACCCGGACGTCCATCAACAGATGGGCTATGACCCCACTCCGCCCGCGGAGAACGATCCGGAGAACACAAGCATATCCCCTGACGGCAAATGGTTGGCCTATACTACAAAATACAATATCTTCCTGCGCAGCGAGGACGGCTTGCAGGACATCCCTTTGACCTGGGACGGATCGGAAGGCAACTACTATGCTTTCTCGACGCTAAGATGGTCTCCAGATTCGCGTCACCTCGCGGCTTACCGCATCCGTCCAGGCCACAAACGTCAGATCCACTACATCGAATCGTCCCCGACGGACGAGCTTCAACCTAGATATTCGACGATGACGTATCCGAAGCCGGGTGATGCCTTGCCGCTGCTCCAGCCGGTGCTGTTTGACATCATCATGCAGAGCAAGATTGAAATCGACAATGCTTCCTTTCCAAATCCCTACCACCTTTCGCCGATCAAGTGGTGGAAGGATGGTCGCGGGTTCACCTTCGAGTATAATCAGCGCGGGCACCAACTCTATCGACTTGTCGAGGTGGAAGCTGCTGCGGGTAAGGTGCGCTCTCTGATTGATGAGCGCAGCATTACCTTCATCGATTACCAGCCTCTGGTGATGGACCAGCAGAACACTGGAAAGTTCTTCCGCTACGACGTTGAGGACGGAAAGGAGATCATCTGGGCGTCCGAGCGCGATGGATACGAGCATCTGTACCTCTTCGATGGCCGAACCGGCGAGCTCAAAAACCAGATCACTAGAGGAGATTGGGTGGTTCGCGCGGTCTACTACGTCGATCCGGTCAAGCGCCAGATTTGGTTTGGTGCGAGCGGGAGGGACAAAGGGGAAGATCCCTATTTTGTCCATGCTTACCGTGTCGACTTCGATGGGAACGGACTGACCGCGCTCACTCCTGAACCGGCCAACCATCACATTGAGTTTTCGCCTAACGGCCGCTACTATGTCGACCTGTGGTCACGCATCGATGTCCCGCCGCGCTTGGCGCTGTATCGCGCCAGTGATAATGCCGAGCTGATGCAGGTTGAGAGCGCCGATATCTCGGAACTCATCGCCTCCGGCTGGCAGCCGCCCCTCAGCTTCCATGCCAAGGGCCGGGACGGCGAGACCGATATATGGGGGGTTATTCACAAGCCCCTCAACTTCGATCGAAACAAGAGATACCCGGTGGTGGAAAACATCTATGCCGGCCCTACGGGTTCTTTCGTTCCGAAGTCGTTCTCGGCCTTGGTTGAGCCGCTCACCCAAATGGGGTTTATCGTCGTTCAGATCGATGGAATGGGTACGAACAATCGCTCGCGCGCGTTCCACGACATTGCCTGGAAGAATTTAAAGGACGCCGGCTTTCCCGATCGGATTCTATGGCATAAGGCGGCGAGCGCGAAGTATTCATGGTACGATATTTCGAACGTCGGCATTTTTGGCGGGTCCGCCGGCGGGCAGAACGCGGTGAGCGCGCTGCTCTTCCATTCTGATTTTTACAAGGTGGCGGTGGCTAACAGCGGCTGTTACGACAACCGGATGGACAAGATATGGTGGAATGAACAGTGGATGGGTTGGCCGGTTGGTATCGAATATTCGCTGTCCTCCGCCATCGACAACGCCCACAGACTACAGGGTAAGTTGATGCTCGTTGTCGGCGAAATGGACCGCAATGTCGATCCGTCCTCTACCTTCCAGATGGCTGATCGGCTCATCAAGGCAGGAAAATACTTCGACATGCTTGTGGTACCCAGTGCAGATCACGGAGCGCCCGGCAATTATAGCGAGCTCAAGCTTCTGGACTTCTTCGTTCGCAATATTCTTGGGCAGATACCACCTAACTGGAACGCCCTACCGATTGAGCTGCTGAAACCCAATTAAGGGCCATGATTGCGCGAAGAGCTATCATCATTTAGGTCCAACGCCGTGGCGACTCGAACGAGCGCCCTCCGATTTCGCTTGTCTCTCAGCATTAGTAAGCAAAAGCACAGTCATCTATGACTCTTTGGGAGTTTTGGGACAGGCGCTGAACCTCCTCCGAATGAGTGGACACCTGTAGTAGGCTCATTGAGCCCGGAGGTGTCGAATGGAACGTCAACGTCGGTCATTTACCGAGGAGTACAAGCGCCAGGCCGTCGAGTTGGTGGTGTCCAGCCGTCGCACGGTCACGTCGGTGGCCAAGGAGCTCGGTCTGCGCGACTCGGTGCTGCGGCGCTGGGTCGACAAGCTCCGGCAGGAGCCGGCATCGGCGAGGTGGCGCCCCACCACGCAGGTGACGCCGATGTCGGCGGACCAGGCTTCGGAGATCGCCCGGCTGCGCCAGGAGACCGAACGAGCGCGACATTTTAAAAAACTGTCCAGAGCCGTTGCACGCTGCGCGGGTTAGAAACAGCCTTGTGCTATTCTCTGCGGCCGGGAGGGCAGCGGCCGTCAGCTTATTGGAGGCGCAATAGCTTCTTCCATACCTTGAAGACCGAACTCGTTCATCATCGCAACTACAAGACCCGCGCCGACGCCCAGCGTGATATCTTCGCCTTCATCGAGGGCTTCTATAACCGAACAAGGCTCCATTCCGCCGTGGGATATATCGCCCCGATCGAGATGGAGCTAAACGTCGCCTAAACCCGTCTAATTTTTTGGGGGAAGATCATACGGGACATTCACCGTTCAGCTGTTGCTGCCGCTAGCACCCCTGCCGGTTAAAACTCGACGGCGTTCTCAACATCGAACCAAGCATTGGGCCGAGGCTCGTCAGCTTCTCGGAAGCTAGCGCCCCATTCTGAGATCTCTGGACACTTGACCAACGCAATGCCTTCGAAGCGGCTCTTGGCTCGGCCGGTAAATTGCAAAGGTGAGTGTCGATTTCGCCGGGCTGTTGTTTTCGAGCGCGTCAATCAGCTTCTCGAACTGAACCCTCCGTAGCTCGCGCGGAGGATCCGAGCTTAGCTCGGAGGTTGAGAAACCTCTACGTTCTCCAATGAGCGTGGTGAGTCGATCGTTAATAAGCCGAATTGGGCTGAACTGGACAGTTGAGCGTTGGCCAGAGTGAGAGCAGGAAGAGGGACAAAAGGTCTCTGAGCCAAGCCAGGACACGGCGGAGGTTGTGGCCAACGGCCGAGAGGAGAACGTTAGCGGCATCTCCGGCGCGGCCTTTGAGATAGCAGCGGCCAAGGTGACCTTCGTTCTTCATGTGTCCGATGATGGGCCCGATGGCGGAACGGCGGCGTAGCTCGCGCTTGATGACGCCGAAGACGCCGCGCTTCTGGCCCGAGATGAAGACGCGGCGGGGATTTTGTGTGTCGTGGCCGCGATATCCCTTGTCGACATAGGCCCGTTCGATCGGGCAGCCGGTGAGGCTCTCGGTGCGCTCGATGACGTTGCGAAGGGTGTGACCGTCGTAGGGGTTGTCCGGCAGCGAGCAGGCGTGGAGCACGAACAAGCCGCCCGGAGCTCTTTGGTTGTTGGTGACGATGGAGGCCTTCACGCCGAACTCATAGGGCGCGGCGGCCTTGCCCTTGCCGATGCACTCGACCTCCGGAGCATGGAAGGAATACAACTTCCAGCCGCGCTGGCGCTGCTGCTGCGAGCCGATCTGGGTGGCTCGGCTCAGCGGCAGGGCGAATGCCTCCTCCAGTGCGGCCTGGCCCTCGGTCTTGCGGCGAATGTCGCGGATGATCCGGCCCAGCCGGCTGCGCAGGGTGCGCAGCTGTCGCTGATGCCGGTTGAATTGTTTGGCATGAGCGTAGCGGCCCGCCATCATCGCCGCGCTTTTGGCC
>NZ_JADFUE010000106.1:0-14401 GCF_054967145.1 Bradyrhizobium sp. UFLA06-24
GGCACCATTCCGTGCGGTGCAGTGTTCGCCAGCCGCAAGGTTCACGACGGCATGATGGTCGGTCCCGAGAACATGATGGAACTGTTCCACGGCTACACCTATTCAGCGCATCCGACCGCCTGCGCGGCCGGCATCGCGACGCTCGACATCTACAAGGACGAAGGCCTGCTGACGCGCGGTGCCACGATGGCCGAATACTGGCGCGATGCGCTGCATTCGCTCAAGGGGCTGCCCAACGTCGTCGACATCAGAAATTGCGGCCTGATGGGCGCGGTCGAGCTGGCGCCGCGTGACGGCGTCGTTGGTGCGCGGGGCTATGACGTCATGGTCGACTGCTTCAACACCGGCCTTTACCTGCGCATGAGCGGCGACAGCTTCGCGATGTCGCCTCCGCTCATCGTCGAGAAGAGCCACATCGACCAGATGGTCTCGATCCTCGGCGACGCCATCAAGAAGGTGGCCTGATAATTGCTCTCGCCGCCGGTGAGTTTTATCTTGCAGCGGTGAGCGTGATGCCGCGGGAGTTTGACCAAGCGTGAAAGTTCTGATCCTCGGCAGCGGTGTCATCGGCGTCACCTCTGCCTACTACCTCGCCCGTGCCAGCCACGAGGTGACGGTCGTCGACCGTCAGCCCGAGCCGGCGCTGGAGACCTCCTTTGCCAATGCCGGCGAAGTGTCGCCCGGCTATTCCTCGCCATGGGCCGGCCCCGGCGTGCCGGTGAAGGCGGTCAAATGGCTCCTGATGAAGCACGGCCCGCTGGTGATCCGGCCGAAGCTCGATCCCGTGATGTGGGTGTGGCTGCTCAAGATGCTGCGCAACTGCACCAGTGCGCGCTATGCGGTGAACAAGAGCCGGATGATCCCGATCGCGGAATACAGCCGCGATTCCTTGCGCGATCTGCGCCGTGATATCGGCATTCAATATGACGAGCGCTCGCAAGGAACGCTGCAGCTGTTCCGCTATCAGGCCCAGCTCGACGGCACTGGCGAAGACATTGCGGTGCTCAAGCAATATGGCGTGCCTTACGAGACGCTGAGCCGCGAAGGCTGCATCGCGGTCGAACCGGCGCTCGCGGGCGTGAAGGACAAATTCGTCGGTGGCCTTCGCCTGCCGCAGGACGAGACCGGCGACTGTCACATGTTCACGCAGGCGCTGGCCAAGCATGCCCAGGCGCTCGGGGTGCGCTTCCTGTTCAATACCGGCATCGAACGCATCGTTACGGAGGGCGGACGCGTCAGCGGCGTCGCGACCAGTGCCGGCCTGCTGCAGGCAGATAGTTACGTGCTCGCGCTCGGAAGCTACTCGTCACGAATGGCTGCGCCGCTCGGCATCTCGCTGCCGGTCTATCCGGTGAAAGGCTATTCGATCACGGTGCCGATCAAGGACGCTTCCGGCGCGCCGGAATCGACCGTGATGGACGAGAGCTACAAGGTCGCCATCACCCGCCTCGGCAACCGGATCCGCGTCGGCGGCACCGCCGAGATCTCCGGCTATTCGGATAAGCTCTATGATGCGCGCCGCGCCACGCTCGATCATTCGCTGACCGACCTGTTCCCGCGTGGCGGCGATCTCTCCAAGGCAACGTTCTGGAGCGGCCTGCGCCCGATGACGCCGGACGGTCCCCCCGTGATCGGCCCGACGCAATACGCCAACCTCCACCTCAACACCGGGCATGGCACGCTCGGCTGGACCATGTCCTGCGGTTCGGCGCGCGTGCTCGCCGACATGCTGTCGGGCAGGAAACCGGACATCGATGTGAGTGCGCTGTCGGTGGCGCGGTATCAGCACCGGTTTGGGTAAGACTCTATCTCCTCGTCATTGCGAGGAGCTCTCGCGACGAAGCAATCCAGACCGTTTCCGTGGTGAGAGTCCGGATTGCTTCGCTTCGCTAGCAATGTCGAAAGGCGAGAATTCAGCCAGCCCCCGTCACGCAATTCACCCACAGCACGACGGCCTTTGCATCCCGCGCCGGATTGGAAAACCGGTGCGGCCTGCGGCTCGCGAAGCGAAAGCTGTCGCCGGTCTTCAGCGACCATGTCTCGCTGCCGACCGTCAGCATCATCTCGCCTTCGAGCACGAGGCCGGCTTCCTCCCCGTCATGGGTGTAGAGCTCGTCGCCCGTTGAGCCGCCCGGCTCGAGATGCACCAGGAACAAGTTCAGCTTGTTGTCGGCACTGGCCGGGCTTAGCAACTGCTTGGAGACGCCGGTGCGCCACAGCTTGAGCTCCGGTCGCTGCAGTCCGCGCGTGACCACCTGATCGGATGCGCCGTCAGCGCTCGGGCTTGCACCGAACAGCGCGGCGATGCCGACGCCGAGCACGTCGGCGAGCGTCGCCAGCACGCGCAGCGAGGGCGACGATAGGCCGCGCTCGATCTGGCTGAGGAAGCCGATCGACAGGTCCGTGCGCGCCGCGACCGTTTCCAGCGAAAATTGCCTGACGCGCCGAAGATCCCGGATGCGGCGGCCCACCGTGACGTCCATTGCAGGCTCCGCCGGCCTCGCGGTAGCCTTCTTGGCCCGCTTCGCCGGCCTTGCCGCGGCCGGTTTGCGCATTCTTTTGCCACCGCTCACGTCAAACCGCTTCCTTCATGTGCATGAAAACCACTTGCATCGTCCCCGAAACTGTGGCCAAATTTTCATATTGGTGAAAATAGGCCGAAACGGCTCGGCCCGCAACGTCTGCGATCACGACGTGCGAGAGCCGCCATCGGTCGGACCCAAAGGGGGATGCGATGAAGCGTTTTGGTCTGGCCGCGATCGCGGCGCTTGCAATGGCCGCAGTGATGCCGGCTTCCGCGCAGCAGGTGCTCAAGGTCGGCTCCACGCCGACGGGCATTCCCTTCACCTTCCTCGACACCAAGACCAACACCATCCAGGGCATCATGGTCGATCTCGTCACCGAGATCGGCAAGGATGCCGGCTTCAACGTGCAGATCGAGCCGATGCAGTTCTCGGCGCTGATCCCGTCGTTGACCTCGAGCAAGATCGACATCATCGCGGCCGCAATGTTCATCACCGCGCCGCGCAAGGAAGTCGTCGACTTCTCCGACCCGATCTACACCTATGGCGAAGGCCTTGTCGTGCCCAAGAGCGACACCAAGGCCTATGCCACGCAGGACGATCTCAAGGGCGAAACGGTCGGCGCCCAGGTCGGCACCGCCTTCGTCGATGCGCTGAAGAAGACCGGCCTGTTCGCTGACGTGAAGGCCTACGACACCATTCCGGACATCCTGCGCGACGTGAACACCGGCCGCCTCAAGGCCGGCTACGCCGACTATCCGATCCTGGCCTACAATCTGAAGCAGGGTGGCTTCCCCGAAGTGCGTCTCGTCGACGGCTACAAGCCTGTCACCGTCGGCTCGGTCGGCATCGGAGTCCGCAAGGGCGAGACGGCGTTGCTCGCCAAGATCAACGCCTCGCTGGCAAAGCTGAAGGCCAACGGCACCATCGACAAGATCCTCGGCAAGTGGGGTCTCAAGGCCCAGGGTTGATCAAGGCTGATAGCGGTCCATCGAAGGCTTCCCGATGAAAGGCTTCTGGCACGACGCCGTCGAGTTCTTTCCGATCCTGATGAACGGCGTCGCGCTGACGATCATCGTTACCATCGGCTCGCTGCTGCTCTCGACCGTACTTGGCCTGATCTGGGCGATGATGCGGGTATCGGGTATCAAGGCGCTGTCGCTGCTCAGCGCCAGCCTGATCAACGTGATCCGTGGTATCCCGATCATCGTGCTGTTGTTCTACCTGTACTTCGTGATGCCCGATCTCGGCGTCACGCTGTCAGCCTTGCAGGCCGCGATCCTCGGGCTCGGCATCGCCTACTCGGCCTATCAGGCGGAAAACTTCCGCGCCGGCATCGAGGCGATCGACAAGGGCCAGATCGAGGCAGCGCAGTCGATCGGCATGGGCTGGTGGCTCACGATGCGCCGCGTGATCCTGCCGCAGGCCGTCCGCATCGTGCTGCCGCCCTACGGCAACGTCATGATCATGATGCTGAAGGATTCGTCGCAAGCCTCGACCATCACCGTCGCCGAGCTCGCGCTGCAAGGCAAGCTGATCGCCTCCTCGACCTTCAAGAACACCAACGTCTTCACGCTGGTGGCGCTGATGTATCTCACCATGAGCATCCCGCTGATTTTGCTCGTTCGCCATTTCGAGAAGCGGGCGGGCAAGAAATGATCGAGCTCATCGACGTCCACAAGAGCTTTGGCCAGAACGAGGTGCTGAAGGGCATCACGGCCTCCGTGCAGAAGGGCGAGGTGGTCTGCATCATCGGGCCCTCGGGCTCGGGCAAGTCGACCATCCTGCGCTGCATCAACGGCCTGGAAAGCTACGATCGGGGCGAGATCAGCGTCGAAGGCCTCAAGGTCGACCGCGATGCCGCCTCGATCGTGAACATCCGCACCCGGGTGTCGATGGTGTTCCAGCGCTTCAATCTGTTCCCGCATCGGACGGTGCTGGAGAATGTCGTCGAAGGGCCGCTCTTCGTGAAGAAGGAGCCGCGTGCACAAGTGCTCGAGCGAGGCCGTGCGCTGCTCGCGCAGGTTGGGCTCGCCGAGAAGGCCGATGCGCACCCGCCGCAACTCTCCGGCGGCCAGCAGCAGCGCGTCGCGATCGCGCGTGCACTTGCCATGCAGCCCAAGGCGATCCTGTTCGATGAGCCGACCTCGGCGCTCGACCCTGAACTGGTCGGCGAGGTGCTCGGCGTGATGCGCAAGCTCGCCGATGACGGCATGACCATGGTCGTCGTCACCCACGAGATGGGCTTTGCCCGCGATGTCGCCGACCGTGTGCTGTTCATCGATGGCGGCATCATCGTCGAGCAGGGGCCGGCGAAAACACTACTCAACCATCCCCAGCATCCGCGCACGCAGGACTTCTTGCGCCGCGTGCTGCATCCGCTCTGACCGGTTCTCGCCATGACGCGCCTGCCGCTGCCGCCCTCGCTCTATGCCGATACTGCCGTCGCGCCCGCCGCGACGCCGCCGCTCGATGTGGATAAGACAGTTTCCGTCGCGATCGTCGGCGGCGGCTACACTGGCCTGTCCGCGGCGTTGCATCTGGCGGAGCAGGGCGTCGAGGCGTTGGTACTGGAGGCACAGGAGCCAGGCTGGGGCGCGTCGGGCAACAATGGCGGTCACACCAATCCCGGCCTGAAGCACGATCCCGATCAGATCGAGGCTGATTTCGGTTCTGAACTCGGCCGCCGGATGATCGAATTTTCTTACGGCACGACGAACTTCACCCACGACCTGATCCGCCGCTACCAGATCCCGTGCGAGGCAAGGCAGAACGGCACGCTGCGCGCAGCCTATAACGAGGCCAGCGCCGCCGCGATCGAAAAGACGGCGCGGCAATGCATCCGTCGCGGCATGCCGGTGACATATCTGAACCGCGAGCAATTGCGCGAGATGACGGGCACCGATCGCTACATCGGTGCGATGCTGGATACGCGCGGCGGTGATCTGCATCCGCTCAGCTACGCGCGGGGCCTCGCCCGCGCGGCGATGTCGGCGAGTGCGAAGGTGTATGGCGAGACGCCTGCGCTGTCGCTGCGCCGTGAGGGCTCGCGCTGGCGCATCGAGACGCCACGGGCGATCGTGCACGCCGACAAGGTCCTGCTTGCCACCAACGGCTTCACCGACGATCTCTGGCCCGCGCTCCGCCGCACCATCGTGCCGGTGTTTTCCTCGATCGCTGCCACCGCGCCGCTGTCGGACGACGTCGCGCGGTCGATCATGCCGACGCGGCCCGTGCTCTACGAGAGCGGCCACATCACCGTCTATTACCGCATCGATCAGCAGAACCGTCTTCTCATGGGCGGCCGCGGCCCGATGCGCTGGATCAGCTCGCCCGATGATGTCGCCTATCTCATCCGTTATGCCGAGCGCCTATGGCCGCAGCTCAAGGGTGTGCGGTGGACCCATGGCTGGAACAGCCGGCTCGCGATCACCAAGGACCATTATCCGCACGTGCACGAGCCCGCGGAAGACATCCTGATCTCGCTCGGCTGCAACGGTCGAGGTGTCGCACTCGCGACCGCGATGGGCGCGCAGCTCGCGCGCCGGCTGATCGGCGGCGCCAAGGCCGAGATCGACATGCCGATCACCGGCATCAAGCCGATCCCGATGCACGCGTTCTGGCCGGTCGGTGTGACCACGGCGGTGATCGCAGGACGCGTGCGCGACCGGCTCGGCATTTGAAGAAGGCGCCGCTCCACCGAGGAGCGACGCCTTGCATGATTGGCAGCTTGGATATCAGCAGCGGCCCTGCTTCCACAGGCCCGGCGGACACCCGTGACCCTGCCAGCCGACCTTTCGGCCGTGATACCAGCCGGCCGGCGTGCCGTGGTGATGGTGGCCCATTCCGTGGCCGTGACCGTGTCCGCCTCCATGGCCGCCTCCGTGTCCGCCCTTGGCGAGCGCAGGGCTGGTCAGCGTGAGGCCGGCAGCAACGAGCAGCGAAGCGGCGAGCGCGAGTGTTTTCATCATGTCCTCCAGGTGAGCCCGTTCAGGGCGAGCGCATTTGTCCGCTCAATGAACGAGATGCGAGCAGGTAAGTTCCTTGCAAATGTGGGGAAGTCGTGGCTCTCGCGGGCGTAGAGTCGCAGAGGCGGCGCTTGCCTGGCGCGAGCGCGCTGATGGTGCGGGGGGCAACTCGAAGCAATTCCCCCATTGTCTTGCTGCGCAAAGCCGCTATGGTTGTGCGGTTGATATTGCACCACCTCATTGCCGCGACTTTATCGAGACGTATTGGCTGCATCGCAGCATTTCGTTTTCGGAGGGGCTATGTCTAATTGCGCGCAAGCGCCGGCCGCGACTACGCCGCCGGCGACCACAACGTCGACGGATATTCTCCTTAAGAGTTTCGACGATCGCATCGGCGAGCTCGAGAAAAGCTCGCACAAGACAATGTTCAAGAAGCTGACCGAAAGCGCGAGCGCGAGCGCGCTGTTTCTCGGATTGGTTTTGACCTTCGCCTCTCTTCACGAGACGTTCGTCGCCAAGCCGGAGGCGGATCGCATTGCTCGATTGAGCCAGTTCAACCAAGCCGTCAACTCTGCCGCCAAACAGAGGCAGGAGCTGATCAAATTCTCGCTCGATTCCTCTACGCCACAGCTCCGACTTGCCATGGCCAGCGCGATTACCCCGCAGATACTCAACGACATCGCCACTGCTCGCGCAATGTTGCGGGATATGAAGGACGAAGACGTAGGCATTCCGCAGCTGCTGATCTTGATCAACGAGGCCTATACGGTCGGTGATTTCCAGATTGCAGGTGCGTTCGTGTCGCGCGCGATCGCGAAGACCGATGCGACCCCTTATCTCCGGTCGGAGGCTCGGCGGTATCAAGGCAAGTTGTTCTATGCGACCGGGGAGCTTGCCAAGGGACACGTCGCATTCCTCGAAGCGATGAATACGTTGCCGGATACGCCGCAGAACCTGCCGGCGCGCACCTACGTCATGGCCGATCTGGTGATCGCCGAGTATATGACGCGCGATTGCGACAACGGTGCCCGCGACTTTCAGCAGTTCGTGGATATGAGCAGAGGGCTCTATAGCCAGCAGCGGGTTCAGCTCGGCGCGACCGTGAAGGACGCGCTTGTCCAACTCCAGGGCGGGAGTTGTCCTATTCCGGCGAATTTTTCCGATCTATGAGTGTCATTTGCGTTTTCTCACATTTGCTCCTCGGGGGAATTCCATGAAGCAATTTGCATTGAGAATAGTCATGCTCGCGTTGTTTGCGCTTTGCTCCCTGCCGGGACGAGCGGCCGCCGCTGTGTTGCCGATCGCTCCGGTCGCCCAGCAGGCGCCAGAATGGTGCTTCGCTGCCTCCGCCGCGATGATCTTCGAATATCTCGGCTATCCCAACCTCAATCAGTTCGGAAACTACCAGTGCGCTGTCGTGGCTGCGCAGGGCGGACCATGCATGTCGAATTGCGGGATGTGCCTGAATGCCGGCGGAACGATGCAGAGGGTTGCGTTCATCATGCAGTCTTACGCTATGTTGACCCAGCAACTGACGGGTTATCAAAATCCGAGCGTCACTCTTCAGTTTCGTGGAGTCCTGCCGCCTGTCGAAATCGCACGCCAAATCGATAATGACGGGCCGATCCTTGCAGGAATTAGCCCGGGCCAGATTCCGTTCCCGCCCGGGTTGGGCGTCAGCCAGCATGCGGTCGTGGTGGTCGGCTACGAGAGCCACCCGGGAGGCTTAGACATCATACTGAACGATCCATTTCCCTACGCCGGGATGGCAAACCCCTACATTGCGGCCGGAGGTATCATGCTGAAAGCCGGACAGTACCGGATCGCATTTCAAACCTTCGTCGGTGTTTTTCATTACGGAAATTCACTGACGTTCCGATAGTGAGTCATCCAGGGGACAGGATTTCGGCTAGATCTCGACCATCCGTGGCTCGGCATGTAGTTGCCCTCGACTAGCCTTCCGCCACCGCGTCGGCCCAGGGCTGGAAGATTTCGACCGCGCCGGAATTGACCTCGCCCTCGCGCATCACGACGCTCGGGCAGGCGAATTTCTGCGGCAAGGCCTGCACGCGGCTCTCCTCGTAGTCGAAGCGCGCGGCCAGGGCTTTGCGTGTTTCCTCCGGCAGCCTGATGTCGCCGATGACGATCGCGCCTTCGCTGGCGTCGATGCGCGGCTGGTGAATGGCGGCGTCGAGATCCATGCCGAAATCCATCGCAAAGGAGACGAGCTGCATCACTGACGGCAGGATGCGTCGCCCGCCGGAAGCGCCGACCGCAAGGCGCTTGGCGTTCTTCGTCTCCGCGATGACGGGCGTATAGTTGCAGAGGCAGCGCTTGCCGGGTGCGAGCGAGTTGGTGGTGCCCGGAGTCGGATCGAACCACATGATGCCGTTGTTCATGGCGATGCCGCTGTGCGGGGTCACATATTTGGAGCCGAACGAGGAGAGCAGCGTCTGCGTCACCGCGGCGATGTTGCCGTGGCGGTCGACCACTGAGAAATGCGTGGTGCAGGCCGGCGCGAGATATTCGGCGCCGAGCGAGCGCTTGCCGTCGGCATCGCCCATGTCCTTGAGCCGCTCGCGGAAAGCCGCCTGCAAGGCGAGCGCAAATTCGACGTAGGTGTCCGCATCCGGTGCGCCCGCCGGTTTCAGACTCTGCTGCAACAGGCGCAGCGCATGCGCCATGGTCGGGCCGGCCGTGAGCTCCGGCGTCGCATAGACCTTGCCGCCGCGATAGGGGATCGCCAGCGGCTCGCGCAGATGCGCGCGGAATGCGGCAAGATCCTCGACCGAGAGCGAGCCGCCGTCACCCCTGATGTCGGATGCGATACTGTCGGCGAGATCGCCCTGATAGAAGTCGCGCGGACCGGCTTCGGCGAGGTGCGACAGCGTCCCCTTGAGTGCATCCTGCGGCAATCGCACCTCAGATTTGATCCCCCATGGCGGGCTCGGCGGCAGGCCGTCCTTCAAGAAGGCGGCTGCGCTTGCCGGATAACGCCGCAGATCGGCCGCCGAGGCCGTGATCGTCAGTGCGGTCCACCAATCGACCAGCAGGCCTTCGCCGGCGAGCGCGGCAGCCGGCGCGACCAGATCCTTCCATGGCATCTTGGCGTAGCGGCGATGCGCCTCTTCCATGCCGGCGACGACACCGGGTACCGCGATTGCGCCGGGGCCGTGGATGTTGCGGTCGTCCTTCACCCGCGACCAGGGGAAGAGATCGGAGGCCGCGCCTTCGCCACTGAGCGGATAATCGGCGGCGCGCAGGCTCTGCGGCGCGGACATGCCGTAGTCGATCACCTCGTAGCGATTGTCCTTGGCGCGGTAGAGCACCATCGCACCGCCGCCGCCGATGCCGCTGTTCCAGGGCTCCAGCACGTTCAGCGCAAAGGTGGTTGCCACGATCGCATCGACGCAGTCACCACCCGATGCCAGCACCTGCGCTCCCACCTCGGCTGCCCGTCGCGATTGCGAAGCGACAATGCCGCCCTTGGATGTGACGGCGGGTTTGCGGACGGTCTGGTTGAGGCTGAACTGATGAGGCATGTCGTCTTGAACTCTGGTTTGGCTTCGTTGCGCGGACGTCGAAGCTCCGTAATTGGCGGAGCGCGCGAAGAATGGCACATTGGCGCCCACGAGAACATCGAAAGGGAGATGACGACATGGCTGGTGTGAAACAGGCGCGGGACGGCGCGGTCGGGATTTTGACGCTCGACGAGCCGGCCAGCCTGAACGCGATGACGCCGGACCTGCTCGGTGCGCTCGCAGCCGCAGTCGCCGAGATGACTGGAGATGAGGAGGTTCGCGCCCTCATCCTCACCGGGGCCGGGCGCGGATTTTGCTCGGGGCAGAATTTGAAGGCAGCCGGAGCGCTCGGTGAGGACCTCGCCGCCGGCGTGATGCGCTTCTACTGGCCGGCCTTCAGGGCGCTGCGTGAATGCCGTGTGCCCGTCGTCGTTGCGGTCAACGGCGTCGCGGCCGGCGGCGGTTTTAGCCTCGCGATGGCCGGCGATGTGATCGTTGCAGCGCGTTCGGCAAGTTTTATTCAAGTCTTCAGCCGGATTGCGCTGGTGCCCGACCTCGGCTCGACCTGGCTGTTGCCGCGGCTGATCGGCCGGCAGCGCGCGCTCGAGCTGATGCTGCTCAACGAGCCTCTGACGGCGGAGCGCGCCCAGGAGATCGGCCTCGTGCGGCAGGTCGTCGAGGATACGAAACTGATGGACGAGGCGCTGACACTCGCGCGCCGTCTGGCTGAGGGGCCGACGCGTGCTTTGGTCGCGACCCGCGCGCTTGTCGAGGAAAGCGAGCACGCCAGCTACGAGGCGCAGTTCCGTCGCGAGATCGAGCTTCAGGCCACCATCCGCCAAAGCGCCGACGCGATCGAGGGCCGGAAAGCCTTCATCGAGAAGCGCAAGGCAAAGTTTACCGGCAGGTGAAGCGGGCGCTGCCTGTCCTCAGCCTTAAAAACGTCGATGGCCGGGACAAGCCCGGCCATGATGAAAAAACAGAAATGAGGCGAAGCTACGCTCAGAGCCCGCGGTTCAGGCGGCTGGCCTGGTACTTGGCGCGCCATTTCGGGCCAGGCCCGCGCATATAATGCAGCTCGGGGCGGTAGGGGTCGCCGGCGACCCGGATCAGCGTCTGCCATTTACTGGCGACGAAGGTGAGGGGCTGGCGGAGCAGGGTCAGGGAAGCGAACAGCACGGCATCACCTCAATGCGGCTTGCCGAGCATGGCCGTGAAGGGGAGGTCCAGAATCTCTTCGCCGTCGTCGTCGCTGATGTGAATCACCCAATCGCGCCAGTCTTCGGCGCCGGGCGTCAGGATCATCGAGCGCATGATCTGGGCGGCGCGATCGCGCGCCTCGGTGAGGTTGGCGACTGCGGTGCCGTAGCGATCGATCAACGTGCCTTCAGCATTCGAGCAGTGGAAATACATCTGAACCATAGACGCCTCCTCTGGAAAGCGAACTGGACGGCACATCGGTACCACCCCAACGAAGCGAAAAACATTCGGGCCAACCCCGGTAAGGGAATCTACGGAAGTTGGTCGGCACCACGCGCGTGGCGGGTTTGATCACAGGCCGGTGATGTTCAACTGGACGAGGCCCGCACGGCATGGAACAAGCTTCGACCGAAAGTCGCGGAGGCCGCTGTGAATCAGGTCACATTGCAGGATAGACGCCGAAGCTTGCGCGTGGGTGTTGCCGCCCTGGCCGCGATCATTCTCGGCGTCGCTTCGCCCGCCGCGTCCGAACCGGTCAGAAAAAGCGGCTATGCGCTGGGAACGGAGACTTGCGGCAGCGGCGATCTCGCCTTTCCCAGGCTCCAGATCGACATGAAGGCCGGCTTCTGCGCTGGCCTTGTCGCGAGCGAGGAGGACCATCTGAAATTTCCGCGGTCGATCATCCAGGTACCCGGTCGCGACATGTTCGTGGTTGCCGACATGGGGGGCTGGGGTCACGCCGACGGACGGCTGCTGCTGCTCGATCCCCACGCGCCCAGTGGCCAGCGTTTCAAAGAGCTCCTGACCGGCGTCGAATATCCGTTCGGCCTCGTGGTCGGGCCGGACAAGAAACTCTATGCGTCGACCGCCGAGACCATCTTCCGTTTCGATCCTCTTGCGGACAATCCGCGCGGCACGGTCGAGACCATCGTCCGTCACATGCCGGGCCGGCGCATCACGCTGCCTGATGGGACGAAGCTCGACGAGGCGGCGCATCCGCTGAAGCAGTTCGTGCTCGATCGCAACGGGCGGCTGTTCGTCAACATCGGGGCCCACAACGACGATTGCATCACGCCGGCACCGATCACGAAGCCTTGCGCGGCAGCCGAAGGCGCCTCCGCGATGGCCGCGATCTGGCTGTTCACACCGCCGTCAGGCGGCATCTTTCCGGCGTTGAAGCCGAACGATCCCGATCCGCCGCACACGATCTACGCGCGGGGCTTGCGCAACTCGATGGCGCTGGCGCTGCACCCGAATTTTCCGGACGCCGGCTACGCTTTCCTGCAAGGCGAGAATGGCCGCGACCTGCCCGATATTTTCAAGCCGAACGAGGAGATCAATGCGATCGAGCAGGGCAGACATTATGGCTGGCCCTATTGCTACGACCTGTCGACGCCGAGCCCCGAGTTCAAGCTCGTGCTGCAATCGGGCGTCTACAAATCGCTTTGCACCGGCAATGCGCTGTACAAGGCGCCGCTCTCGCTGCTGCCGCCGCACGGCGCGCCGCTTGCGATGCTGTATTATCACGGCACAAAATTTCCTGAGCTCGAAGGCAAGCTCCTGGTTGGTCTGCACGGCTATCGCCCGACCGGCAGCCGCGTGCTGATCTACGACGTTGACGGCCACGGTTTTCCCAAGCCAGCGCCGGCACCGGTGCGCTACCACGTCAGTTGCGCGGCAGATCCAACTCACAATTTTCAAACCGACGCCGGCGATGTTGCCGCTGCGCCATTCGAGGAATTGATCGCCGGCTGGCACCGCGCCAACGGCGCGCGGCCGCAAGGCGCGCCGGCTGGCATGACTGTCGCGGAGGACGGTGCGATCTGGCTCGTCGAGGACAAGAACCAGACGATCATCCGCATCGACCGCACTGCCGGCGATGCACCGCCCCCGCTGCCCTGCGACACGCGCAGTCAGGCGCTGATCGACCAGCTTGCCGCCTTCGTCGCCGGGGATGCGCAGAACAAGGCGCGGCTCACCACGCTGCGCAAGAATCTCGTCGAAAAGCACTGTATCGGCTGCCATTCCGATTTCGGCCTGAAGGCGGGCCAGTCTGATGCAGACAGGGACGTAGCCGTGCTTCGCTTCATGCTGTCGCAGGATGGCTGGATCTATCCGGGTGATCCCGCTTCGGGCAGGCTGCGCACGCGGCTGCGCGGCATCGGTGCGGAGAAGCTGATGCCGCAGGGCGGGGAGGGCCTGCCGAAGACCGAGCCCGGTTACCAGGCTCTGCTCAACACCGCTGATCTCTTCGTTGCCAAGATGGTTCCGGGAACGCCGATGCGCATCAGGCTCGGCCTGCCGCAGCGCAAGTTCTTCAGCAAGACGAACAAGGAATGCGGCGAAATACCGGCCGCCAAGGTCGTTGTCGTGACACAAAGGAACGCTGTAGACAAACCGGGCTTCAGCCGATTCTTCCGGCCGGCCGATCCTTATTTGAATGGCGAGTGCAGCGACGGCGATGGCTATTACATCCGGCAGGAATTTCTGGTGCCTGTGCAGTAGCCTTCTGCTTGTTGTCGCAACGCCGCTCGTCGCCGCCGAGACCACGCTGTTCGAAAGCGTGCAGGTAACGCCTTCAGACGAATACACGCACGGCATCGAGGGGCCGGCCGCCGATCTCGACGGCAACCTCTTTGTCGTCAATTTCGGCAAATCAGGCACGATCGGTCGATTGCCTGCGGGCGGCGCAGCGTCGGAAGCCTTCACGACGCTCCCCGAGGGAAGCATCGGCAATGCCATCCGCTTCGATTCCCATGGTACGATGTTCATCGCCGACTACAAGAAGCACAACATCTTTGCGATCACGAAGGGCACGACCGAGCCGGTCGTCTGGTTTCACTCCGACGAGATGAACCAGCCCAACGACATCACGATCGCCCGCGACGGTACGATTTATGCGAGCGATCCGAACTGGAAGGGCCGGGAAGGCCACATCTGGCGTATCGCCAAAGCCGCGGACGGTGTGGTGCAGGGGCAAATCATGCCGGCGCCGCGCGCGATGGGCACCACCAACGGCATCGACCTCAGCCCCGACGGCAAGACGCTCTATGTCGGCGAATCCAGCAATGGCCAGGTCTGGTCCTACACCATCAACGGCAACGCGCTCACCGACCCAAAGCTCGTCAAGGCATTCCAGCCCGACACCATCGACGGCCTCCGGACCGATGTCGCCGGCCGCCTCTACATC
>NZ_JADFUE010000107.1:0-14362 GCF_054967145.1 Bradyrhizobium sp. UFLA06-24
ACCAGCGCGCATTCTCTCGCCCCCGAATCAACACGTAGGCAAGAGAATCACGTGGCGCTATTTAGGTACAGACCCTAGTCCCATCAGTAGGACTCGGTGAAATTAAAATCAACGGCGACACAGCGCCGTAGTCGGGGAAGCGCAGAGGGCTTCCTGTTGACATCACACGGGCCGGGTCTGCACGCGCCACCGCGCGTACACATTCAGCGCGCGAGCGGGCCACTCTCGGGTAACGTGGCCCTTGTCGGTATCGAGACCAATGTGAGCAACTTGGCGCCACACGCCGCGACGAAGTGCCTGCATAGCCTGCGAATTCACTTCGGCACGCGACTTGCTCTCTTTGCGGCATCACCACCAATCGCTTGCGATGATCCTCGGGGGCGGACTCGGCGCGCGTCGCTGTTAGCGTCTGGTCCGCCCCGACGGTTTGCTGCGGCGATAACTTAAGGGCGCTCGGTCGTGGGCCGAGACAATACAGGGAAGTGTTGGATGCGATCCGGAGTTCTTCTTTTAGGAGCCACGACAATTGCGCTCGTCGCAAACGGTGCAGCGAACGCGGCAGACCTTGAGCCAGAAGTGAAACTGCCGCCCGCGGTGTGGAACTGGTCGGGAGGCTATATTGGCGGGCACCTCGGCGGCGGCTACGGCCGAACCTCCTTCAGCAATCCTACGGTCCGTCAATCTATGGCGATGTCGTCGATACCCCAGTGCTTCTCGCGGGTGGCCAGATCGGCTACAATTGGCAGAAGAATGGCTGGGTGTTCGGCGTCGAACTCGATGCCAGCGGTGCTGTCTCCGACGGCACGAATACTTGCCTCGCCGCCTCCGGCTTTGTCGTGAGTGCAAACTGCAAGGCAGGTCCCAACGTCTTTGCCACCGGGACTGGGCGCGTCGGTTACGCGTTTGGCGCGCTGGGCCGCACGTTGGCCTATCTTAAGGGAGGAGTGGCTTGGCAAAACAATCGAGGCGACGTCGTCAACAACTTTGAAGGCGGCGCGCCACAGGAGAAAACCCATTTCGACTATGGTCGCCTCGGTGGCGTCATCGGGCTAGGCGTCGAGCAAGCACTTACGTCTGCATGGTCGGTCAACGTCGAGTATGACTATCTCCATTTCGGCGGGCCGAGTGTCGCAACGCCTCCGACGGTGCAGAATCCGCCGTTCGCCATTCTTCCGGCGAACATAACCAGCCTCTCCAGCAGCTATCACATCGGAAAGATCGGGTTGAACTACCATTTTGGCGCCGACCCGTGGGTGGTGCGTTGGCCCGATGCGCCGCTCTACGCAAAAGCGCCCGCCGGCGCGGCGCCGATTGCTTACACGGCCGGTTGGTCGTTCGAAGGCGGATCGCGACTCTGGCTCAGCCGGGGTCGATTCCAATGGGACCGCAGCGCAGTGGCCTCCGGCGGCCTTGAAGACCCCAGCATGCTAATATCGAGGCTCACCTATCACGGACTTGACGGACTTTCCGGGGAGCTATTTGGCCGTCTCGACAGCCCGTGGGGGGTGTTCCTGAAGGGCAACATTGGCCTTGGGCGCTTCGACAAAGGACACATGAACGACGAAGATTGGGGCCTCCCCCCGAACCTCTCCTATGTCAACACGATATCAGGCCAGGCCAACGGGAGGTACACCTACTACACGGCCGACGTAGGCTATGATTTCCTCCGCGCCGCCAACTACAATGTCGGCGGCTTTATCGGCTGGACGTATTACGAACAGAGCTCCGATTCGAGGGGGTGTGTACAGATAGCTGCCCCACCTCCATGCTTGGCGCCGGACGACGACCAGGTCGTTGGCAGCCAGAATACTCAGTGGAATGCAGCTCGTGTCGGCCTAAGCGCCGAAACCATGCTCACCGAGCGTTGGCGTTTGAACGCTGACGTCGCTTACCTGCCCTGGACCGATTTCAAGGGGCGTGACCATCATCTCTTGCGCCCGACGACCATGTTTGATGAACAACAGAGCAATGGGGGCCGAGGCGTCCAGGTTGAAGGCGTCTTGTCCTACTTCGTCACCAGGAACTTCAGCGTCGGCGTGGGTGGCCGCTACTGGGCGATGTGGACCAACAGCCGAAGCGACTCATTGTGCAGCAGCAGCGGCTGCGTTGAACCGACCATGCTTGCGAAGTACAGCATGGAACGCTGGGGTACGTTCTTTCAGGCGTCCTATAAGCTCGATTGAAAAGACCGCACCAAAAGCCAAGAGCCAGGCTTTCGACGCCCCCTCAAGCTTTGGTAGTGACCATCCACCTCCGCGCCACCTGGACCGGCATGCGGATTATCCGAGCCGTTGTTGCAGGCGAGCGCAATCCCGACGTGTTGGCAACCTATCGGGACGTGCGTTGTCATTCTTCGACCGAGACAATCCGCGCGGCACTGGTTGGCAACGACCGGGAAGAACATGTCTTCGCCCTCCGTCAATCGCTGGAACTATACGACGTTTACCAGGCGAAAATGCGGACTGCGACCGCAAGCTCGAAGCCTTGATCGCCGTATTGAGCAACAAAGGGGCAAAAGCGGGCGCAAAGTTATCAAAGCCACGCGTTAAGACCAAGCAGGTCAACACACCTACCTTCGATGTCAGGGCCGCGCTGTACGGAATGCTCGGCGTCGATTTGACTGAGATCCATGGGTTAGGTCCGTCCCTCTCGCTGAAGCTCATCGGCGAGTGCGGCACGGATCTGAGGGCATGGCCGAGCGCCAAGCACTTCACCTCCTGGCTCTGCCTTGCATCGGGCAACAAAATCTCCGGCGGCAAGGTGCTGTCTTCACGCACACGAAGATCGTCCAGTCGGGCAGCCGCACTGTTGCGATTGGCGGCCACTACTGTCGGACGGAGCGATACGGCGCTCGGCGCATTCTATCGCCGGCTATCCTCACGTGCAGGCAAATCAAAGGCGGTGACGGCGACCGCCCGCAAGATCGCAGTTCTATTCTACAACACCCTGCGGCACGGCATGCACTACAGAGATCCGGGTGCAGACCAATATGAGCGACAATATCGCAGCCGTGTGCTCGCCAACCTTCAGCGCCGAGCCAAATCACTGGGCTTCGTGTTACAGGCTCTTCCGGGGGACGCCAATCCGGCTGTTTCCTAGGAAGGCCGCAGCCTACTTCGCGAAGAAGCGACATGAAGTTCGCCTTCGTCGCGAAGCACCGGACGATCTGGCCGGTGGCATGGCTATGCGATGCGCTGGGAGTGTCGCGGTCGGGCTTCCATGCCTGGCTGAACCGCTCTCCCAGCGCCAGATCCCGCAGCGACGAGGAGCTCGGCGGCAAGGTCAAGGCCAGCTTCGTCGCCAGCGACCGCACCTATGGCGCACGCCGGGTGTGGCGTGACCTGCTCGCCGACGGGGCGGATTGCGGCCTGCACCGGATTGAGCGGCTGATGCGCCTGCAAGGCTTGCGGGCGCGGCCGCGACGTCGGCGCTTGCCGAAGGATGACGGCGATCGACAGCTCGAGACCGTACCGGCGAACCTCCTTGACCGGCAGTTCGCCGCCGAGTGTCCCAGTCCACCAGCGAGCAGTTCCAGCGCCTGATGGCCGACCACGGCATCGTTTGCAGCATGAGCCGTGGCGCAAGCTTGCGAAAGATGCGCAGTTCGGTCGATCGTCGGAAAGCTGGACGCTGATCAACTACAGCCTGTTTTGGAGGGCATCGAAGAGGCCGTCGCGGCTCTCGAAGCAGCCGAGGATCACGCCAATCCAAGAACCTGCGAGAAGCGAACTGCCGAGCGCAGAGCCAACCGCGGTCAGCTGCCGGAGTATTTGCCGCGCATCGTCGAGACCCTGATGCCCACTGCAACCTGCCGCCCGTACTGCGCAGGCGTCCTTTTTGAAATTGGGAGCGATGAGAGCCAGAGGCTCGACGTCGTACCGGCGCAGTATCGCGTAATCGTCACTCGCCGGCCCAAACTGGCCTGCCGCGCTTGTCATGGCGTCGTCCTCCAGCATGCCGGGCCCGAACACTGCCCACGGAGCGGCTGGTCAGCGCATGTGATCGATGCCAAGTATCATTGGCATTTGCCGCTTTATCGCCAGGCGCAGATGTTGGCGACGCACGGCATCGCCATCGACCGTCGGCCAAGCCGGTAGTCTGGCTACGTGGCGGCTCAGGGCGATCACGTCCGCAAGCGTGGTCGGCTTGGAGTGAGCACGTCTGCATACTCCTCGAGAGCCAACCTTCTTTCCTCGCTGATCGCGTCGGCGGCATGAAACTCGAGACCTGCGACAAGTTTCGCGGATACCGATACCGCGGCGGCGTGCTGCACCGAACGCTCAATCACATCAAAAATCGTATCAAATTCAGTCGCCATGGCGCATTTGCCCCAGGCCACATTAGATCGGCACCAACCAATCCTGGTAGGTGCTTCCAGTCCTTCTCAGCGATACTGCTTGGTAGCACCCTTGGGAATTGAGCCTCTCGGGGTGCCGCGGTGGTCGGTCTCGCTTATCCAAGGGCGAAGGCTGGCCACCGAAGTTTGCAGCGCGTGGTAGGGATAAGCGCTTCCGGAGGCGTGAGCGCCGAGTCACCGCCGGCAACTTCACTGGCCGCGCGGGCGCGGTAGGGACAGCGTCGGGTTCTCACTCCCGACGGCGCCGAGTCATGTCCGCGTGCCTCCAAGTCCGCGTGTGCGCCGCGGAGTGGAGCAACCATGATGCCAAATTTATTGCCTCGTACGATCTAAAAGAGGCAAGGTCGGACCCGCACGAGCGCTTTCTTACAAATGCGATCGAGTGCGGCTGGTCTCCCGGGAGTTTGGACCCTGACGACATTCTATTTGGAGGGTTCATTTGTCGATCAAACGCAAACGGTCGCAGCACTCAACCATCAATCCAGCCTTCGACTCCAACGAGAAAGAGAGACTTGCTAGCAGCTAGGCCACATCTACGACGATTGAAGCTGCTACGTTCCGGTTCTCGTGAATAAGGGAAACTAAGGCGCGGCAGTTGGTCTCCGCGGGTACAGCAAACAGGCCAGCCTACAAGGCGCTGCTCCTTGGAGCCCACCAAATCCGGTAGTTGAGGCGACCGCGGCAGATTTGCAGAGTACGACCCCGTTTATCGATCCCAGGGGCGATGCCGGAGCAAGCTTATGGCAAGCGTTCAGTACTTCGTCACGCGCCATAAAGGCCAGTGGATGGTTGCGCTCAATTGCGAGTACTCCGGCCCCTACGCCACTGAGGAAGAGGCGATCCGCGTCGCGGTCGACGCTGCCCACAAGGAGGGAAAGGTAGGACGCGACGCTCAGGTTCTAGTTCAGGGCCATGACCACAGGTTCAGACACGAGTGGACATATGGCCAGGACCCATACCCACCGTCCGGCTAAATCGGGCTGGCGCTGGCCTTCTGGGCCGATCTCGGACACGGCCCTCAGGTGGTCACCCCGTAGTTTTGCAGCAGCGCCTTCTCGATCGCGGGCAAACAACTTGGCTTTGGCGCGCTGTCGACCAGAAAATGGCTTCGTTCTCGACGTCTTGATCCAGCGCCGAACGCGCTGCGCAGCGGCTCATGAAGAAGCTGTTGAAATACGCCGGCACGCCGCCGCGCGTGATGATCACGGACAAGCTCCGTTCGTACGGCCCTGTGAGGGCGAAGATGGGCTTTCACGTCGAACATCGCCAGCACAAAGCTCTTAACAATCGGGCCGAGATTTCTCATCAGCCGACGCGGCGACGCAAGCCGATCATGAAGGGTTTCAAATCGTCCGATCAGGCTCAACGGTTTCTGTCAGTTCACGATCAATCAGGTCGCGAACCTTTTCCACATCCCCTATCCCGGAGCCGTCACCGCCGACTTCCGTCGTGCTTCGCGCGAGCGAGCCTTTGCGACTTGGCGCGAAATCTCCGCGACAAGCCGAATCTCGAACTGAGAAGCGCCTCCTTCGGCTCGGCGGTCGATTAAGTTGACGATGCCCGACGGTCTCCTGTAATCCAAGAGGCCACAGATGCTCGGACCTCTCGTTTTTCCCCCGACCCAAGCTGTTCTTTCTCTCGGCGATCGTTTGGACCGCACTGACGATGCTGGTCTGGTATGGCTTCGCGAGCAATCTGTTCGAAGCGCCGCAAAAGGCAGGTCGGGTTGGCGACGTTCTCGTCGGCGCCGGCTCTCTGGTTCGACCTCTATTTCGCCGCGTGCGCCGCGATATTTGCGGCTGGCTGGATGTTGGTTGCGCCGCACCCCTGGGCGACGTGGTCGATTCTTGGCTCCGCGCTAATACTGTTCACCTCCTACTTTCAGGTCCAGGTCAGCGTCGCCATCAACAGCTGGTATGGGCCATTCTATGACCTTGTCCAGGCCGCGCTTTCGAAATCGGCGCAAGTGATGGTCCAGCAGTTCTACAGCGAGTTGTCGACTTTTGCCGGCATT
This sequence comes from Bradyrhizobium sp. UFLA06-24, assembly GCF_054967145.1. Classification (NCBI taxonomy): domain Bacteria; kingdom Pseudomonadati; phylum Pseudomonadota; class Alphaproteobacteria; order Hyphomicrobiales; family Nitrobacteraceae; genus Bradyrhizobium; species Bradyrhizobium sp. UFLA06-24. The sequence goes on from NZ_JADFUE010000107.1 coordinate 6,372, forward strand.
GCTCTTGTTGCGGTCGTGTCGGTGTGATGACGCGTTTCTTCGTCAGTCACTACATCTTCCGCTGGCGGACGGCGATGAACGATATCTATGTTGCAAGCTGGCCGCGGCTGCGCGCCATCGAAGGCGCCTCGCAGCGCGTTCAGCAGGACCCCATGCGCTTTGCGAGCGGTCGGATATTCCTTCCAGGCTGCGTTCCGCCACCGCTTCCGCGGCGCGACCAGAGCCTTCGGATGATCCAGCCATCCAGCTGATGGAAGGTATCCCTCCATTGAGGCCGCCTTGTTTGACGGACGCGAGCGCTGCAGGTCCTAGGGGTAATCCTAGCATTACAGTTGCCTTTTTAGGAGATGTCTGAATCTATGGACACCATGATTCGGAGGTCGTGGACGCCAGCAGCGTCGATCGAGGAGACGCTTGCGTTGTGGGCGGCGTCGCTTCCAGAGATCAAGAAATGGATACGTCCGTTGTTCACGCAAGAGAGATGGCGTCACCTTGGCTGGCTGCTGGTCACACAGCCGGCGCAAGTTCTATGAGCTGCATGTTGCAGGAAGCTTGAAAGTTGCAACGGCGACGGTCGAGCGGATGGCGAAGCTCTGGCAGGTCGAGAAGACCATACGCGGTCAAAGCCCCGACGTAGGCGTTGCCGCGCGCCAGCAAGCCTCCACAGCGGTCGTCGCAGATCTCTTCGATCTCTGGCAGCAGACATTGCGGCGGATTTCCGGAAAATCAAAACTGGCTGAGGCAATCCGCTATGCCGTCTCGCGCCGTGCCATCTTCGAACGCTTCCAGACTGATGGTTCGCATCGAGCTCGACTCCAACATCGTTGAACGCGCCATCTGACCACAAACAATTACGAGAAAGAATAGCCTCTTTGCCGGTAGCGACGGCGGCGGACGAACCTGGGCGAACCATCGCAACACTGCTGCAGACAGCAAAGATGAATAACGTCGATCCGTGCGCCTGGCTCAGCCTAACGCCTCAGCGTATCGCCAACGGCTGGCCGAGCGGCGAAATCGACGCGCTTATGCCATGGAACCACGCCGCCTGACGGCCGCAGCTTGCCGCTTACCCTTCGACCGAGTACGTGGCAACGAAGAGTGGCAGACGCTCCGAACGCGTAAGCGCTGGCGGTGCCCATGCCAAGGCAATGGGGGCCAAGCTGGTCTTTGCGAAGCTTGACCGGTTCAACCTCAAACCGGGCTTGCTTCGGTCACCGCTGGCAACCGGCGACCCGGGGTTCTGCAGCGACATTCGTCAGCTTATCGACAGGTAGGCCTGCTAAGGGCAGAACGCTGCCACGTTGACGGCCCTCCGGGACTTATCTGGTCAACGAAATGGCAGGAAGCCTCGCAGCAGTATCGATCCATTTGCGCGTTTGGGCTCGTGTGAACAATGATCATGACACCCGGCCTGCTTCGCGACCTTGAGGAGCGGGGGTATTCTTGTTTTGGCGATGGAGATATTGATGAACACAGGACAGGCTCAGTGGAGTGCAGGTTCTTCCTCGGCCGCTTCTGAAGAGGGGGAGCAGGAAAGTTACCTCAGCGGCTTCAGCCGAGCCGTGGCGGATTTGCTCGAAGCCATGACAGGATATCGGACCCCGGCCTCCGCGCGCGCGCAGTTGCTGGACAACTGGGCGGCCGAAGAGGGGCAGGGCGAAGCCGAGAATCGGCGACAGGGACGCGCACGAATTAGGGGGGCGGACAACACTGGCTCGCACTCGCTGGATTTGTCCTCCCTCTCCCTGACCGCTTTGCCCGCCGCCCTGCCGCCAAGATTGCTGGAACTGCGCGCCAGGCACAACGAGCTAAGCAGCCTGCCCGCTAGCTTCCCACCCGGTCTTCAGCATCTTCTCATTAGCCATAACCGGTTGATTAGTTTGCCGGACGCTCTTCCGGCGACCCTCTCTCGGCTGGAGGTGGCCGATAACAGCTTGACCAGTCTGCCGGCCAACCTTCCGGCTGGGCTCGAGATCCTGAACGCAAGCGACAACCGACTAACTAGCCTGCCGGACGCTCTCCCGAGCAGGCTCACCTCGCTCGCGGTTAGTGGCAATCAGCTGACCGACCTCCCCGACTACCTCCCATCGGGGCTCATTGAACTCGATGTCAGCAGCAATCAATTGGCCGACCTCCCCGCCCCCCTTCCGAGCACCCTCCAATCGCTCAATCTCAGCGGTAACCGGCTGACCAGCCTGCCTGAGGATCTTCTTGAGGGGCGTGTACCGAATCTTAGTCTCAGCTACCCGCATTTGGAGAACCTCGAGTTCGGGGATAACCCGCTGCCGGACGACGTCCTCGCTAATCTGGCGACGGCTGAAGCGCCACCGCAGCTTGCGCAGCAATCTCTATATGAGGCTGCCGCGCAATGGCTCGCAGACGACCCGGCGACGCTGGCCAAATGGCAGCACTTTGCGGATGAGCCAGGCGCCCAGGACTACGCGCAGTTCCTGGAGAGGCTACGAGAGACCGTGAACTACGGCAATGACGAGTTTCGGCAGGCAGTGGCTGATGATCTGCAGCAGGCGGCCGCCAATCCGACATTGCGCGAGCAGTTCTTTGCGCAGGCGTCCGAGGCCAACGCGAGCTGCGAGGATCGTGTCACCTTGCACTGGAATGGTATGCAGACCGCGCGCCTCAACGCTGACGTCGAGGACGGGGTATATGACGATCGGCTTGGCGATCTGATCCAGCGCGGCCGTGTCGCCTTCCGCTTGGAGGCGTTGGACGAGATCGCGCGCGACAGGATCAACTCGCTCGCCAGCGGCAACCCGAACGTAGACGACATCGAAGTCTACCTGGCCTATCAACATCGGCTGCGCGAGCCGCTGGAGCTCAGTCACGTCGCCCCTGACATGCGCTTCCTGGCGGTCTCTCACGTAAGCGAGGATGATGCGACGGAGGCGCTCGACCTGGTCCGGGAGCGGGAAGCAAGCCAGTTCACCGACTTCATGGCAAGCCGCTGGCACCCCTGGGAGACGGTGCTGAGGCGCATCGCTCCAGACGAACATGCAGCGATGCAAGACCGGCTCGTCGAAGCCATGGGCGAAGAGTTCCAAAGCCGTCTGGATCAGCGACTGGCCGAACATGGTCTGGTGGGCGACGTCGATGCCGAGCGGGTGCTCGGAGCCCAAGTCCGAAACCAAATCGCAGGCGAGATCAAAGGCGAGGTCATGCACCGGCTGCTCGCAGAGCGCGGCCTAGAACAATAAGACTTCCCAACAGTCCCGCGGGGATATTCTTCGTTGCTCTGTGGCGCTGCCTCAAGATGGATCCTGCAATCGACATCATCTTTGAGCTGACGATTGCCGATTGGCGCTCGAGCGAGGAGGCTGAGGCGCTGCCCGTTGAGGCAGCACGCATCTACCGCCGTGAAGATCGCACGGTGCGCGGCAGCATGAAATGGTCGGCGCGCAGCCTCATTGCCGATTCCTTGTAAGACGGGATGCCCGGGCCTTCTACCGGGCTGCGGAATGCTCCGCCGGAATTCTGTCGTGACCGCGCGCCGCCTTTGCTTCGTACTCGTCCTCGGGCGAGCGAAATCGACGCGTCAACAACCGGCTTTGATCATCGCGATTGTCGCGGTCGGTCAAGTGCATGCTCTCAGTCGTTTGAACGAGCGGGAGCGCGCGAGCGGATCCATCGGAGAACGCATTGCCGAAGTTTTCGTCCTACTGGCGCACGATTTCATAGGTCACGCCAATGCCACGCGCCGCCAGCACTTCAGCACGTCCTCGACCATGCGCAAGCTTGAGAGGAAGCCGGAATACAACCAAGCGGCATAGCTGATTACTTCCGGTGGGAAGCGATGGCGGCGATAAAGAGGGGTCCGGGCGGTCGGCGTGCTGGTCCTCACCACCCCCTCGGCGGCTCCAATTCGTTAACTTAACGCCATCCAGAGTCTTCCGAAGCCGTCGACCAGATGTGTCTCGATCAGTCTGCTGTCTTCCTCATTTAGACGGCCCGGCTTGTCGAACAGCGTCAGCGGAATGGTAGCTTCCCGACATCATGGAGCATCGCCGCGAGCCCGAGTCGCCCCAATACTTGCTGGCGAAATAATCAGCGCCGCCGCAGACAATACGTAAGCAGTGCTGAAAGGTGGCCCTCGTGAGCCAATGCGAACACAGGCTTTGAATTTCGCTTTATTTGGCTGCTCGCAACATTGGCGTGAGCGGCGGCGAAGAACCATGTTGTATTTTGCCAATGACCTCGAAGCCGTGGCTTTGATAAAAGGGGATGTGATCGGGATTCGAGCTTTCCAGATAGGCGCTAATGCCCTGCTCATCGCATCGTTGAAGAGCGTATTTCATCAACAATGTGCCAAGTCCTTGTCCGACCCAGTTCGGATCGGCCGCGATGAGAGGCAGGTACCAATGCGGCTCGGACGGATGATGTTCGGCCATTTCCTGCCGCAGGAGCGCCATATCTTCGGTGATCGCCGGGTTCAGGGACAGCGCCATTATTTCGTCTAACGCGGACTCGTCTTGCTGCACGCCAGGCGGCAGCCACAGGGCTGCGGCGCGGATCCCTTCCGTGACGTATGCTGTGCCGTGCTCGAATGCTGGTCCACCAGAGGCGTTAACGAACCGAGGCATGCTCCGAAGATATTGGCTTGCGTCAGGCCAACTCCACCGCATCAATGGATCGGCGGCAAAGCCGAGCACAATTGTCCAGACGGTGCTTGTTCGAATGTTTGCATTCGCACATTTGATATCCGACTCCGCCGGCATAATGTGGGTTCCAAATTTTCTGTCTACCTGTCAGAGTTACGTGGCACGACATAAAGAAGACGTGGCCGATCACCAGATTCCTGATATCGACCGGCTGCACCTGGGTTCTGCCCGCTGATGGTCATGTTCCGTAACGACTCAGAATAGATCCATCGCCCGGCACCGGCTCGCCGTGCTCAGCTTCCGGAGCGCTTTTTCATCACTGCAATCCCTGTGCCATACTGAATGTCGAGCGACGGCATCGTCAACTTAACCGACCGCTGAGCTGAAGGAGGCGCTTCTCAAAGGTTCGAGATTCGGCGATAGCGCTTGTCATGGAGATCTCGCGCCAAGTCGCAAAGGCTCGCTCGTGCCAAGCACGACGGAAGTCGGCAGTCAGGGCTCCGGGATAGGGGATGTGGAAAAGGTTCGAGACCTGATCGTGAACTGACAGAAATCGGTTGGCCTGGAGGAGTTGAAACGCATCATGATCCGCTCGCGTCGTCGCGTCGGCTGATGAGAATTCTCGGCCCGATTGTTGAGAACTTTGTGCTGGCGATGTTCGACCCAAAGGCCCGTCTTTGCCCTCGCAGCGCCGTACGAACGAAGCTTGTCCGTGATCATCACGCGCGGCGGCGTGCCGGCGGATTTCAAGAGCTTCTTCCTGAGCCGCTGCGCAGCGCGCGAGTCTCTTCCGCGCTGGATCAAGACGTCGAGAACGAAGCCATTCTGGTCGACAGCGCGCCAGAGCTAATGTTGTTCGCCCGCGATCGAGATAACGATCTCGTCCAGATGCCATTTGTCACCGCGAGCGGGAGCGCGCTCGCGGACCGATCGGAGAACGCCTTGCCGAATTTCGGTCCCCACTGGCGCACGGCTTCATAGGTCAACAGTGCCACGCGCCTCCAGCATTTCCTCGACTATGCGCAAGCTTAAGGGAAACGGGAACTACAACCAAACGGCATATTGACGCCGCCCCGGTGGGCTGCGCCGACAGACTTTCAGCGGTTGCGCAAAAGTACGGTGCACTGCGTGAGCGGGCTGGTGAGCTCGAAATGACGCTGCAACGGAGCCGGACGGCGCGGTCGCGGCCATCTCGTTTGAGCATTCACGGTCGCAAATCGACGCAGAGCGCGGCCCAACCCAAACAACGTCGACTGGTAGAGAAGCGTTCGCCTGAGCTGAACTTCTTGACGGTGGGGCGACCGCGAGTCACCGGACCCGGATTAACGAAGGTCGTCGAACGGCCCACGAAACCCTCGCCAAGGCGTGGGAGGCGAAATCCGCTGCTGCTGGCGCGTTCCAGTCGGCGAGCGCTCGCTGCGAGGAAGCTGCCGCGGGAATGGAGGCCGCGAAGAATCGCCGCGCTTCAGCCGAAGGGGCCTTCAATATGGCCTGTCAGGATATCGCCCGGTCGCAGGGTCAGGTGTTCCCGCTGATTGCCACCGACCCGGCTGTGTCCAGAGCGCTACGAACACGAACTCAAGAGCTCGACCGAACCGTAAATGATACGGACGCCGCCGTCCTGATGCGTCGGGACGACCTGGAGAGATCGCTGGAAGGGCTGACGCGGAGGCATCGACTGACGCCGTTGCAACCCTGACAACGGAAATCGATGCTCAACGAGCTGCCGATTGGCGTGATGCATGTCCCGGGCGCGGGAATTCAGGACAATCTGGGCGACAAGGCGAAGAAGCTCGGCATCCCGGTCTGAAAATTCGGCGGCGCGTGAGCGCCGCAAATTTCTACTACCCGACTTGAGCGACGAAATCGCGCAACTTTCGCTCCGCTTCCTCCGCCGCCTTCTCTACGGCAGGAAAGATCGTGGCCCACACCTCAGCCAACTCCGGAAACTCCATTCGCGCCTCGGCCGGGTTTCAGCGGTAGGGAAATTTGTCGTACCACGTCACTCTTTCGACGCTTGAGGGTCAGAAGCGCTACGCTTCCGCTTTTCAGTTCAACAGCAGCAGCTGTGAGCGCCAGAACCTCTGAGACACGGCCGCCACTTTGCAATAGCACCGTATAGGAAAGTCGGCGTGCAGGATCGAACCCTTGTGCCGCGCGACGGAAGCGACGGCGCTCCGGTAGTGTCAGGTATTGTCGAATACCCGATGTCGAAAAATAGAGCGAGCTCTCCGCACAAGGGAGCCGGGGGGCTCGCGGTCGAGCGGACGATTGATTTCACAGATGGTAGATGGACTGCCGCTGTCCTTAAATGAGGAGGGGAAATGTCGCGTCCCGTATTCGTCGTAGGATTGATTGCAGTCTGCTCCTTCTTTCTTTGCCACCATAGACCGCAGCACAGGGACAGCTGTGCGATCCGTGCCTACGCTCAGGTGAGAAATGCTGCGGTCTGCAGCCGTCTGGTTCGGCGCGCGTTCAATGTAGCGTCGGTTATGGATACGAGCGCACCGGCGCCGAACGTCGCTGTCGCCAGAACCAGCGGAAGTGTTCTCGCCACTGACAGAGCGACAATACACTCCTGACGTGGTGCCTTGGAAAAAGATGCCCCATGAAAATGGGAGCGCAGTCCCCTGCGCTCCGGTCGTTCTTACCATATACGGAAACGGTCACGCTGCCCGTTGCATCACAGCTGTAGCTCTGATCATCGCTAAAGTTCTGATGACAATATTTGGACTATGGACCGGGATGCCACCCCTTCTTGCGCAGCGTGTTGTCAGAACTTTAACAGAGTCGATTGTCAGCTCTGAAACAATGTCTGACTTCCGACGCTACAAACATTCGTAGAAGACGCAGAGCAGCTGCGATTTTCATCGACACGTCCCTTGCTTGGTTCGCGGACGAACATCTCGGATCGCTTTTCCAGGGGGGGGTGCTGAAGGTTGCCTTCTCGCGTGTCGCCACGAGCGCCGTGGTCGTCAGCTTACTCTGAGGCAACATGAAACTAGGCTTCAAGCAATAAGGTCGCGTTGGCTTGGCGTCTCCGCCCTCAGCGGTCGGACTTATCAGACGTGATGCCGACGGCCATTTGTTCTTAGGACATCGAGATTGTCGATCTGCTCAGCAAGGGGTTTATACCCGGACGTCGTTTGGCGAACGCAAGTGACAAGCGTCCGCAAACAACAGGGGCCTTTGGCATGAATGTGGCATCAGGGCTCAGTGCAGGGCGGACATCGGTTAGCACGTGATGCCCCATAACATCGGGGTGAAGGAACTTCTGATGAGGGCCGTATCGATTGAGTTCACTAGTACCCACTTTTCTTGGAACGTGAGTCGTGATTCAAGGTCGGGATGATACCCGAAGCAAGAGAAGTCCACCTT
>NZ_JADFUE010000108.1:0-14330 GCF_054967145.1 Bradyrhizobium sp. UFLA06-24
GGTGAAGAACGGCGTGCCGAAGGGGCAGGCCGAGACCATCTTCGAGCTCTTGGCGAAATTCGCCGACTACGGCTTCAACAAGAGCCACGCGGCGGCCTATGCGCTGGTGTCCTACCACACCGCCTACATGAAGGCGCATTATCCGGTGGAGTTCATCGCGGCGTCGATGACGCTCGATCTCAACAACACCGACAAGCTCTCAGAATTCCGCTCCGAGGCGCAGCGCCTCGGCATCAAGGTCGAGCCGCCGAACATCAACCGCTCGGGCGCCACGTTCGAGGTCGGCGAGAAGACGATCTATTACGCGCTCGCCGCGCTGAAGGGCGTCGGCATCCAGGCGATCGAGCAGATCATCGAGGAGCGGACCAAGAACGGGTTGTTCACCTCGCTCGCCGACTTTGCCGCGCGGGTCAATCCGCGCGCGATCAACAAGCGCATCATCGAAAGTCTCGCCGCCGCCGGCGCCTTCGACACGCTGGAGCCGAACCGTGCCCGCGTCTTCGCCGGCGCGGACTCGATCCTCGCCGCCTGCCAGCGCGCGCACGAGGCCGCGACCATCGGCCAGAACGACATGTTCGGCATGTCGGCGGACGCGCCGACCATCATGCTGCCGCAGATCGAGCCGTGGCTGCCGGCGGAAAAACTCCGCCGCGAATACGACGCCGTCGGCTTCTTCCTGTCGGGCCATCCGCTCGACGATTACGCCACCGTGCTGAAGCGGCTGCGGGTGCAGAGCTGGGCGGAATTCTCGCGTGCGGTGAAGACCGGCGCCACCGCCGGCAAGGTTGCCGCGACCGTGGTGTCGCGCATGGAGCGGCGCACCAAGACCGGCAACAAGATGGGCATCATGGGGCTGTCCGATCCCACGGGCCATTTCGAGGCGGTGCTATTCTCCGAAGGCCTCGCGCAATATCGCGACGTGCTGGAGCCGGGGGCCGCGGTGCTGCTGCAGCTCGGGGCCGAGCTTCAGGGCGAGGACGTCCGCGCCCGCGTGCTGCATGCCGAGCCGCTCGACGACGCTGCGGCCAAGACCCAGAAAGGCCTGCGCATCTTCGTGCGCGATACCAAGCCGCTGGACTCGATCGCCAAACGTCTCGCCGGGCCCGAGGCAGCGCCCTCGAACGGCGCAGCGCCCAAAATCGGCAGTCCCGGCATCGCGCCGCGCTCCAATGGCGACGGGGAAGTCTCGCTGGTGATGATGCTCGACCTCGAGACCGAGGTCGAGATGAAGCTGCCCGGCCGCTTCAAGGTCTCGCCGCAGATCGCCGGCGCCATCAAGGCAGTCGCCGGCGTGGTGGACGTGCAGCAGATCTAGAACGACGGGAAGGGTGGACCCGATCGCGGAAGCCTGAGGCTTCCGCAAGAGGCTGAAGCTGACGTGGAGCTGACGCGAGGCGCAGGGCCCGGGCGGTGCCATGCCGCCGCCTCAATCCGAGCCTTTCGTGACAAAGTGTTTCGTTCAAGTGTCATTCAGCTCGCCACGCGCTTGATGGGCGTTGGCACCTCAACAACAATAGCGGGCAAGCAAGCCATGCGTGGGACGTTCAAAGTCTTCATCTGCCTTCTCCTCCCGATCGCGGTCCTGGCCGCGGGCGTGTCCGGTCCGGTGCGCGCACAGCAGCAGGAGAAGCGCATTGCACTCGTGGTCGGCAACGGCGCTTATGCCAAGTCGCCGCTGGCGACCACGGCCAACGATGCCGGCCTGATCGCGCAGACGCTGCAGGCGGCGGGCTTCGACGTGGTCGGCGCGCGCGATCTCGACGGCGACACGCTGCGCAAGAGCCTTCGCGACTTCATCCAGAAGGCGCAGGCCTCGGGCCCCGGCACCGTCGCGATGGTCTATCTTGCCGGTTATGGCGTGCAGCTTGCCGGCGAGAACTATTTCATCCCGGTGGATTCGAGCATTGCGCGCGACACCGACATTCCGACCGAGGCGCTGCGCATCAGCGACTATGCCCGCCAGCTCGCGGCCATTCCGCTCAAGGCCAACATCATCGTGCTCGATGCGGCACGGGCCCAACCCTTCATCGAGGGCGGCCAGCAGCCGATCGCGAGCGGGCTCGCGCTGGTCGAGCCCGATCCGAACATGCTGATCGCCTTCAACGCCGCGCCGGGCACGGTGGCACCCGAAGAGCCGGGGCCGTACAGCATCTACGCGCAATCGCTGGCCGAGATGATCCGCACCGGCGGATTGTCGTTGCCGGAGGTGTTCGACCGCGTCCGTTTGCGCGTCAACGAGAATTCCAAGGGCGCGCAGGTGCCGTGGGAGGACCAGAAGATCACGGCGCAATTCAGCTTCTTCGATCGCGCTCCCGACGCGCCGCCGCCGCAGGCCGCGCCCGACCGGGTCGCCGCAATCCGCAACAAGCCGATCCGCGATCTCGGCGTGCAGGACGCCTATGCCGCCGCGCTCGAGCGCGACACGCTGCCGGCCTATGAAGAGTTTCTCGCCGCCTATCCCGGCGATCCCCTGGCCAAGCGCGTGATGGCGATCGTGGCGGCGCGTCGCGAGGCGATCACCTGGCGACGGACCTATCGCGCCGATACACCCGATGCCTATTGGTCGTATCTGCGGCGTTATCCGCACGGACCGCATGCGGGTGATGCAAGGCGCCGGCTCGCGATCCTGACCGCGCCGCTCGAGCCGCCGCCGACGTTTACGGTGATGGACTATGACGTGCCGCCGCCGCCGCCGGAGGAGATCGTCTATGTCGATCGTCCGGTGCTGTATTTCAGCGATCCCGTGTTCGATTTCGTGCCGCCGCCGCCGCCGCCGGTCTATTTCTGCCCGCCGCCGCCCCCGGACTTCGTGGTGCTGCCGCCGCCGTTCCCCGTGGTCGGCCTGTTCGTGCTGCCGCAGCCGGTGTTCGTGCCGATCCCGGCCTTCTACAATCCGCCTGTTTATGTCGCGCCGCCGCCGAACAACATCATCGTGAACAACATCCATAACACCACGGTCATCAACACCGTGATCAACCAGGCGCCGCCGCCGCCACCGCCGGGCAATACCACTGCGGCCGTGACCATTGCGGCGAACGGACCTGGGCGCCCGAGCGCGATGACGCAGGTGCCGACGGTCGTGAAGCAGCAGGCGCAGCAGATCCAGGCCAATCCGAATCAGGCCCTCAAGCCGAGCCAGGCGGCGCTCGTCAGCAACCCCACGGCAAAGCCCGGGGCGATGAAGGTGATGCAGGTCCACGCCACGCCGACCACGACCACTCCGTCGACGTCGACGCCACCGCCGGCGCCAGGCCACGCGCTGCCGGTGCCGGGCACCAACAACACGCCACCGCCGCCCGCCGGTGCGGTCCAGGCGCCCAATGGCAAGCCGGCGCCCACGGCGAACGCGCCCGCCAACGGCCAGCCGCCGGTTCATCCCAATACGGTGACCGCACCCGGCAACACGACCGCGCCGGCCAACGCCGCGACCAACCCGGCCGCCAACCAAGCCGCGAAGCCGCCCGTTGCGCAAACGCCGCCGGCCGGTGCAGCCGAACACGGCAAACCTCTGGCGCATGAGCCGGCCGTCACGCCGACCACGACCCCGGCAGGCAAACCGGGCGTGACCACGACCAACGTGACCAATGGGAAGCCGACGCAGCCTTCGCCGCCGGTCACCACGCGGGAGCAGATCAAGCCGCCTGGTCAGAGGCCTGCAACGCCAACGCCCGCGCAGGTCACAAGAACGCCACCGCCGCCACCCGCGCCCCATCCGCAGGCGCTCGCAAGGCCGACGGCTGCGCCTCCGCCGCACGTGGCACCGCCTCCGCCGCGGGTAGCGCCTCCGCCGCCGCGGATGGCTGCGCCGCCCCCGCCACCGCGCCCGCCAGTTGCCGCCGTGCGGCCCCCGCCACCGCCGATGGCTCGGCCCGCGCCGCCGCCGCCTGTGGCCCGGCCGGCGCCCCCACCGCCGCCGCGGATGGCGGTCGCGCCACCGCCGCCGCCGCGACCGGCCGCCCCGCCGCCGAGGCCGCCCGCGCCGCCGCCTGCGGCGAAAAAATGCCCGCCCGGCCAGCCCAGGTGCTAGCGGACAGGGTCGGAATGGCCTGATCGGGCCTTTCGGGAGCGGTCAAGCCCCGAAAGGCCCTTATTTCCTTGCTTCTGGCCGAAATGGCGCTATATAGCGCGCCATCTCACACGGAAGCATGGCTCTCAAGGCCGTCCGGTGGCAGCCGGGGCGACATCGCTCCGTTTTGCTCACACGCTTCCGGAGGAACCAACCGGAGAATTCAAACGATGGCACTTCCCGATTTCACTATGCGTCAGCTGCTCGAAGCTGGCGTGCACTTTGGTCACCAGTCGCACCGCTGGAATCCGAAAATGGCTCCGTTCATTTTCGGCACCCGTAACAACATCCACATCGTCGATCTCGCCCAGACCGTGCCGATGCTGCACCAGGCCCTGCAAGCCGTCAGCGACACGGTGGCCAAGGGCGGCCGCATCCTGTTCGTCGGCACCAAGCGCCAGGCGCAGGACGGCGTCGCCGACGCGGCCAAGCGCTGCGCGCAGTATTTCGTCAATTCGCGCTGGCTCGGCGGCACGCTGACCAACTGGAAGACGATCTCGGCCTCGATCAAGCGCCTGCGTCATCTCGACGAAGTGCTGGCCGGCGGCGAGGCCAATTCCTACACCAAGAAGGAGCGCCTGACGCTTCAGCGCGAGCGCGACAAGCTCGACCGCTCGCTCGGTGGCATCAAGGACATGGGCGGTCTGCCGGACATGATCTTCGTGATCGACACCAACAAGGAAGACATCGCGATCCAGGAAGCCCAGCGGCTGAACATCCCGGTCGCGGCGATCGTCGACACCAATTCGGACCCGAAGGGCATCACCTATGTGGTCCCCGGCAATGACGACGCCGGCCGCGCGATTTCGCTCTATTGCGACCTGATCGCCCGTGCGGCGATCGACGGCATCTCGCGCGCCCAGGGCGATTCGGGCATCGATGTCGGCGCCTCGGCGCGTCCGCTCGCCGAAGAGCTGCCGGCGCCGTCCTCGAGCGGCTTCCAGGGCCTTGCCGGTCCCCGCGGCACCGCCGACGATCTCAAGAAGCTCCCCGGCGTTTCGGGTGCGATCGAGAAGAAGTTCAACGATCTCGGCATCTTCCACTACTGGCAGCTCGCCGAGCTCGACCACGACACCGCGCACACGATCGGCGAAGAAGTCGGTCTGCCGAGCCGCGCGGATGCGTGGGTGGCCAAGGCCAAGGCGCTGACCGCGGAAGCGGAATAGTCAGAACGAGCGATGCGTTGGCCGGATAGGATCTGGCCGCCATTTCATTCAGTTGACGCGAATTCCTGAGATGGACCGCGGCGGGGCAGTTGGGCCACGCCGCGGCAAACCGGCAGGCAAGAAGGATTTTCAACGATGGCAACGATCACTGCTGCGATGGTCAAGGATCTGCGCGAGTCCACCGGCGCAGGCATGATGGACTGCAAGGCCGCGCTGACCGAGAACGACGGCAACATGGAAGCGGCGCAGGACTGGCTGCGCAAGAAGGGCCTGTCGAAGGCCGCCAAGAAGTCGGGCCGCGTCGCGGCCGAGGGCCTCATCGGCGCGCTCACCAAGGCAAACAAGGGCGTCGTGGTCGAGGTCAACTCCGAGACCGACTTCGTCGCGCGCAACGGCCAGTTCCAGGGCCTGGTCAAGATGGTCGCCCAGGTCGCTTTCGACGTTGGCGCGGACGTCGAGAAGATCAAGGCCGCCAAGGTCGGTGACGTCACGGTGGAAGCTGCGATCAGCGACGCGATCGCCACCATCGGCGAGAACATGACGCTGCGGCGAGCGGCTTCGCTCGAAGTGAGCCAAGGCGTGGTGTCGAGCTATGTCCACGGTGCGGTCGTCGACGGCGCCGGCAAGATGGGCGTGATCGTTGCGCTGGAATCGCCCGGCAAGGCCGACGAGCTCGCAGCGCTCGGTCGCCAGATCGCGATGCACGTCGCGGCTGCCAACCCGCTTGCGCTCGATCCGTCCGGTCTCGATCCGGCGGTCGTGAAGCGCGAGAAGGACGTGCTCGCCGACAAATATCGCCAGCAGGGCAAGCCGGAGAATGTGATCGAGAAGATCGTCGAGTCCGGCCTGAAGACCTACTACAAGGAAGTCTGCCTGCTCGAGCAGGCCTTCATCCACGACACCGGCAAGTCGGTCGCGCAGGCGCTGAAGGAAGCCGAAGGCAAGGTCGGCGGCACCGTGAAGATCGCGGGCTTTGTACGCTATGCTCTCGGTGAGGGAATCGAGAAGCAGGAATCCGACTTCGCGGCCGAAGTCGCGGCGGCCAGCGGCAAGAAGTAAGCGCCGGAACACCTCCTTCCGGCGTGCCGCCGGAAGCGGCGCCCGGACAAGGAAAGTGCTGATGACTGATCCGGTCTATCGTCGCGTCGTGATCAAGCTGTCCGGCGAATATCTCGCGGGACAGCAGGGTTTTGGCATCGATCAGCCGACCATGGACCGGGTGGCGGACGATCTGATCGTCGCCCGCCAGCTCGGATGCGAGGTCGCCGTCGTGATCGGCGGCGGCAACATCTTTCGCGGCGTCGAGGTCTCCTCGCGGGGCGTGTCACGCCCCACGGGCGACACCATGGGCATGCTCGCTACCATGATGAACTGTCTCGCGCTCGAAGCCACGATCGAGCGCAAGGGCGCGCCGGCGAGGGCGCTCTCGGCGTTCGTCATGCCCGAGGTCTCCGAGCTGTTCACCCGCACTGCGGCGCACAAATATCTCGCCGAAGGCCGGATCCTGCTGCTCGGCGGCGGAACCGGCAATCCGTTCTTCACCACGGACACTACCGCGGTGCTGCGCGCCGCCGAGATCGGTGCCCAGGCGGTGCTGAAGGCGACGAATGTCGACGGTGTCTACTCGGCCGATCCGAAGAAGGACCCATCCGCCACCCGGTTCGACCGCCTGACCCATTCGCAGGCGATTGAGGGCGGCTACAAGGTGATGGATGCGACCGCCTTCGCACTTGCCCGCGAGACGTCGCTGCCTATCATCGTATTTTCGATCGCGGAACCCGGTTCGATCGGCGCGATTCTGCGCGGCGTCGGCCACGGGACTGTCGTCGCCGGCTGACGGCTCATCTGGTGCGCCCCGAAGTGGGGGCGCGGTGAGGTCGCCGGGATATTGAAGGAGAAACGTGATGGCCACGGGTAATTTCGACCTCAACGAAGTGAAGCGCCGCATGCAGGGCGCGGTCGCATCGCTCAAGCACGAGCTTGGCGGCCTGCGGACGGGCCGCGCATCGGCCTCGATGCTGGATCCGGTGCAGGTCGATGCTTATGGCAGTCATATGCCACTCAATCAGCTCGCCACCGTCAGCGTGCCGGAGCCGCGCCTGATCTCGGTGCAGGTCTGGGACAAGTCGATGGTCAAGGCGGTGGAGAAGGCGATCGTCGATTCCAATCTCGGCCTGTCGCCGGCGACCGAAGGTCAGGTGCTGCGCCTGCGCATTCCCGAGCTCAACGAGGAACGCCGTAAGGAGCTGGTCAAGGTCGCGCACAAATACGCCGAAGCCGCCAAGGTCGCTGCGCGTCACGTCCGCCGTGACGGCCTGGATGTCCTGAAGAAGCTCGAGAAGAATCACGAGATGTCGGAGGACGATCAGAAGCGTCACGCCGACGAGGTGCAGAAGGCCACCGACAGCACCATCACCGAGATCGACCAGCTGCTGGCTGCCAAGGAAAAAGAAATCCTCACGGTTTAAGGCTTCTTTTCCATGCCCAACGCCGCCGCGCCCGCAACGGAAGGACCCGACCGGTCCGAGGCGCCTGCGCATGTCGCCATCATCATGGATGGCAACGGGCGCTGGGCAGCCGCGCGCGGTCTGCCGCGGGCGGAAGGGCATCGCCGCGGCGTCGAAGCCTTGCGGCGCGTGGTGCGCGCCTCGCATGAACTCGGCATCCGCTACCTCACCATCTTCTCGTTCTCCTCGGAGAACTGGTCGCGTCCCGCGAGCGAGATCGGCGATCTTTTCGGCCTGCTCAGGCGCTTCATTCGCAACGATCTCGCAAGCCTTCATCGCGACGGCGTCAAGGTGCGCATCATCGGTGAGCGGGACGGGCTCGAGGGCGACATCTGTGCGCTGCTCAACGAGGCCGAGGAATTGACGCGCGACAACACGCGCCTCACCCTCGTGGTCGCCTTCAATTACGGCTCGCGCCAGGAGATTGCGAAAGCGGCGCGGAAGCTCGCTCGCGAAGTCGCGGACGGCAAGCGCGATCCCGATACGATCGACGCCGATGCGCTCGGCGCCCATCTCGATGCGCCCGACATTCCCGATCCCGATCTCATCATCCGCACCAGCGGCGAGCAGCGCCTGTCGAATTTCCTGATGTGGCAGGCCGCCTATAGCGAACTCGTGTTCGTACCGGTCCACTGGCCCGATTTCGACAAGGCGGCGCTCGAAAGCGCGATCGCAGAATTTGCCAGGCGCGAGCGCCGTTTCGGCGGCCTGGTCGCGAAATCAGCCTCGTGAGCGAACCCGACGCCGAAGCCGCGGGCGCCAAGCCCGCCCCGAGCAATCTGGTGATGCGAGTCCTCGCAGCGCTGGTGTTGGCGCCGCTGACGATTGCGCTCGCTTACGCCGGCGGTTGGCTGTGGGCGCTGCTCGTGACGCTGGTGTCGATCGGGCTGTTCGCGGAATGGCTCATGGTGGTCGGAGCTGGCTCGACCGCGTTGACCGGGGCAGGGACGTTCGTCATCGCCGCGATGGGATTGTGCGTTGCCGCCGGTGCGCTCAAGACCGCCGTCGTCGTCGGCTGCGTCGGCGGGGCGATCATCACGATGATCGCGCGCGGCAGGTTCATTTGGGCTGCGACGGGATTTGCGTATGCAGCGGCGGCGCTGCTGGCCTCGATCCTGCTGCGGAAGGATCTCGTCAACGGCTTTTCGGCGCTGATGTTCGTGCTGCTGGTGGTGTGGGCGACCGATATCGGCGGTTATTTCGCCGGCCGCAGCATCGGCGGACCGAAGCTATGGCCGCGTGTCAGCCCGAAGAAGACCTGGGCCGGTGCATTCGGCGGTTTTGCGGCGAGTCTTGCGGTTGCGAGCAGCTTTGCGGCATTCGGCATCGGGAGGGCCGTCCCGCTGCTCCTCGTCAGCGCCATCCTTTCGGTGGTATCGCAACTGGGCGATCTGTTCGAATCCGCCGTGAAAAGGCACTTCGGCGTCAAGGATTCCAGTCACTTAATTCCCGGCCATGGCGGGCTTCTGGACCGCCTGGACGGCTTTGTCGCCGCCATTCTGGTGGCATGGATGATCGGCTTTCTCCGCCATGGTGTGCATAGCGCCGGAAGCGGTCTTATGGTTTGGTGAGGATATGAGCGCAGTCCCTTTGCGTAACAACAAGCTCGCTGCGTCCGACATTCGCAGCGTCACGGTTCTCGGTGCTACCGGCTCGATCGGCGACAGCACGATGGATCTGTTGCGGGCTTCGCGCGAGCGCTATCGCGTCGAAGCCTTGACGGCGAACAGCAATGTCGAGGCGTTGGCGAATCTGGCGAAGGAATTTTCCGCGCGCTTCGTGGCGATCGCAGACAGCACCAAGCTTGGCGAGCTCAAGTCCGCACTTGCGGGCACGAGCACGGAGTGCGGCGCCGGCGAAAGCGCTGTCATCGAGGCGGGCGCGCGTCCGGCCGATTGGGTGATGGCCGCGGTGAGCGGTGCGGCCGGGTTGAAGCCGGCTTTGGCCGCTGTCGATCGCGGCGCCCATGTTGCGCTGGCCAACAAGGAATGCCTGGTTTGTGCCGGCGATTTCTTCATGCAGCGCGCGGCGAAAGCGGGCGCCTGCATCCTGCCGGCCGATTCCGAGCACAACGCGCTGTTTCAGGCGCTGGCATCGGGCAATCGCGATGAGCTGGTGCGCGTGATCATCACCGCCTCCGGCGGTCCATTCCGGACCTGGAAGAGTGCCGACATCGAGCAGGCGACCCTGGAGCAGGCCCTGAAGCATCCGAACTGGAGCATGGGTCAGAAGATCACGATCGATTCCGCTTCCATGATGAACAAGGGCCTCGAGGTGATCGAGGCGTCGTACCTGTTCGCGCTCTCGCCCGACGAGATCGACGTGCTGGTGCATCCGCAGTCGATCATCCATGGCATGGTCGAGTTCTCCGACCGCTCCGTGGTGGCCCAGCTCGGATCGCCCGACATGCGCACGCCGATCGCCCATTGCCTCGGCTGGCCCGACCGGATCAAGGGGCCGGCGGCAAAGCTCGATCTGGCCAAGATCGGGCAGTTGACCTTCGAGGCACCTGACTTCGAACGGTTTCCCGGGCTTCGCCTCGCGTTCGATTCGCTCCGGCACGGGAAGGGAGCGACAACCGTCTACAACGCCGCCAACGAGGTCGCGGTCGCGGCCTTCATCGCCGGCAAGATCCGCTTCGGCGCGATTGCCCGGCTGGTCGAGGCGACGCTGGAGGACTGGATCCGAGGCGGAAACCACGGCCCCATGACCTCAGCGGATGATGCAATCTCCGTTGACCATGTTTCGCGAAATAAAGCTGCCGCCCTATTGCCTCAAATTGCCTTAAAGGCATCCTAGATGGTTCGGGGCCAGGGCCTTGCGGCGCTGGATGAGGGAATTCGATGATCGACTTTTTTACCCATAGTTTCAACACGTTGAGCCATGGGCTCCTCGGCTACGTCGTTCCCTTCCTCTTCGTCCTGACCATTGTCGTGTTCTTCCATGAACTCGGCCATTTCCTGGTCGCGCGCTGGGCTGGCGTGCGGGTGCTGACCTTTTCGCTGGGTTTCGGACCTGAGCTGGTTGGGTTCAACGACCGCCATGGCACCCGCTGGAAGATCTCGGCGATCCCGCTCGGGGGGTACGTCAAATTCTTCGGCGACGAGAGCGAGGCCTCCACGCCGTCGGCCGAGGCGCTCGCCGCCATGACGGCCGAGGAGCGCGCCGGCAGCTTTCATCACAAGAAGGTTGGCCCGCGCGCGGCCATCGTCGCCGCCGGTCCTGTCGCCAATTTCATCCTCGGCGCGCTGATTTTCGCGGGCATGGCGCTGTATTACGGCAAGCCGAGCACGATCGCCCGTGTCGACGGCGTCGTCGCCGATGGCGCTGCGGCGGCCGCCGGCTTCAAGGTCGGTGACGTCGTGGTCCAGATCGACGGCAAGCCGATCGAGAGCTTTGCCGACATGCAGCGGATCGTCGCGACGAGCGCCGGTTCCGCGCTGGTTTTCCAAGTGAAACGTGATGGTGCGATCGTGTCGCTGACCGCGACACCGGCGCTGCTCGAGCGCAAGGATCCGTTCGGAAACCGCCACCAGGTCGGCGTGCTCGGCGTCGAGCATAAGTCCCAGGCCGGTGAGGCTTCGACCGCCCCGGTCGGCGTCGGCGAGGCGCTCAAGATCGGGGTCGAGCAGGTCTGGTTCATCATCACCAGCACCTTCAAGTTCCTGGGCTCGCTGTTCGTCGGGCAGGGTAATCCGAACGAGGTCAGCGGCGTCCTCGGCATCGCCAAGATGTCGGGGCAGGCGGCCAGTGCCGGGTTCCAGTTCGTGATCAATCTCTGCGCCGTGCTGTCGGTCTCGATCGGCCTGTTGAACCTGTTCCCGATCCCGCTGCTCGATGGCGGTCACCTTTTGTTCTACACGGCCGAGGTGGTCCGGGGCCGTCCGCTGTCGGAGCGCACCCAGGAAATGGGTTTCCGAATCGGACTAGGCCTGGTGCTGATGCTGATGGTGTTTGCCACCTACAACGACATCCTTCGAATGGCGGCGTCCTGATAGGGGCTTTTTTGTGGCGTTGCTCTTGGGCAACGTCTTGGAGTGAAATTGAAATTACGGCGCGCTCGGCCGTTTGCGGCGTCGGGGAAATTGGCTACAAGCGGCTAGAACTTGGGGAATCTCCCAGACCGGCTTTGGGGTTGGTCTGGTACGTTGATAAGGGCGCGTTGCGCAATGAAGTTTGGACTGCGACTCCGGGGGGGCTTGCTCGCAACCCTGATCATGTTCGGCGCGCCGGTGGTTGCCCCGGTTGGGGCTGTTTTGGTGTCTTCGTCTGCGCTCGCCCAGACCGTGCAGTCGATTTCCGTCGAAGGGAATCGCCGCGTCGAGGTGGAGACGATCCGCTCCTACTTCAAGCCTGGCCCTGGTGGTCGCCTCGATCAGGGCGCCATCGATGACGGCCTCAAGGCGCTGATCGAGACCGGCCTGTTCCAGGACGTGAAGATCAACCGCGGTGCCGGCGGCCAGATCATCGTCTCCGTGGTGGAAAACCCGGTGATCGGCCGCGTTGCCTTCGAGGGCAACAAGAAGATCAAGGACGAGCAGCTCACCGCCGAAGTCCAGTCCAAGGCCCGTGGCACCTTCTCCCGCGCCATGGTGCAGTCGGACACGCTGCGAATCGCAGAGATCTATCGCCGCTCCGGCCGCTATGACGTGACCGTCACGCCTGAGATCATCGAGCAGCCGAACAACCGCGTCGATCTCGTCTTCACGATCAACGAAGGCGCCAAGACCTCGGTCAAGTCGATCGAGTTTATCGGCAACAACGCGTTCTCGTCCTACCGCCTCCGGGACGTCATCAAGACGCACGAATCGAACCTGCTGAGCTTTCTCTCGAGCGGTGACATCTACGATCCCGATCGCGTCGAGGCCGACCGCGACCTGATTCGCCGCTTCTACCTGAAGAACGGCTTCGCCGACGTTCAGGTCGTGGCCGCGCTCACCGAGTACGATCCGGAGAAGAAGGGTTTCAACGTCACCTTCAAGATCGAGGAGGGCGCGCAGTACCGCGTCGGCACCGTCGATTTCCGCACCAGCATCCCGAATTTCGATGCGAGTTCGCTGCGCAGCTTTTCGCGCGTCAATGTCGGCTCGCTCTACAACGTCGAATCGGTCGAGAAGTCGGTCGAGGAGATGCAGATCGAAGCCTCGCGCCGCGGCTATGCCTTCGCGGTGGTGCGTCCGGGCGGCGATCGTAACTTCGATGCGCACACCGTCTCCGTCGTGTTCAACATCGACGAGGGTCCGCGCACCTATATCGAGCGCATCAACATCCGCGGCAACACCCGCACGCGTGACTACGTGATCCGCCGCGAATTCGATATCTCCGAGGGCGATGCCTACAACCGCGCTCTGGTCGACCGCGCCGAGCGCCGCCTGAAGAACCTCGATTACTTCAAGACCGTGAAGATCACGACGGAGCCTGGCTCCTCCAGCGATCGTGTGGTGCTGATCGTCGATCTCGAGGAGAAGTCGACCGGCGACTTCTCGATATCGGGCGGTTACTCCACCACCGACGGTGCGCTTGCCGAAGTCTCGATCTCCGAGCGCAACCTGCTCGGCCGCGGCCTGTTCGCCAAGGCGTCGGTCACCTACGGCCAGTACGCGCGCGGCTATTCGCTGTCGTTCGTCGAGCCCTATCTGCTCGACTACCGCGTCGCGCTGGGTCTCGACCTCTATCAGCGCCAGCAGCTGTCCAACAGCTACATCTCCTACGGCACCAAGACGCTCGGCTTCTCGCCGCGCCTCGGCTTCTCCTTGCGTGAAGATCTGGCCCTCCAGGTGCGCTACTCGGTCTATCAGCAGGAAATCACGCTGCCGAGCATCCTGGCGAACTGTAACAACAACATTGGTACGGCTGCCTTCAATCCGAGTCCGGCGTTTGCCAATGCCAACGGTCTGACGCTGGATCCGTCGACCAACGGCCTCGGCTGCTACAGCGACGGCGAAGCCTCGCTGCCGGTCCGCAGGGAGCTGGCGAACGGCAAGACGCTGACTTCGGCGCTGGGCTACACGCTGACCTACAACACGCTCGACAACAACAAGAACCCGACCGACGGCCTGCTCATCGACTTCAAGCAGGACTTCGCCGGCGTCGGCGGCGACGTCACCTACCTGAAGACCGCCGGCGATGCGAAGTACTACCAGTCGCTGGTGTCGGATCTCGTCGGCCTCGTCCACCTCCAGGGCGGCGTCCTGACCAAGATGGGCAGCGATCTGCGCATGCTCGACCACTTCCAGATGGGGCCGAATCTCGTTCGCGGCTTCGCCCCGAACGGCATTGGTCCGCGCGACCTCAACCCGTATGGCACGCAGGACGCGATCGGCGGCACGAAGTACTGGGGCGCTTCGCTCGAACTGCAGATGCCGTTCTGGTTCCTGCCCAAGGAAGTGGGTCTGAAGGGCGCCGTCTATGCCGACGCCGGTGGTCTCTACGATTACCAGGGTCCGACGACGTGGTCGGTAACCAACGAAATGACCACGCCCAAGAATTCGACCTGCACGCCGTCGACGGTCAATCCGGCGACGCCCGGCACCTGTACCGGCCTGATCTACGACGACAGCAAGGTCGTCCGGTCGTCAGTCGGTGTCGGCC
>NZ_JADFUE010000109.1:0-13758 GCF_054967145.1 Bradyrhizobium sp. UFLA06-24
AGGCCGGACATATGACCGCACCGTTCCAATGTGTGAAATCGACTGAAAAAGCTCTTGCCTCGCGGGCCGTTCCACATGTGGGGGCAAGGTCACGTAGCCAACGCGTTAAGGGCCGCATCTTAGTGAGGCCTATAAATCGAGCGATATTTGCAGTGGCAGCCAATGAGATCGGTTAATCATTGTTCCTGACCGTTAGCTGACGATCGAGGTCGCAGCGGTCCGCTGGATGTGCCAGCTAAGAAGTGCATTCCAGACGTCTGCGGCTATGTACGAGCCGATTTGGACGCCATAAAACTGAATGGTTTTCACATAATTGACGCATTAGGACTGTTCAGCCTTTGCGAGAAGGCCGCAAGGGATCAAGTACACTCCCGCAGAAGCAGCAATGTCGCCCGGAGCTATCTGGTGCGGCAACTGCGAGCATCATGAAGTCTGGATTCCGCCGCCAATAGGAGAGCATGGCATGATGAGGGACAATTCATTGAAGACGAGATGAGGCCTCAAGAGCCGCCGACTTCGCATGCTCAAGCGTGATGTGCGCTCTGCCGGCGATGAGCAGTGAATGCCTGGCACCGATCAAGACTGCTTCGCCGCGGAGAGGCTCAATGGCGGACTTACATAAGTAGCGGGAAGATTCGATCGGCGGGTCGCCTAACTCAACGTACAGATCGTGCCGCCGCCCGTCCTCAGGCAACCGGCGGCACCGAGCGCAATTCGAGCACCAGAGGCATAACTAGAGGAGCGTGAGTGATGATAGACATCTACCGCTTTTGCGGATGGTGCGTTGTAGAGTGGTTCAGGAAAGCTGGGCCGAGAATCGCGGAGGTTGACTTGTTGCGCGACAACGTCCTCTACGTAGAGTTCAGGGCTATCCGAGAGGCAAAGGAGCGGGCGTGCGAGCGCAGGTGGTAGACAAGCTGGAGGCGGGCCGGGTGCAGCATGGCCGGTTCGCGACTGCTCCGGGATCAGGCCCTTGCGGTCTCTTCTTTGTGCAGGGGCCTTGCGGGTGTGAACTAAAGATAAGTGCATTTGTCCGTCCTGGGTGGGAGCATGTCGCTGTTTCGACACCGCGGCGTTGTCCAAACTGGGAGGAGATGTGCTTTGTCAAAGACATGTTCTGGGATGAAGAAGAGTGCGTCATGCAACTGCATCCGCCACATTCGCGTTATGTGAATAACAGCCGATATTGCCTTCATTTGTGGAGACCCATTTATCGAGACATTCCGATGCCGTCTCCGAGCTTCGTAGGCGTCGTTGGATTGAGTCCCTCAGATGCGGCAACGTTGTTCGCGCGGATGAGCGCGACAGCATGACGGACTGAGTTTACAATATCCGAGCACAAGGTGAGGCCGAGCGGGTGCACAAGCACCGGTTCGGCGTCCCGATGAGATGTCACAAGCGGGTGTATGTCAGGCTCGCTCGGCCGTTGCGGCGTGCAAGGCGGGCTGAGATGAAATGCCGCTGTCAAACAGGAGCAGCCTCAGAGCGAACAACAGCATCTCGCTCGCTGATAGCCGATCACGGGGCGAACTGGGGACGCGAATTGCGCGCTCTTTGGAGGCGAAGTTTTGGGCGCCGGGCGGCGCGGCACGATGAGGGTGAGATCGATCTCAAGCCCACGACCGAGCCTGGTTTGGTGAAGGCATCGTCTGACGCAGCCATCATCCTGACTGAAGCTGAAATTACACGAGCGCGACCTCTTTCACTGTGCAAGAGTCACTAGCTGGTCGGCCACCGCCTCACACCTGCAGCAGCGCCCGGAAGCTGGGACTGTCGCACAGCCAATTTGCCATGACGGCGATAGCTTCCCTAAGCTTGTGTGGTGGCCAGCTCCTCGTCAGTTTGCCGCGATATCGGTCGCAGGCAAGATGTGAGCAGCGCGCCCTCTGAGGAGACGCACGCGGAAGAAGCCGGTGAACCAGCATGTATAATCGAGTCGATGGCGAATACGCACATACTGAGCAAGCTGAGGAATCGAGTTGGCCCGCAGACGGTAGCGAATGTGCCCAAACACTCACCGAAATCGCGCGGCTGGAGAGCCTGGCGCCCGGCGAATTGTTCGATAGAATGGGGCTCTGCTTCAGCAAGCCGCATACCTCAGATGCAATCGATGATAGTTCAAACACCTCGGGCCTCAGCACATCCTCTCTGTCCTCCAGCTCCGAGTTATCCGTTGCCACTAGCCCTGTCCGTCCTCTGTTCGATTACAGGACGGCGGAATTGCCCCAAGCCAATGTCAGTGGAATCTGTGTTGGATTGGCCGCGGAGTGGCTCCTTGATCTCCCAAGCAGCGCTTCCTCCCGAATGGGGGTTCTGCTCCCGGGCACGGAAAATCACCGCTCGGCGGCAAGACGGCAGGAACAGTCTGAAAAGCTTAAGACTCAATTGAAAGAGGATAAGGCGGAAGGGTCTCACAATTTCCAGGCAAAAAGCACAATCTTGCGTGACGCCGGCCTAGAACCATCTGCTGAAGAGACGCGATATAGGTTTGGTACATCTTCGTGCATCGACAAGATCGTAAACGAGCTTGCGCAGGATCCATCCGTCCATTTGGTCAGCTTGAAATTCGTCCAACCTGGCGCCGGCACCCACACGATTGCAACGGCAACGTCGAATGGAACGACGATCCTCTCTGATCCTAACTATGGCGAATTTACTGTTCCGTCAGATCGGGTCGGAGGGTTGTTTAAGAGTCTTGCCGAGCGCTATAGCACCCTGAACAAACGTGATATTTCGGCGGTCGTCACACAAAGGATCAGGTATGGGCATCCCAATGCAACGGACCTTGCCCTATTCCCGCGCGCGGAACCTCATCGGTAGACACGAGGCAGCCGCATCGCCCGCCTTGTTTCACCCGCCGCGGTTTCTGTGGATGTTCAATCGATGCTCTCGATGGAAGTTCTCTGGAAGTAGTGCAGAGAGGGGAATGTTTAGCGACATAGGTTCGCCGGTCACTGAGGTTTGTGAGCCCCGCGCCATCGCGTGTCAGAGCAATCGCCTGCGCTTCCTCTCAGGCCGGACCGGCGGCCCGTTAGGCTAACCTCCTCGTAGGGTTGCGTTACCCGACGCCCAATCGCGCTCAGGGGGCCGGTCGGCAACCAAGCATCCACAGAGTCGGCACTAGCTGGAGCCGATCTGCTTCGGAATCACCGCCAGCCGCTTTTATAGTGAGCTCACCAACCAAATAGCTGCTGCCGGGGGCATCGGCTTGCCGTCGCACCGGCGCCTCAAAGCCAGTCATCGCTCGCCACGAGCTCCGCGACAATCCGCCTTCTCTCGTCGCTGGACTTGATTGACGGCTTCGGTGAGGACCTCATCCGCGATCTGACTCAGTGATATTGCAGCGCTGTGTTGTTCCAAGCTTCTCAATGGAATTGTGCGCCGAGCTGGAGCACTCTTTCACGGATTAAAGTGCCGAATAGTGCGAGTGACATCGCGAAGTTTGGACGAGGAGTTCCTGCGCGGAGCGCTCGCATGGGGGGTATTTAGCTAATTCGGATGACCGGCGCCCGGTAGCGTGGATCCGATTACGCGGGAAGCAGCGGGGGCGCTGGTCGGGTGGATGGATCAGACGCTGTCTCTGCCGCGCATGCGCGACTGGTTGAAGTTAGCAGGAGCGTGACTCGGCGCCGAAATCCCCACGCATACTCGGGGCGAGCGCTGTCCCTACCACGCGCCGCTAACTTCAAGAGTCATTGTACACCGAATAGCTGTCCAAAAGCTGACGAACCCGACGGCATGCATCCGGCGAGAGCGCCTGCGCGGGTTCATGCCCTGCTGCCTAGCACCCAGCCATCTGCCTAGTGGACGACCAACGTAAAATATCGTTAGCATAGACACATTCCATCCCCTCAGCGCGTCGTGCCGGACGCGGTCCTGTCGCCGCCAAGGAACGGTCACAAGCAAGTTGAGCCGGGGCCTGCCGCCGCGCACATGGATAGGCCGATAGGCCCATGGGCTGTATTCTTCGTCGACTGGCAGGCTACAGACCGCTCGCTGCAAAAAACCCTGACATTATCGCCAGGGTTTTGCATGCCATCGAGAATTTAAGGAGGCCGATCAGAAGTCCATACCGCCCATGCCGGGGGCCGCAGGCATTGCTGGACCAGCCGTAGCCTTCTTCGGCAGCTCGGCAACCATCGCTTCCGTCGTGATCAGCAGCCCGGCCACCGAAGAGGCGTTCTGGACCGCGATGCGCACGACCTTGGCCGGGTCAATGATACCCTTGGAAACGAGGTTGCTGTACTCGCCTGTCTGGGCGTCGAAACCAAAAGAGTACTGCTCGTTGTCGAGGACCTTGCCGACTACGATCGAACCGTCCTCGCCGGCGTTGATTGCGATCTGGCGGGCCGGCCAGGACAGCGCCTTACGCACAATCTCGACGCCGGTCTTCTGGTCGTCGTTCTCGGTGCGCAGACCCTTGAGCTGCTCGGAGGCACGGAGCAGGGCGACGCCGCCACCCGGGACGATGCCTTCCTCGACTGCCGCGCGGGTCGCATGCATCGCGTCATCGACGCGATCCTTGCGCTCCTTCACCTCGACCTCGGTCGCGCCGCCGACGCGGATCACCGCGACGCCGCCTGCGAGCTTGGCGAGACGCTCCTGGAGCTTCTCACGGTCGTAGTCCGAGGTGGTCTCCTCGATCTGCGCCTTGATCTGGGCCACGCGCGCCTCGATGTCGGCCTTCTTGCCGGCGCCGTTGACGATCGTGGTGTTCTCCTTGTCGATCATCACCTTCTTGGCGCGACCGAGCATGTTGAGCGTGACGTTCTCGAGCTTGATGCCGAGATCTTCCGAGATCGCCTGGCCGCCGGTCAGGATCGCGATGTCCTGCAGCATGGCCTTGCGGCGATCGCCGAAGCCCGGAGCCTTGACGGCCGCGACCTTCAAGCCGCCACGGAGACGGTTCACGACCAGGGTCGCGAGCGCTTCGCCTTCGACGTCCTCGGCGACGATGACCAGCGGCTTGCCGGTCTGCACCACGGCCTCGAGCAGCGGCAGCAGCTCGTTCAGCGAGGAGAGCTTCTTCTCGTTGATGAGGATGTAGGCGTCGTCCATCTCAACGCGCATCTTGTCGGCGTTGGTGACGAAGTAGGGCGAGATGTAGCCGCGGTCGAACTGCATGCCCTCGACGACGTCGAGCTCGGTCTCGAGCGATTTGGCTTCCTCGACGGTGATGACACCCTCGTTGCCGACCTTCTTCACCGCGTCGGCGAGGAATTTGCCGATCTCCTGGTCGCCGTTAGCCGAAATTGCGCCGACCTGGGCGATCTCCTCATTCGAGGTGACCTTCTTGGAGTTCTTCTGAAGGTCCGCAACCACAGCCTCGACCGCAAGGTCGATACCGCGCTTGAGGTCCATCGGGTTCATGCCGGCGGCAACCGACTTGGCGCCTTCTCGCACAATCGCAGCGGCCAGGACGGTCGCGGTGGTGGTACCGTCGCCAGCAGCATCCGCAGCCTTCGAAGCGACCTCACGCACCATCTGGGCACCCATGTTCTCGAACTTGTCGTCGAGCTCGATCTCCTTGGCGACTGCAACGCCGTCCTTGGTAATTCGAGGTGCGCCGAACGACTTGTCGAGCACGACGTTGCGGCCTTTTGGACCGAGCGTGACCTGCACGGCGTTGGCGAGAATGTCGACACCGCGCAGCATACGGTCCCGCGCGTCTACTCCGAACTTCACTTCTTTGGCTGACATACAAAATTCCTTCAGTCCCTATTAATTCATCCTTTGGCGCGCCCGATGGGCTCTCCTCAGGAGGGGTGAGCTGCGAGCTGTGAATTAGGCGGCTTTCTTCTTGGAGAAGACATCGGTGAGAACACCCATCACGTCGCTCTCCTTCATAATCAACAGGTCTTGCCCATCGATCTTGACCTCGGTGCCGGACCACTTGCCAAACAGCACGCGATCACCGACTTCGATGTCGATCGGAATTAGCTTGCCGCTATCATCGCGGCCTCCCGGGCCAACTGCAACGACTTCGCCCTGCGATGGCTTTTCCTTGGCAGTGTCGGGGATGATGATGCCGCCGGCGGTCTTCTCTTCTGCGTCGATGCGCTTGACCACGACGCGGTCGTGAAGCGGACGGAATTTCATAGAGGTCTCCTGAGCGTGTGAACAAGTTGAAGTTAGGCACAATGTGACAAGCAGCCCGTAGCAAGAGTCAGGCCAGAAATGCGCTAAGCGATCTGCCCTTCCAGTACTGCTGAAGCATTCAGCGGCTGCGATTGTGTTGTCCAGAAGCAAACGCGCAGAGGTGCACCAGCCCGCCCGGCTGTCGTGAAAATGACATTGCGTTTCTTCGAATACTGCATTGATCCCGGGAAGACTTCAACGTTGCTCCGGTGGTCGTTGAACAGGTCGAAAGGCCTCGCGTGTTGGCGGCGGTGCTGGCATTGCACATGATTGCCTGACGGCACCATCTAGCAGCTGTGGCGGGCAAAGCGTGCGGTCCACAAACGGTGTCCAGCGGCGGTGCTCAAACCCTACTGACTTCACCCTGGTCATCGTGCCGGCAGCACTTGAAGAAATTTGCGCGCGCCGCGAAAGCTTGATTGCGCCGGACATCGCGCACCGCGGTGCTTTCACCGGCCGCGTTCCTCGCCGGCGATTCCGCGGAAGAGATTGACGGGAGCTACTATCTGAGATGGCGGCCATCAGCCGACAGCGCACATTTTTGCGCAATTGTCATCGAGATGAGGGGCTGTTGCTATGCATAAGGGGCCACTCTGCTCGGCACGTGCCATAGATCATATCCGGCAGGTGGCGCTTGAACGAAAGCGTTCTTTCGGCCGGCGAAAAGCCAGGACGGCGATCTAACTCACTGAGGCCGCATTTTCCGGCGATAGGGTCGAGATTGCATCGCGAGGTGCTCGATAGATTCCCTCTACTTGATGTCGATGGCATCCAAACAGCTGTCGAGGATCGAAGGGATTGGCGGATATAAGAGCAATATACCTTGATATACGTTGTGCAGCTGCTTCCGGCGTGTGATCGGCTTCCAAGTCGAAATTCATCCGATCTCCGCGCACCATGGAAGAGCATCTGTGTCATCCGTAGAAGTACATCAGCACATCGTCTCACTTCTGCAGAAGCCGAATCCCGTCATCCTGGATATTGGCTGCAATGATGGGACTGATACGCAAAAGTTCCTCGAGCTGTGCCCGCAACCCGAGCTTTACTGCTTTGAGCCCGACCCCCGAGCGATCGCGCGCTTCAAGAAGAAGCTTGGTCCATCCCTCAATAAGGTGAAGCTGCTAGAAATCGCCATCAGCGACCGAAACGGGACGATCGACTTCCATCCGAGTAATGCAGATGGGGATGCGAAAGATTGGGACCTGTCCGGCTCAATACGCCGCCCAAAGAACCATCTTACCGAGTATGATTGGGTCCGGTTTGATCGGCCTGTCTCGGTTGAAACACGGCGGCTGGACGACTGGTGCAGCGAAGCCAAATTGGACGGAGTCGATTTCATCTGGATGGACGTTCAGGGAGCCGAAGCCGACGTTATCGCCGGCGGCATGCGGACCTTGAGCAACACGCGCTTCATCTACACCGAATATAGTGATCGCGAGCTCTACGAAGGGCAGTTGAGCCTGCAAGCCATTCTTAGCTCATTGCCATCATTTGAAGTGGCGGCTCACTATCCGCGCGCAGTGGAAGGTGATGTATTGCTCAGGAATACGCGTGTCTAGCAGCTACTCAGATCTAGCGTCTCATTCATGCAGCGCCTGATCAGCGTACTCTGTGATGGCCGTAGCTGCACAACGGTGATCGTCAAGGCGGGCGGCTATCGTTAGCCCGATTGGTGTGCGGTTTCGAGCCGGCGTGAACGCCAGCCGGTCCATAGGGAGCGGCCAGCGCCATGGTAGTCAGCGGGTCCATCCGATCCTGAGGAGCTAAGGCCGTGGTGCCGTGGCGATCGAACAGCCGATGTAGCAGCAAGGCGTTCGCACATTCATGACGTCGCTTCGTCGGTTCCGCTCTACCGGCAGTCGCCAGGATCTACTGCCGATCACGCCAAACCATCGCGCGGCCTCATCGGCGCGCCCCAAACCGGTCTAGCTTGCTAATGTCACTCCATCCCAACGGCAGAGGGCTGGCTGTATTGGAGGGCTGACATGGGTCTCTTCAGCCGGAAGATGGCCGGTTAGGCGATGCGCGATCTCATGCGGCCGCAGCGTCTCTTCCGCGCCGTCGATGCCGATCCGCCAGCCGCGGCCAAGAGCCAGATTGATCCATCATTCCGATGGAGGTGCACGGTACGCTTCACATCAATGTCGTACTGCCCTTGCCAGTGTCGGCGTGCCGCATCGATAAGCGCAAGGTTGAGTGCCAGGATATTGCGCCGTGCAGTGCTGCACGGTGCGCCCAGGCGGCACAGCCCGTGAGAGTCGAGCCCCGTCGCTCGGTGATTTGGAAAGTTCGTGGGTTGCCGTTGCGCAGAAATTCAGGTCGATCCCGCTCGGCAATCCATTCGCGTGGCCTGTGGTTTGCCCGCGCCTGATCCCTTTACTTCATGGAAAGCCGGGCTGTATTGCAGTTCCGAGCAGGGCGAGGCCAGCACTCTGAAGCGTTCCCTCGTTTAAAGCTGCGTGCTGGGCAACCACGAAGCTGTCGCACATGGCGCGTGCTAGGTTGCTGCTGGTATAGAGCGCCTCAGTTCCAGCAAGACCGCTCGAGATCCTGCAGACCTCAGCGCCCTGCCGCGCGGCGTTCGTCGCGGCGAGCCGCACTTGCATCGTGGTGCTCAGATTTACCCCGCCCGTGAGCGCTTGCTTCCACAGCTCTTCCGTGGCCTCGTAAAAGAAGGAACGAGCGGAACGTAGCATAGATTCGGCTTTGGCGATTTCAAGTTGGACATAGCCGCGCTCAGCCATCACGGGCGCTCCAGTGATCGAGGCGCGGCTTCCGGCCATGGCGATCACCTCGTCTATTGCGGCTCGCGCAATCCCGATGCCGACGACCGCATGCGCCTGCGCAGCGAAAGCGACGGACGGATAACGATAGATCGGCCCATCAAGTGTTGCCGGACCGCCGCGGATCAAGGTCCATTGCTCTGGCACAATGACGTCGCTGACGACAACGTCGTGGCTTCCGGTGCCTCGTAGTCCGATGACGTCCCAATTGGGCCGGATTGTCACCTTCTCTGCCGGAATCACCGCTACACGCGGGAGGTCTCCGGCCGGATCGTCTTCCAGTTTTATACCAACTCCTATCAAATCCGCCCCGGGCGAGCCGCTAGCGAATGGCCACACGCCGTTCACGACAAATCCGCCGGCGCATCGCCTGGCGGGCTGGAGCGGGAAGAGCGCACCCGCCAATACGACGTCAGGTCCATTGGCGTACACTTTTCGAAGCGTGTCGTCCGGAAGAGCAGCGAGGTAGCGAGCTCCATCCCCGAAGCTGGCGACCCAACCGGCGGATCCGTCGGCCTCGGAGATGCGCTCGATCTGGCGGCAAAATTCGGCTGGTGTTCGCTCCTCGCCGCCGAATCGCTTCGCGACCATAGCCCGATAGATACCGATGCGCCTGAAGCCGTCGATGATCTCTTTTGGAATTTCCTGCGCGGGGCCAAACTCGTTGCGACGCGCACGGATCTCGACAAGTAGCGGCGACAGATTATCCCAGGTCGCAGCCGCGGTGTGGGATACAGGACATTGCTTTTCGGGTGAAGCGTTCATAGATCGTCCTCCGCGTCTTGTGCCGACCATGGTCGTGCGTCAGCCATTGACTGCGCACGGGGCGAAGCTGGGTGATACGATACCGGCTGGAGGACATTCTCAGAGCTGTCGCAGTTGATATCGCTTGCATGAGATTGCGCACGGTAGCTTCCCAATTTAAGGGCCGGGAAGCCAGACTGAGATGTAGCTGTTGCCGTTGCATGGAGGCTGGCCGGCAAAACAGCCGGTAGACGGCGGCGCGACATCGGCCCGTGGTTGCCGGGCTGGATCTCCGGCGGCTGGTCGGGGGGGCATGCGATGTCATGTCTTCTCCATGGACGTGTGCTCATACGTCGGACAAGCCGGGTCGAGCCAAGTTTGGAGTTCCTGAGCTATGCTCGGGAGGGCGCTCAAGCCTGCGACTTAGTTTTCCATCGTCTCAGCAATCGGCGTGCCATTAAGCATGTCTGCCGGCCTTGTCCGAATCTCGCGAGATCATTCCGCCGCGCCGTGCCACACATGCTCGTGTCTTCGTGTATACTTTCCGCCAATGTCATTGACTCAACAAGCCGCAAGCAAACCGACAGAAGCGGACCTCGATCGCCGACCGGCCAGATTCAACGTTAGTGCCAAAATTAAGACCCGCTCCGATCTCCCGATGCTACCAACAGCCCAATAGCTGTTCGTGCGACTGCGGGGAGCGCCTGGTTAGAAGCGGACCTCCAGACAGCTGGTGTTCAGCAAACGCACGGAGCTCAAGACGCTGAATTACGCGATCAAATCTGTTCGAGGCACTGCAAGAGTACCCGGCTCATGCAAGCAAAGACAAGGCGCGCTTCGAAGAGGCCCCGGGGAGCTTAGGAGGCTCGTTGCAGCACACGAGCCGTCTACCTTCTGTCCTACAGGACGCAAGAAATTCGGGCAGAATTCTGACCTGTCGACCTCTTTTGCAGCCGCCGGCGCCTCCCTCTTCGGCGGTTTTCCAATGCTGAGATTTTGGCCGAGCTTGCCAAATTCGCGCAGCATGCCTGCGCCACGAGCGTTACGACTGATGAGGGATCCACGTTCTGAAGCTAGTCTTCTGTTTCCTACTGAGCGACGCCGTGGTTGAAGAGCTTGCTTGCCAAATCTATCGGTTGTTAGATGATTTCTGGCTGGCAGACGCGGTGCGCAACATTTGAATCATTGTTCTGGTATTCGCCTGGGCGGACAAATCTGGCACAACTTACTGTGTCCGCAGCGACTAACAACCTGATGGGTTTCGCGTACACGCTATGCAATTTGCGAGCTGCCAGTTTCGTCTCGTGTCGAACTCGTTATGGAGGACGGATAGTAAATTGTCCAAAGCGGGCGGGTCGCGCGACTGTGTGCAATATCAGGCAGCGCATGCGAGATCGTGGTGAAAACAACCATGCTTTCAACGGCCTTATCATTGCGGGCCGGGTCCTTGGCGGCGAACGAGACTATCATAACGAATGATGGCAGTCCTGCTGGTTGTTCTATGTGATCTGCAGCCCTGGCTGAGCTTGGTGATAAAGCAACACCATTCATGGCGTGCTCGATCGGAGCTAGAAGATCTCAGGATCGTCGCCGGCTCTGGAGTTCACAGCCAGGCAATGCGCTTCATCGCTATCTGCTACCGGAACCACGCTATTGGGTTTGCAACTCAATATGGAGGCATGAACGCTGTCGGACGCGTTAGGTGCGTTTCTTGATGCTCGCCGCGTGTTGCTAACATGAGTAGGTAGAACATGAGGAGAATCAAGACGCCACGCATACCGAAGGACTTCCCGAAGTGATCATTATTATGGAGCGGATGGTATCCGGGGCATTTGTCGCAGACGGTGGACCAAACAGCGGAACGGAAGGGCCGTATCACACGGCAGATGATTCGCCTCGGGTGTGAATGTGCTAGCGTCAGCTGACAATATCGACCTTACCGGTGCCGATCCGATACAGGCCTCCGACGACTTTCAGCCGGTTCTGCTCAACTGCAGCCGTCAGAATCGGGCCCGTCGATCTGAGTTTGTTCACATTGTCGATCACATTTTTTCGGGTTGCGTGGGCGGATATATCGCCGGCTTGCCCTAGAGATGCGTTCACCGCGGGAGCAAGTGCGGTCACCAGGGATGAAATGTGCCCTGGCGGCGGCTTATCTTGATGGAGCGACTTGATCGTAGCGTCTATCGCGCCGCAATGATCGTGGCCTAGTACGAGGATTAGCCGCGTGTTCAGTACTGCGACCGCATATTCCATACTGGCGAGCGTATCATCATTAGCGAAGTTGCCGGCGACGCGGCAGACAAACAGATCACCGAGCCCGCTGTCGAACACAAGTTCGGGCGCCACGCGAGAGTCGGCGCAGCTCAAAACCGCCGCATATGGATTTTGGCCTTCGACCAAAGCCGAACGCTCGCGCCTGAAATCGTCGGCTCGCGATGTACCCTGGACATAACGATCGTTTCCCATCAGCAGCCGCTTCAGGGCAGCATCTGGCGACAGCAGGTTATCTGGCTTGGGCGTGCCTTTTGCTTCCCTTGCATCGGCAATTTTATTGCCGAATCGTAGGAAAACTGTCGAAGCAGCAAACAACAACAGCGAACGGCGCGAACGCGCAGTGCTGGTTAAATGGTTCATATTTGGAGAATTGGCTGCATGCATGTGTCGCCTCATCGCACGGCCTTACGCCACCCGGTGGCTTCGGCTTCCGCTTCGCTACAAAGCCAGCGTTCGCTGCGCTTCTTCGTCATATCGATTAGTTCGTAGCTGGCTTGCCCTGGCAGGTGATAAATCCGCTCGCCGCTGCGCTCGACAGTGCCTTTTATCAGGCACTCGGGGGACGGTGGTTCCGACAGCAGGACTGATCCGAGCAGTACTTCCTGCGCGTCGATCGGAACCGACCACGCGCCGATGATCATCGTGCCCTTATTGCGGCGAGGCCAGTCCCACGGAGCGATGAACGCTCCCGACCACAGTCCGGCATGGGCTGTGCTTGCCGACAACTCATAGACAGCGTGAGATGCAGCAGCCGATAGTGCCCAGCCCGAGCGTACCATCCAGACATTCACATTCTCGCCTTCGATGAAGCAGTTACCGAGGGCTCGTCTGTACTCATCGACTCTCTGGGTGTGACAATCCCAGGTTCGCCCATTTGAATGCTTGATAAGCTCGTCGCGAGCAGCTACGCCGCAGGCCCATTTGCGACCGTTGGTGTCGAGACAAATCTGGTCCGTCTCAGGAGCTTCGATGCCTGAGAGCCGAACGTTGGTTTTCTCGATCTCGATCGTATTGCCGTCGAGGATGCGCGGAGCACCGCTGAGCGTCGCGGCGCAGACCGGAGATGTGACGAGAGCGAGCAATGCGAACATAATTCCGCGGTTCACCGACAATAACCTTTCGCTCCTGATCCACGTTTCACGCACGATACGGTGCCGATACATTCGACTGCTTGACAGCATTATGTGCGTTATTCCGCCGGCATTTCCGAGCGCTCTATGAGCGCTTCGCCGGAACGCGAACCTACGGCCTGACGCTGCGTAAGGATCAAGTGATTTCTTCGGGGCGGGCGGCGGTATTCTTCGAGCATCGGCTCTCTCACTAGGACCGCGCTGTACCCTCCACCTGAGGGGGAAATCCTCGCGGGCGGGCCGAACGGGCGATGCTGAACAAACCCGAACCCCGGAATGTTGTGTTTTGCAAAAAAGGAGACCGACTATGAAGCGCCGGCGCTCGCGGTGGAGTCAGGCGTTGAGGAGCAACCTTGTTCTGGTCGGCCACGGCTCCCAGCGGCAATCTTGCCGCTGCCGACGGTTCTGCGATGAAATTTCGCATTTCACACGAAAAGATGTGAAAAATCTTGTCTGGCTCGCTCTGACCGATTTAGAAGAAGACGCAATGGAGTTCAGCGTAGACGCCCGCGCATAACTTAGCTCCTTGCGCGAGCAAACCGCGCAAATCCGATGCCTTTTCCGCCCGGCAGGATGATCGTTGATGTCGACCAGGGCAGGTGGAGCACAGTTATAGAAGTGTTTTCCATGCTTCGAAATCCGGATCTATGACGTGCAGACGAATGGGTGCCAGATAAGCTAGGGCC
>NZ_JADFUE010000010.1:0-158469 GCF_054967145.1 Bradyrhizobium sp. UFLA06-24
TGCGGCGAGGGTTTGCGAAGCATCCCTCAATGAATCAAAAGTCCCCGCCAATGGCGAGGACTTTGTCAGCGGTCTGACGCCGGCCCCAAGGCCGGCGTTTTGCTTTGTCCGTATTCGCGCTCTCTCAGTCGAACAGCGCGTCGATGTCGTCCTGCGAGGCGTGGCCGGCATCGCCGGCGAGCTTCGGGCCGTTGAGGAGCTTCTCGTCTTCGCTGCGGTTGTCGACCGGCGCCGGCACGTGAGCCTTGATCGCGTCGACGCCGCCCCAGATCTCCATCATCGCGTTGATGTGCTGCTCGATGAACTTCATCGTGGTCATGACCTTGCTGATGCGCTGGCCGGTCAGGTCCTGGAAGTTGCAGGCTTCGAAGATCGAGATGACGCGTTCCTGAATGTCGTCGGCGAGCCGCTTCTGCTGATCCACCGAGTCCACCTTGGACATCGCGCTCGCGGCCTGGTCGATCGACTCCGCGGCTTCGAGGATCTGCTGCGTCGCCTGTTCGGTGCCGCCGACCACTGCGCCGAGTTCGCCATTGACCTTGGCCATCTCGCCGCCGTCGAAGCTCTTGCCGTGCAGGGTCGCGATCTCGCGCTTGGTGCGGTCGATGGCGTCGTGGATGAGGTCGAGTTCGACCTTCAGCTTCTCGCACTGCTCGATCTGGGCCCGATAGGTATCGAGCATCGTGCGTGCTTCGGAAAGCTCGTGGGCAGTGGAGGCATCGATCGCAGCCATCGCTGCGCTGCCGGACAGCGGCGCCGTGCCTTTCGCCATCTGTGCGCGGATCGCGCGTAGCTCTGCCATGATCTCGCTGTGCATCGGACCTGCCTCTTCAGTCACGTCAAGAATGGGCATCTCGCCGCCGGCGATATCCTCGACACGAAAACGTTTGCGGTGAACAGCCATCAGGATACTCCCCCCACCTCATTCACGGGTCTTTGTAGGCAGAAGCACTTTAACACGAGGTTCACAGCCGGAACTGAGAAACGGCCGCGCGCGAGGGCGTGCAAACGGGCGATTAACCATGCGGCGCGCGCCTTCACCGAAAATAAACGCTGATCGCCGAATTGGGCCGCCGCTCGCGACGTGGTGAATCGAAATGCCCGATCCGTTTACCAAACGAAACCGAGTTTGCTCTTTATTGACCACGTCGAGGGCGCGAACATTCAGCCAGCGCGTCCGGCGGCGAATGCAACTAGACGAAACAGTACAGAGTACGTCGATGTTCAAGAAAATGTCTGTCGCGCTGCTCGGCAGCGCATGCGCCTTCATTGTCGGCGCTCCCAGCGCCAGCGCATTCGACAATACCGTTCCGAACGATCCGCCCGCGGTGCTCTATCAGCCGCAGGTCGCTCCGGCCCCGGTGCGCGTGGCTTCCAACGGCAATATGGGCGGCGGCTTCATCGAATTCCTGTTCGGCGACGGCCCCGGGCGCGGCCCGGCCTATGCGCCGCAGCAGCCGATCTACCAGCAGCAGCCGGCTTACGCCGATCCGCGCCGCCTGCCGCCAATGGGCGAGCCGCAGATGCAGGGCGGCTATCAGCAAGGTGCAGGCTATCAGCAGGAGGCGATCGATCCGCGGCAGCGTCCGTTCGATCCGAAATTCGAGAAACAGCTTGTCGACTATACCGGCAAGGAAAGCGCCGGCACGATCGTCGTCGATTCCACCAACAAGTTCCTCTACCTCGTCGAGGGCAACGGCCGCGCGCTGCGTTACGGCATCGGCGTAGGTCGCGAGGGCTTCACCTGGAGCGGCGTGAAGTCGATCACGGCCAAGCGCGAATGGCCGGATTGGACGCCGCCGGCGGAAATGATCGCGCGCCGTCCCGATCTGCCCAGGCACATGGAGGGCGGCCCGGAAAACCCGCTGG
Organism: Bradyrhizobium sp. UFLA06-24; assembly: GCF_054967145.1. Taxonomy (NCBI): domain Bacteria; kingdom Pseudomonadati; phylum Pseudomonadota; class Alphaproteobacteria; order Hyphomicrobiales; family Nitrobacteraceae; genus Bradyrhizobium; species Bradyrhizobium sp. UFLA06-24. The sequence goes on from NZ_JADFUE010000010.1 coordinate 1,870, forward strand.
GTGCGCGTGCGATGTATCTCGGCTCCACGCTCTATCGCATCCACGGCTCGAACGAGCCCTGGACCATCGGCACCAACGTCTCCTCCGGCTGCATCCGCATGCGCAACGAAGACGTCATCGACCTCTACGGCCGTGTCAATGTCGGCACCAAGGTCGTGGTGATGTGATCGTCTGCTGTTCGACGTGAAACGGCCGCCTCATCGGCGGCCGTTCTTGTTTGGCACTGTCGAGCAGCCTCACGCGAAATCGCTGCCGCCGTCATCTCCGCCGCCGAAGTCGCTGTCGTCGGCCATGTCCGTATTGCCGTTGTCGTTGTTGTCGTAGTCCTGATCGTTGTCGTCGCGATCGTTCGAGCCTTGATCGAAGAAGCTCTGGCGCGAGTCGCGATTCGAGCCGATGTCGTCGAGGCCGGCATCGCGGGCGAGCGAGCTGTTCGACTGGTCACCGCCCCAAGGGCTGCCGCCGCCGCGCTCCTCGATGATGGTGGTGTCGCCGAAAGCCTGATGCGAGCCGCCGCCCATCATGCCGCGGATGCTGGAGAGCAGCAGCGATCCGCCGACCACGCCGGCCGCCGCGGCTGCCGCCGTACCCAGGAACGAGCCGCCACCGCCGACCGGAGGTGCGCCATAACCTTGTCCATAACCCTGGCCTTGCCCGTAGGCCTGACCATAGGGCGGCTGGCCGTAGCCCGGCTGGGTCTGCTGCATCGCCTGGCCACTGTTCCAGACCGGCCGCTGCTCACGCGGCGGCACGTTCGGAACCGACCCGCGCGATTGGCTTCCGCCGAACAGCGTGTCGCGCATGGTGTCGAGGAAGCCGCCGGACTGGGCTTTCTCGGGCGCCTGCGCCGCTTCCAGCTCCTGGATGCGGTTGTGGGCGCGCTTCAGTGCTTCGTCCTGCAGCAGCGTGGTCTGCACCAGCGCGTAGACGGCGCCCGGCGCCTTGCGCAAACCGTCCGAAATCGCGGCGATCGCGTCGGGATCGCGCGGTGCATTTTCCAGTTTCGAAAGCCGGTCGAAAAGATCGTCGACGAGCTGGCGTTCCTGCGGCGTCATGGTCTGTCTCCCTCGCGCGAAACAAGCGCAAGCGGGATGTAGGGTTCCATTGTGGCCCCAACAGTGGCGGCCGGATTAAATTTCGGTATGCGACAGACTGGCCGGTGGGGCGGCTTTCACCGGTTTCATGCCAATGTCACATGGCTGGTCGCGAGAAGCCGCGCAAAGGCGTCGCTGGCGAGATAGGCGTGCTCGCGCTCGCGGACGTCAGTCATCGGGTCGAGACCGGTCAGGACCTCGTCGACGAAGCCGGGATGGCACATCACCAGGCCGCCCTCTGGAAGGCCTTCGATGAATTGCCGCATCAGCTCGCCGAAATCGGCCGCGCGCGTGAAATCATAGGCGCCGGCAAAGGCCGGATTGAATGCGAGACCGGCGCGCGCTGCGCGGCGGCGGAATTGCGCGCTGAGGACATCGAGCACCATCGCTTTTGGCGAAGCCAGCCGCTGTGCCAGCGGCAGGTTGCGGCCGCCCTGGCGGACCCAGGCCTTTGGCGCGGCCTCGCTGACCGCCTCGACGAAGCCGTCGCGCACCTGCGGAAACAGCTGCACGTGCTGATGGCCGTCGACGAAGTCGGGTGCGCGGCCGAAGGCTTCCCCGAAGGCCACGAGCTGCGCTCTCACCTCGTTGCGGAAGAACTCGCTGTCGAGCCGCCGCATCAAGCCGGCGCGCAACAGTTTTGGAAAGGCCATGAACATGTCGCCGTCGAGCGGACGGAAATGCATGGTGAGCGGGCGGAACGGGGCCGACAGCGTCACGTGCAGTCCAATCGCGCAGCGCGGGCTCGCCTTCACTGCTGCCTGAAGCGCCTCGATCTCGCCGCGCTCGATCGCGGGGCCGACCATCATCACCGAGGTGGCGTTGAGGCGGCCGCGCTCGATCAGGTCGCGGATGGCGCGGTTGACCCCGGGGCTGATGCCGTAATCGTCGGCGCAGAGCCAGATCCGCCGCAGGCTCGCGGCCGCGCTCATTCGGCCGCGGTCCTGTTGGATGCGTCGCCGGCGGTGTCGGCGTCAAAATGCTTTTCGCTGTGCTCGGCGACGAAGTAGATCGGACGCGCCTTCAGCTCCGAGAGGATCTTGCCGATATATTCGCCGACGATGCCGATCATGATGAGCTGCACGCCGCCGATCGTCATCAGGCCGACCACGAGCGAGGGATAGCCAGGGACCTGCTTTCCTGTGGTGAAAACTTCCCAGAGGATGGAGAGGCCGAACAGGAAGGCGACTCCGGCGAGCGCGACTCCGAGCAGGCTGGCGAAGCGCAGCGGCGCCACCGAGAACGACGTGAGGCCCTCGATCGAGAGGCCGAGCAGACGCGCAGCATTGAAGGTGGTGACGCCATGGGCGCGCGCCGCAGGCTCGTAATCGACGCGGATCTGGCGGAAGCCGATCCAGCTGGCGAGGCCCTTGAAGAAACGGTTGCGCTCCGGGAGTTGCCGCAGCGCCGTCACCGCGCGCGGCGAGAGCAGGCGGAAGTCGCCGGCATCTTCCGGAATCTTCTGGCGGGCGCCCCAGTTGATCAACGCGTAGAAGCCGTGCACGGCGACCCGGCGCAGGAACGTCTCGTTGTCGCGATGAGCCTTGGCGGTATAGACGACGTCATAGCCGTCATCGATCCAGTGACGCACCAGCTGCTCGATCAGCGCAGGCGGATGCTGGCCGTCGCCGTCCATGAACATGACCGCGCCGAGGCGGGCGTGATCGAGGCCGGCCATCAGGGCGGCCTCCTTGCCGAAATTGCGCGACAGCGACACCACCTGAACGTCGATCGCGTCGGCCGGCAGGCTGCGTGCGATCGACAGCGTCGCGTCCGCGCTGCCGTCGTCGACATAGACGACCTCGCAGGCGAGCCGATAGCGCTGCCGCAAGGTCTTGGCGAGATCGCAGATGCGCTGGTGCAGGGCGGCGAGGCCTGCCGCCTCGTTGTAGACGGGGACGACAATCGACAGCCCCTTCGCAGCGGCATTCGCTGCGGTGGTGGTCAGGGCGGAAACGTCAGAGCCCAGCGTCATCGATCAAGGTTCCAGAGGCGTTCAAGGTCATCCAACAGCATATGGTAGCTGCCGCTTGCTGTCGCTACGCTGAACGAACATGAGACTCACCGCCGCAGGAAAGCCTCGAGCTTGGCGAACAGCGGGTTCTCCCGGTCGAACACGTAGTCGAGCGAGACCACCGAGACGGTCTCGGCGCCATGTTCGCGCAGGAAGCTCGCCAGCGCATAGAGCTGCCCTGGCGGGCAGTGCAGCGTCAGCATACCCGATGAGGTCGGCCCGCCGAACGGAGCTTCGACGCCGAACCGGCTATGGGCCTCGCCGAGAAGGGCGGCGTCGCATTGCCGGAAGCGGGTCCGGACCTCGCGGTATTTGTTGGCGCGCGCGCGTGCCGCGATGTGGTCGAGGATGACGCGCGCGGTCTCGAGGGCCTGCGGCGACCAGTCGGCGTGCTTTGACGCCACCAGATTGGCCTGGCTGCGCAGCATCACGCCGTCGTCGAGCACCCGCAAGCCGTTGGCGGCGAGCGTCGCGCCCGTGGTGGTGATGTCGACGATCAGCTCGGCGCTGCCGGCCGCCGGCGCGCCCTCGGTCGCACCGGCGCTCTCGACGATGCGGTAATCGGTGATGCCGTGGGTCTGGAAGAAGGTGCGGGTGAGGTTGACGAACTTGGTCGCGACCCGCATCCGCATGTGGTGCTGCTCGCGGAAGCCGGTGGTGACGTCGTCGAGGTCAGCCATGGTGCGGACATCGATCCAGGCTTGCGGCACCGCGACCACGACGTCGGCATAGCCGAAGCCGAGCCCGTCGATCAGCGAGACGTGCTTGTCGGCGTCCGCGATGTTCTCGCGCACCAGGTCTTCGCCGGTGACGCCGAGATGCGCGAAGCCACGCGACAGTTGCGAGGCGATTTCGCTCGCCGACAGATAGGTGACCTCGACATTGTCGAGTCCCGCGATCGTGCCGCGATAGTCGCGAGCGCCGCCGGCCTTCGACAGCTTGAGTCCTGCGCGGGCGAAGAAGGCTTCGGCGTTTTCCTGAAGGCGGCCCTTGGAGGGAACGGCCAGAACGAATGGCGCGCTCATGGCTTAAGCTCCCACCTTTCGGCCGATCCTGGTCAGCGCGTCTACCCAGACCGAGAAGCCGACGGCCGGAATCGGAGTTGGCGATCCGAGCTGGGTCATCAGCCCGTCATAGCGGCCGCCGGCGACCAGCGGTTCGGCACCATTGCCCCTGTGATGCAGCTCGAACTCGAAGCCGGTGTAGTAGTCGAGCCCGCGGCCGAACGCGGTCGAGAAGCGCGTGGTCTTCACCTCGATGCCGCGCGCGGCCATGAAGCCGACCCGGCTTTCGAACTGGTCGATCGCGCCGGCAAGATCGAGCTTGGCGTCAGCGGTGAGCGCACGCAGCTCCGCGACGGCCTCGTCCGGATTGCCCGTAATCGACAGGAAGCGCTTCAGCACCGCGATTGCTTCGCGCGGCAACGCGCCGCCCTTCAGCGTCGACTGCTCGAGGAAGCGGTCCGCGATCTCGGCCGTGGTCCGGCCGCCGACATTGGTGGTCCCGGCGATCGACATCAGATCGGTGACGAAGGCCAGCGCCGCCTTGCGGTCCGAGCCGGCGAGCGCGGCCAGCACGCCCTCGTATTCGCTGCGGGTCGCGGTGGTCGCAGCCGCCAGCCGCTCCAGATCCTGCTCCAGGCTGATCTTGCGGTTGAAGTCCTTGACCAGGCGGCGGCGCCAGACCGGGTAGAGGTTGAGGGCGTCAAGCAGCGCATTGAACAGCGCCACATCGCCGGTGCGGATCTCGACGTCGCGCACGCCGAAGGCGGCCGTCGCCTCCAGCGCCAGCGCCAGCATCTCGGCATCCGCGGCGGCGCGGTCCTGCCGGCCGAACGATTCGATGCCGGCCTGGAGGAATTCGCTCGGCTGCCCGCCGCGGTAGCGAAACACGGGGCCCAAATAGCTGAACCCGGCGGGCTGGCCGGCGCGGCCGGAAGCGAGGTAGTCGCGTGCCACCGGGATCGTCAGGTCGGGGCGCAGGCAGAGCTCCTCGCCGGACAGGTCGGTCGTGAGATAGAGGCTCTTGCGGATGTCCTCGCCGGACAGATCGAGGAACGGCTCGGCCGGCTGCAGGATCGCCGGCTCGGCCCTGACGTAGCCGGCCTGCGCAAACGACAACAGCAGCGTATCCGCCCAGGCGGCGGAGCCGGCAGCATTTGAGGTGGCAGTCGCGGTCATAACGGGTCCATCGTCCCGGCAGGCCGGGCAGGGGTAGGTGGGAAGCGAGTTGGCGCAGCCCTTAGCATGGCCCGAAACCGGTTTCGACCTCCAAAGGATCAATCGCTTAACGGCGGGGCAATGCCGGGCGCCGGCGCGCGGCCGCGAAACCGGTGCGCTCCCTCTCCCGCTTGCGGGGGAGGGCTGGGGTGGGGGTGCCTCCGCGTCGGGATCGCCAGAGGCCCACGGAAGAAATCCCGAGTAGAGAGAGCCCCCACCCGGCGCTTCGCGCCGACCTCCCCCGCAAGCGGGAGAGTTTGGGAAACCGTGGCGCGATCGGTTGACCCAGCTCGATCTGTCTCTAGGCCGACGCCCCGCCCCAATCGCCCAGCACGGCCTGCACGAGCGCCAGCGCCGCCACGGCGGCGGTGTCGGCCCGCATGATCCGGGGGCCGAGGGCCAGCCGCAGGATCTTCGGTTGGCGCAGCAACAGGGCCCGTTCTTCCTCGGCAAAGCCGCCCTCGGGTCCGATCAGGACGTCGATACCTCGTCCGGGCTCGCGCGCGGCTTGCAGGCTCTGGACGGGGTTTTCGAGCTCGGCCGCCTCATCGCAGAAGATCAGCAGGCGGTCGGCAGGGCGCTGGCTGAGGTAACGCTCCAGCGGCACCGGTTCGGCGACACTGGCGATGCTTAGAATCCCGCATTGCTCGGCCGCCTCGACCACATTGGCGCGCATCCGTTCGGTGTTGACGCGGGAGGCCTGGGTGAACCGGGTCAGGACAGGCCGCAGGCTGGCAGCGCCCATCTCGATGGCCTTCTGGACCATGTAGTCGAGCCGAGCATGCTTGAGCGGGGCGAAGACATAGGCGAGGTCGAGCAGGCGGTCCTGGGGCCGGGTCTGCTGCAAGATCACGAGGCCATCCGGCCGCTTGCGGCCTTCAATGGCCGCCTGCCATTCGCCGTCGCGGCCGTTGAAGGCCAGCACCTCGGCGCCCGCGGAAAGCCGCAGCACATTGCCGAGATAATTGCTCTGGTCGCGGTCGAGGGCGATCCTGGCGTCCTGGGCCAGGGGGGCATCGACGAACAGGCGGGCGGCGCGAAAATCGTGGGAGGGCATTGGTCAAAGGTCCGATTTGCCGCCGTTCTTAACCGAAAGCAGCCATTTCGGGGTAAATATTGCCGAAATGCTGCCTCGGCGCGCCGCGCTCTTGCCCTATTCAACGGGTTGTTAAGGCTCGGCGGGAATCGTAAAATCGCGCGCACGCTGGTTGCGCTCCAATTGGAAGACGCCGAACCCCGTAAGCTCCTGCCGGAGAGATTATCTTGATAATCCGTCGTTTGATGCTTCCGATTACTGCCGCCATGGTCGCCATGGGTGCTGCGGGTGCGCATGCCCAGGGGTTCCCGGCACCGCTGCCGAATCAGCCCGCAACCGATTCTGCGTTTCCGCCCGTGAACGGCCGGGCGCCGGTTGCCTCCGTCGGCGTCGCGCCGCAGGCTTCCTTCCCGGTCAACGGCGCCGCGCCCCTTGGGGGAGGCGGCGGCGCTTTCAGCGCGGCTCCGCCGACGCAAGCCGGTCCCGGCGAGGATTGCATGAAGGCGTTCATCCCGCTCCGCGAGGAGGCCGAGAAGCGCGGCAAGCTGATCAAGGCGGCGAGCGACCGCCATGCCTCGCCTGAGGAAGCCTGCAAGCTGATCAGGAGCTTCGGTCAGGCCGAGTCCAAGATGATCAAGTATGTCGAGGCCAACGCGGCCAAATGCGGAATCCCGCCGCAGATCGGCGCGCAGATGAAGGACGGTCACAAGAACACCGAGGCCATGCAGACGAAAGTCTGTAACGTCGCGCAGCAGATGGCGAACCAGCCGCGCGGTCCGGCCGGTCCGTCGCTCAGCGAAGTGGTGGGTTCGGGCTCGGCGCCGGAAGTCAATGCCGGCAAGAAGGGCGGCAGCACCTTCGACACGCTCAACGGCAACGTCCTCACCCGATGAGTGACACATCAGCCCGTGTTGCCGACTCCACCGGCAACTGGGTCGATACGCTCGCGCCGCAATGGGCCCGGCCATATCTGCGCCTGTCCCGCTTCGACCGGCCGATCGGCTCCTGGCTGCTGTTGATGCCGTGCTGGTGGTCGGCCGCGCTCGCCAGCGGCATGGCACATGACGTCCGCGGCCTGCCGCTCACCCTCGTGCTGTTCTTCATCGGCGCCTTCGTGATGCGCGGTGCCGGCTGCACCTGGAACGACATCACCGATCGCGATCTCGACGACAAGGTCGAGCGCACCCGCTCGCGACCGCTGCCGTCGGGGCAGGTGACCACGAAGCAGGCGCTGACCTTCATGATTGCGCAGGCCCTGATCGGGCTCGTTGTGCTGCTCCAGTTCAATCGCTTCGCGGTCCTGACCGGCATTGCCTCGCTTCTGATCGTTGCGATCTATCCCTTCATGAAGCGCATCACCTGGTGGCCGCAGATCGTGCTCGGGCTCGCCTTCTCCTGGGGCGCGCTGATGGGCTTTGCCGTCACTTTCGGACGCATCGATGTCACCGCGCTCGTGCTCTATGCCGGCGCGATTTCGTGGGTGATCGGCTACGACACCATTTATGCGCATCAGGATGCCGATGATGACGCGCTGATCGGCATCAAGTCCACCGCGCGCCTGTTCGGCGCACACACGCACCAGGCGCTGATCCTGTTCTACGGGCTGTCGGTGATGCTGATCGGCGTCGCGCTTGCCTCAGGCGATGCGCGCTGGCCGGCGTGGATCGGCCTTGCCGCGTTCGGCGCGCATTTGGCGTCACAGATCTTGCGCTTGAAGATCAACGATCCCGAACTTTGCAAACGCCTGTTCTTTTCGAACAAGCACGCCGGTGCGCTGCTGTTTGCGGGATTGCTGGCCGATGCGGTGATGCGGGCGGCGTAATTCGCAGCTCTCGTAGGCTGGCAAAGGCGCTCTTGCGCCGTGCCCACCATCTCTCAAGGATTGATAAAAGACGTGGGCACGCTTCGCTTTGCCCACCCTACGGAATCCGCTCAATTCCTTGCGATGATCTCGCGCTCTTCGCGATGGACCGGCAGCTCGCGCGTCATGGCGGTGCGGCGGCGCATCAGGAATTTCGGACGGCGGGCGCGGATCGCATTGGCGCGGCGGCGGCGGGCCGCGGGCTTGCGGGCGCCTTCGTCGAGCTGCGGCAGCGCGAAGATCTCGCTCCACATCGCCCAGGCTTGCGTGAGTTCGTCGCCATCGGCACCGACCAGCAGCGGAACGGACAGGGAAGGATCGCGATGGACCAGCACGAGGGCCTGCGCCTCGTCGGCGCCGCGCAGCGCGACGCCGGTGAAGTCGCTGACGCGCACGTTGATCGCCATCTGCATGCCGCGGACGGCACGGCGCAGCACGACGCGTTCGCGATGAAGCTCGATTTGCCTCGTGTAGCCGTCGGCGCGCGGATCATGCGCATCGAAGCGGACCGGAAGGGAATGAGGGTCGAGCCGCAGGCTGCGGCTCGACCCGGCGGGGTTGACCCCGCATGTTGATGTTTGACGCCTCACGGCTTTCATTCTCCCCGCCAGGATTATGTTCCCGGTCGATGCGAGGACCTTAGCGCAGACCTTTCCGAAACCGCTTAAAAAGGCTGGTTAACCCAGCGTCACCGGGCCGCATGATTGACAAGACCTTGGCGCGCATGATTGACGAGACGTTGCGCCGGTCTCGCGAATCTGAGCCTTTTGCGGGCTGAAAACGCTTGAAGTCCGCACCATTTGGGCACATCTGGTGTGCAGGGCCCAAGGTCGCCCCGAGACCTCCCGCGTCCCAACAGGATTTCGTTTGTGAACCCTTCACCAAGCTCGACGCTTTCGCCCCAGGATTCGTCCAAAGCCAACCGCGACCTGTTCGATCAGTCCGCGCTCTCGGATCTCGCTCAGCGTCTGGTCGAGGCGGCGAAGCGCGCGGGCGCGGATGCGGCCGATGCGGTCGCGGTGCGCGGCATCTCGCAAGGTGTCGAAGTGCGCGACGGCCGCGTCGAGGAATCCGAACGGTCCGAGGGCGATGACGTCGGCCTGCGCGTCTTGGTCGGCCAGCGTCAGGCCGTGGTCTCGACCAACGATGTCAGCGGCGATGCCGTGACCAAGCTTGCCGAACGCGCCGTTGCAATGGCACGCGTCGCTCCATCCGACAAATATGTCGGCCTTGCCGATCCCGCGCTGCTCGCGCGCGATTTCCCCGATCTCGATCTTCTCGATCCCAACGTGCCCGCAACGGCCGAGCTCGAGCGCCGCGCGCTGGAAGCCGAGGCTGCTGCGCTTGCGGTGAAGGGCGTATCCAAATCCGGCGGTGCCTCGGCTTCATCAGGCATCGGCGGCATGGTGCTCGTCACCTCGACAGGTTTCCATGGCTCGTACCTGCGCTCCAGCCAGGGCATCTCGGCGACCGCAATCGCCGGCGAAGGCACCAGCATGGAGCGCGACTACGACTTCACCTCGGCGCCGCACGGCGCCGATCTGCTGTCGCCACAAGCGGTCGGCCGATCCGCCGGCGAGCGCACGGTGGCGCGCTACAATCCGCGCAAGGTCGAGACCTGCAAGGTGCCTGTCGTGTTCGACCCGCGCGTCGCGGGCTCGCTGGTCGGCCATCTCGTCGGCGCGATCAACGGCGCCTCGATCGCGCGCAAGACCAGCTTCCTCAAGGACAGGCTCGGCCAGCAGCTGTTCGCCAGGAACATCCGCATCGTCGACGATCCCCTGCGCAAGCGCGGGCTGCGGTCGCAGACCTTCGACGCCGAGGGCGTTGCGGTGAAACGCACCGCGCTGGTCGATGAAGGCGTGCTGACGACCTGGCTTCTCGACTGCGCTACCGCGCGCGAGCTCGGTCTCACCACCACCGGCCACGCGCATCGCGGCGTTTCGTCCTCGCCGTCGCCCGGGCCGTATAATCTGCATCTCGAGCCCGGCACGCCGAGCCCGGCCGAGCTGATCGCCGACATCAGCCAGGGATTCTACGTCACCGATTTGATCGGCTCGGGCGTCAATGGCGTCACCGGCGACTACAGCCGCGGCGCCTCCGGCTTCTGGATCGAGAATGGCGAGCTCACCTATCCCGTCAGCGAGGTGACGATCGCCGGCCATCTGTTCGAGATCTTCAAATCGATGCAGCCGGCCAACAATCTGGAGTTCCGCTACGGTATCAATGCGCCGACGGTGCGCATCGAGGGTTTGACGCTTGGCGGACGCTGACTTTTCCGACGCAAACGTTCTGATGCGCGACGCAGCGCTGCTGCAAGACACGGTGCGGGAGGCGGGCGCATTGGCGCAGTCGATGTTCCGCACCGAGTTGAAGAAGTGGACCAAGGGCGCATCCTCGCCGGTCTCCGAGGCCGACATTGCCGTCAACGATCTCCTCGAGGCACGCCTGCGCGGTGCCACGCCGGATTATGGCTGGCTGTCGGAGGAGAGCGCCGACGATTCCACGCGGTTGTCGCGGCGGCTCACCTGGGTGGTCGATCCCATCGACGGCACGCGCAACTATCTCGGTGGCCATGACGATTGGTGCGTCAGCGTGGCGCTGGTCGAGGATGGCTCGCCCGTGCTTGCCGCGGTGTTCGCGCCTGTCACCAACGAGTTCTTCTTCGCCGTCCGCGGTCGGGGCACGCTGCTCAACGACGTCCCGGTCCAGGCGACGCAAGGAGCCGCGCTCGATTTCTCGCGCGTTGCCGGCCCCAAGCCGCTGGTCGAGCGGCTGAAGCCGTCGCTGGGCGAGATCAAGCTGCATCCGCGAATCGGCTCGCTGGCGCTCCGCCTGTGCCGGGTCGCCCATGGCGGGCTGGATGCGGCCTTTGCGGGGGGCAACAGCCATGATTGGGACCTTGCGGCGGCCGATTTGATCGTGCAGGAAGCGGATGGTAGGATGAGCGACCTCTCCGGAGATCCCATCCTTTATAATCGTCGGGAAGTGACGCACGGGGTGCTGGTGGCAGCGGGACGCGATCGTCATGCGAGCATTGTCGCGCATTTTCGAAACCGTCCCTTGCCCTGAAGCGCTTGTCGGCGTGCTTGTCGACCACTGCTTTGCCGGGCAGCCCGTTAGGAACAGAACTCATGCCAGATAGTGCCCCGCAGCAACTGCTTCATCTCGTGATCGGCGGCGAGCTCGTCGATCTCGAGCAAAACGTCTTCAAGAATCTCGACGACGTCGAGATCGTCGGCCTGTACCCGAATTATGCGACGGCGCACGCCGCCTGGCGCGCCAAGGCGCAGAGCACGGTCGACAATGCGCAGATGCGCTATTTCATCGTCCATCTCCACCGGCTGCTCGACCCGAATCAAGAACCGGCGCGTTGAAAAAACTGCTTCGCAATACGCTGCGAAGCAGCTGGTTTCAGCGTGCCGTCGGGGTTCTGGCGGCCGAATATCTGCGCCTGGTCTGGCGGACCAACAAATTCACCTTCGATCCGCCCGACGTCTATGAACGCGTCGAGCCGCAGATCCCCGCCATCTTCGCCTTCTGGCACGGCCAGCATTTCCTCACGCCGTTCATCAAGAACAAGGACTCCTACCGCGCCAAGGTCCTGATCTCGCGCCATCGCGACGGCGAGTTCAACGCGATCGCAGTGGAGCGGCTTGGCATCGGCACCATCAGAGGTTCCGGTGACCATGGCGGCGCTTTCCACCGCAAAGGTGGCGTCGGCGCCTTCAAGGAGATGGTGCGTACGCTCCAGGACGGTTGTAATGTCGCGTTGACCGCCGATGTCCCCAAGCGCGCGCGCGTGGCCGGGCTCGGCATCATCATGCTGGCACGGGAATCGGGGCGGCCGATCATGCCTTTCGCGATGGCGACCAGTCGCTTCATCAGGCTCAAGAACTGGGACCGTACCACCATCAACCTGCCGTTCGGGCGGGGCGCCCTGGTCGGCATCAAGGAAATCCACGTTCCCGCCGATGCCGATGCCGCCATGATGGAAACGCTGCGGCTGGAGCTGGAAGAGACGCTGAACGAAGCCACGCGCCGCGCCTATGCGCAGCTCGGACGTCCGGGGCCGGCCGATGGCTAGCTCGCTGCCCAATTCGCTGCCGAAGTCCCTGCCAATGACGCTGCGGATGTACCGGCGCCTCGCCAAAGGCCTCGTGCCGCTCGCGCCGGCGCTGATTAAGCGGCGGCTCAAGCAGGGCAAGGAAGACCCCGCCCGCGTCGGCGAGCGGCGGGGCCTGTCCCAGGACGTGCGGCCGCACGGCCCGCTGGTCTGGATCCACGGCGCCAGCGTCGGCGAGGTGCTGGCGGCCGCGGCGCTGATCGAGCGCCTGCGCGAACTCAATTTGCGCATCCTGCTCACCTCGGGCACGGTCACCTCGGCGGCCGTGGTCGCAAAACGCTTTCCGCCCGACGTCATCCATCAATACGTGCCGTATGATTCCCCGCGCTACGTCGCGCGCTTCCTCGATCACTGGAAGCCGTCGCTGGCGCTGTTCATCGAATCCGATCTGTGGCCGAACCTGATTCTCGCGGGCGCGGCGCGCCGGGTGCCGATGGTGCTGATCAACGGGCGGATGTCGCCGCGTTCGTTTCCGCGCTGGCGGCGGATGCACGGCACCATCTCGGCGCTGCTGTCGCGGTTCGACATTTGCCTCGCGCAGTCCAGGACCGACGCCGAACGCTTCGCCACGCTCGGCGGCCGCGATGTCGTCACCACGGGCAATCTCAAGCTCGACGTGCCGGCGCCGCCGGCCGATCCCGCCAAGCTCGAACGGCTGATGACGATGACGCGGGGACGACCGATCATCGTCGCGGCCTCGACCCATCCGGGCGAGGACGAGATGCTGGTCGCGGCGCATCGCAGCCTCGTCGGCATCTTCCCGCAGCTTCTGACCGTCATCGTGCCGCGGCATCCGGATCGCGGCTCCGCGATCGCAGGGATGATTACGGCGTCCGGCCTGAAGCCGGCCTTGCGCTCGCGCGACGAGCTTCCGGCGGCGACGACCGACATCTATGTCGCCGACACCATGGGCGAGCTCGGCCTGTTCTACCGTCTCTCGCCCATCGTGTTCATGGGCGGCTCGCTGATCCGCCATGGCGGGCAGAATCCGATCGAGGCGATCAAGCTAGGGGCCGCCATCGTCCATGGTCCGAACGTCTTCAACTTCTCCGACGTCTATCAGGCGCTCGATCAAAGCGGCGGGGCGCGCGTGGCCGACACGCAGGAGACGCTGGTCAAGCAGCTCGGTCTGCTGCTCGCCGATCCCGTCGTGCGCGACAAGATGCAGCGCGCGGGCGCCGGCGTGGTCGCGGAGCTCGGCGGCGCGCTCGATCGCACCATGGCGGCACTCGAGCCGTATCTGATGCAGCTTCGCATCGAGATGGGAGCCGCCAATGCGTGAGCCGGCCTTCTGGTACCGGCCGCGCTCTCCGACGTCGCTCCTGCTCAGTCCGCTGGGCGCGCTCTATGGCGCCATCACCGCGCGCCGCATGGCGCGCAAGGGCTTTGACGCCGGCATCCCCGTGCTCTGCGTCGGCAATTATCATGTCGGCGGCGCCGGCAAGACGCCGACCGTGCTGGCGCTGACGAAGCTGCTGCGCGAGCTCGGCGAGACGCCTGTCGTGCTCAGCCGCGGCTATGGCGGGCGCCTGCACGGCCCGGTCATGGTCGACCGCGAACGTCACACCGCGTCCGATGTCGGCGACGAGCCGCTGATGATGGCGCGCGATGTCAAGGTTGCGGTGGCGCGCGACCGCATCGATGGCGTCGCGCTGGCGAAGTCGCAGGGCGCGACATTGATCCTGATGGATGACGGCTTCCAGAATCCGCTTCTGCTCAAGGATGCCTCGCTGATCGTGATCGACAGCGAACGCGGCCTCGGCAATGGCAAGTTGTTTCCGGCCGGTCCCCTGCGCGCGCCGCTTAAGCCGCAGCTCGCGCGCACCGATGCGCTGGTGCTGATCGGCGACGGCCATGCTGCGGACCAAGTCGCGGCGGAGATCTCCGCGCGTGGCAAGCCGGTGCTGCGGGCGCGGCTGAAGCCGGATGCGGCCTCGCTCGCGCAACTGTTCGGCAAGCGCGTGCTGGCCTTCGCCGGCATCGGCGATCCCGAACGCTTCTTCCGCACCCTTCGTGCCTGCGGCCTCGAGGTGATCAGCACGCGGTCCTTCGCAGACCATCACGTGTTTTCGTCGGCCGAGCTCGCCGCGCTCGCCGCGGATGCGCAGCGCGAGCAGCTCACGATGGTGACGACGGAGAAAGACCTCGCGCGCCTCTCCGGCAGCGACGGCGTGCCTGACGCCATCGTGCCGTTCGCCGTCCAGCTCGAGTTCGACGATCCGGCCAGGCTCAAGCAGCTGATCAGCGAGCAGCTCTACAAGGCCCGCGAGCGGCGTTTCAGCACGCGCTGATCTCGCCGCAACATCAACTCTGCGGTTTCGGCGCGTTCGGAAAATGCCGCTGCAGCACCGCCGCCGGCGTGGCGTAGGCCTCCTGCAGATCCACGCTCCAGTATTTCAGCTCGTCGAGCGGGATCCGTGTGTCGGTGATGGCGCAGCGCACGAACGTTCCCGGCGAGATCACGCGGAAATCGCCGTCGAGATATTGCACCTGCGCTTCGCCATGGCCCGAGGGGCCGAACTTGTTCAGCACGGTCGAAAGTCTCCGTGGATGGCCCTCGAGGGGGCACGATGTGTTGCTGTGGATGTACCATAGATAGGAAGGCTTGTCCGCCCGTCAAACCCACCGGTTTGTGATGTTTTGCAACCGTTTACGCATGATAGTGCTTGAAGCCCTGCGGCACCCTTTCGACAGAGTCCGATGCGCCCCGTCATTTCCGCCCTGTTCCTGACGCTTTTGATCTCGGCTGCGCAAGCCGCGCAGATGCCTGCGCCTGCGCAGGTGGAGATACCGCTGTCCTCGGGCGTGCTGCACGCGCAGCTGTTCAAGCCGGAGGGGGCTGGTCCCTTCCCGACGGTGATCGCACTGCATGGCTGCGGCGGCCTCGGCAGCCGGTCCGATTCCGTCCTGCCGCGCTATCGCGATTGGGCCGAGCGCCTGCTCAAGGCGGGGAACGCCGTCCTGCTGCCGGACAGCTACGGCTCGCGCGAGCTCGGGCCGCAATGCCGCGTCAAGGAGGCGCACGTCAAGGCGCGGCGCGAGCGCGTCACCGACATCGCGGCCTCGCGCGCCTGGCTGATGAAGCAGAACTGGGTGGAGCGCGACCGCGTCAGCCTGATCGGCTGGGCCAACGGCGCCAGCGCGCTGCTCTGGGCGGTGCGTCCGCAGGCCGCGGCGCGCGATGCCGGCCCGGATTACCGCGCCGCGATCGCGTTCTATCCGGATTGCCGGATCTCCGCCGGTCTCGGCTGGAGCACGCGCGTGCCGACGCTGCTCCTGATCGGCGCCAATGACGACGTGTCCTCGCCGCCGGCCTGCCGCCAGATGGTCGAGGGCGCGCACGGCCGCAGCGCGCTCGCGCGCATCGTGGTCTATCCCGGCGCCTATCACGATTTCGACCGCGCCAACACGCCGCTGCATGCCGCCGGCGGCAGCCCTGATGCCGCCGCGCCCGAGCACGGCCATCTCGGCACCGATTCCGAAGCGCGCGCGGAGTCGCAGAAGGAAGTCGCGGAGTGGCTGGCGCGGTAGCTCTATAGAGCGAAGGCGGACGTCATACTTCGACCATGATGTCGGCTAAACGCATCCTTCATGCGTAGTCGCATCGTCATCTTCTCCTCCGCACTGGCCGTCTTCACCGTCGCGGTGTTCCTGTTCGAAGCCCACGCCGGCTCACCCCTGCGCGCGCCCGATCATTGCGGCTTCTGGACCACGATCGACGCGGGCTTGTCCTGCCGGTAGGGGCGCACGCATGTGCCATAGCGCACACTGCGCTCCCTCCCCCCTTGTGGGAGAGGGCGGGGGAGAGGGGTAGCCCAGCAAAAGGTCTATCGATTCTGTCGAATGCAATCCTGGCGCATAGTTGAGAGAGTGTGCCGTGTGGTACCCCTCTCCCTAACCCTCCCCCACAAGGGGGGAGGGAACGCAGCGGTGCTGGCGGCGCCACCGCATTCCCAACGCGCTCAGAACAAGCTGCCCTGATCCACCGGCTTGGCCACGCGCTTCGGCGCGGGCTTCGTGTCCTGCGGCGCGGCCTTCGCTGGCGCGCGCTTGGGCGCGGGCGCCGGCCGGTCCGCATCCGCGGTCGCGCCGACGCGGCCATCCGCGAACTCGATCTCGACACGTGCGCCGGGCCCCACCGCGTCCGCCGAATGCAGCGGGTGCCCCGCCTCGTCGCGCACCAGCGCGAAGCCGCGGGCGAGCACGCCGCGATAGGACAGGGCGGAGAGCAGCTTGCCGCTGTTCTCGACGCGGGCGTCCAGCCGTTGCAGCAGCGTGAGCAGCGCGCGGCCGGCGCGCTCGGCGAGGCGATGGGTTCGCTCGCGCTGGCGGAGAATCGCGTTGCGCTGCGCCTGGGCGTTGGAGAGCTTTGAGGCGCGCAAGCGGACTTCAAGCCCGGCGAAGCGGTCGCGCCGTCGCCGCAGCAGCGACCGCGCGGAGAGGCCGAGCCGTTCGCCTGATACAGTGAGGCGATGATCGGCCTGCGCGATCTGGCCGTGCAGCACCCGCAGCGTCAGCTTGGCGCTCGCCGCCGTGAACCTGCGGAAATGTGCATGCGTGCTCGCCTTGAGCCCGCGGGGCAGGGCGCTGCCCGCCGAATCCAGCCGCTGCCGGGGGATCGCGAGCAGATCGCCGGCCGCCGGCAGCGCACGCGCAGCCGCGCGAAGCTCGTTGCGGCGGTTTTCATGGCCGCGCTGCCAGCAGGCCCGCGTGCGCCGCGCGAGGTCGGCGACCTCGACGAACAGATCGCTGCGCACCGGCACCGCCATTTCGGCCGCCGCCGTCGGCGTCGGCGCGCGCTTGTCTGCGACGAAATCGATCAGCGTGATGTCGGTCTCGTGCCCCACCGCCGAGATCAGCGGGATCATGCTCTCGGCCGCCGCCCGCACCACGATCTCCTCGTTGAACGACCAGAGATCCTCCAGCGAGCCGCCGCCGCGCGCGACGATGAGCACGTCGGGCCGTGGAATCCTGCCGCCCTCCGGCAGCGCGTTGAAGCCGCGGATCGCCGCCGCGACCTGCTCGGCCGAGCCTTCGCCCTGCACCTTCACCGGCCACACCAGCACGTGGCGGGGGAAGCGGTCCTCCAGCCGATGCAGGATGTCGCGGATCACGGCGCCGGTCGGCGAGGTCACGACGCCGATCACCTCGGGCAGCCAGGGCAGGAGCTGCTTGCGCGCCTCGTCGAACAGGCCTTCGGCGGCGAGCTTCTTCTTGCGCTCCTCCATCAGCGCCATCAGCGCGCCGATGCCGGCCGGCTCCAGCGCCTCGATGACGATCTGGTATTTCGAGGAGCCCGGATAGGTCGTGAGCTTGCCGGTCGCGATCACCTCGAGCCCCTCCTGGGGCTTGAAGCGCATGCGGCCGTGCACGCCCTTCCAGATCACCGCCTCGATCTTGGCGCTCTCGTCCTTCAGCGCGAAATAGCAATGGCCGGAGGAATGGGCGCCGCGGAATCCCGAGATCTCGCCGCGCACCCGGACATGGCCATAGGTGTCCTCCACCGTCCGCTTCAGGGACTGCGACAGCTCGGAGACGGTGAATTCAGGCGCGTTGTGAAGAGGTTCCGCGGGCGGCATCTGCAAACGATTCGGCATGTTGGGGTTCGGACTCGACGTTAAGGATTTTCGCCTGGAAGCGCCATCTGGCCGATTGACCGAAAGAGTACTCTGTAATATAGAGTTCTCTATCGACTGTACATCCCGAGGAGTTTGCGTCATGGCGATCCAGTTGCTGCGAGGTACGCTGAGCCTGCTGAAATGGGGTCTGTGCGCGGTGGGCGCGCTCGCCCTTGTCCTGACCGCGCTGATCGCGACGCCGCTGCAGCGGCCGCCGGAGCTGCGTTCGGTCTCCGACTCCGTCAAGGGCATCGACTTCACGCGCCAGGTGGCGCTCGAGCAGTTCCAGGCCCGTGACGGCACCTGGCTCGGCTACCGCCATTATCAGCCGAAGGGACCCGCCACCGGCCGCGGCGCCATCTTCATCCACGGCTCGTCCGGCTCGAGCGGCTCGATCAATTTCGTCCTGACCGCGGAGCTGGCGGCGCACGGCGTCGAGACCTGGGCGCTCGACATGCGCGGCCATGGCGCCTCCGGCACCCGCGGCGACATCGGTTATGTCGGCCAGCTCGAGGACGATCTGGTCGACTTCGTCGCCCATGTCCGCAAGAGCGCGCCGGACCTGCCGCTGACCCTGATCGGCCATTCCGCCGGCGCCGGCTTCTCTCTGCGCGTCGCCGCGACGCCGATCGTGCAGGACCTGTTCGTGCGCACCGTGCTGCTCGCGCCCTATCTCGGCTATGACGCGCCGACCAACCGGCCGCATTCCGGCGGCTGGGCCAACGCCGATGTCCCGCGCATCCTCGCCCTCACCACATTGCGCAAGCTCGGCATCGATTGCTGCGCGCAGCTCCCGGCGCTCGCCTTCGCGGTGCCGGTGAATTCGGAAGCGATCCTGACGCCTGTTTATTCCGACCGCCTGATGCGCAACTTCGCGACGCGCGGCTATCGTCTCGACCTTGCCGCCACGACCCGCCCGATCACCATCTTCGGCGGCACCGACGACGAGATGATGATCTCGGAAAATTATGCCGCGGCGGTGCAGGCGATCAAACCTGATATCGACGTCAAGCTGATCGAGGGCGTCAACCACATGGGCATCGTCACCAATCCGAAGGCGGTCAACGCCATCGCCGAGGACGTCGCCACGCGCGGGAGCGGCCAGTCATGATGCGACCCGCTGCCGGCAGGGCAATCGCACATGGTTTTCACGAGGATGGTCCGTCGGCTTGCCCCGCCTCTCCCGCTTGCGGGAGAGGCCGACACGCCGCGGGCGATGCGCTAGCATCGATCCGCGCGTGGCGGGTGAGGGTTCTTTCCAACCGGGGATTGTCCCGTTGCGGACACAGCCCAACCCTCTCAGCACGAGCCCTGACATGATCGACAGCAAGCAGGCCGCCGAAGCCCTCGCCGACATCGACGACATCGTCCAGCGCCTGCGGCAATCGCAGCTCTATGAGCTCGCCAGCACGGCCGCTATATGGTGGGGCGTGCTGGTCTTCGCCGGCAATCTCGTCACCTGGCTGTGGCCGTTTTACGCGCGCTACGCCTGGCCCGCCGTCGACATCCTCGGTGTCGGCGGCCTGATCGCGATCCGGCTGCTGGCGCCGTCGCAGGCTCAGCCGGCGGCCTTCGACGTCAGGCTGGTGCTGGTCTTCTTGCTGTTCTTCGCATTCGGGACCATCTGCACCAGCGTGCTCGGCCATTTCGGCCCACGCGAGCTCGGGGCCTTCTGGCCGATCTATTTCATGCTGTTCTACACGCTCGCCGGTCTCTGGTTCGGCACGGCGTTCGTCGCCATCGGCCTCGTCATCACCGCGCTGACGCTGATCGGCTTCTTCTACATCGGCGAGCCATTCCCGCTCTGGATGGCCTTCGTCAACGGCGGCGGCCTGATCGTCGGCGGCCTCTGGATGCGGCGGATCTGATGGCCGAGCTCGACGACATCATCCACCAGCCGCTCCGGCTGAAGATCATGGCGGCCCTGAACGCACTGCCGGCGACATCGGGCCTCGAATTCGCCCGCCTGAAGAAACTCACCGGCGCCACCGACGGCAATCTCGGCGCGCACATCGAGACGCTGGCGAAGGCCGGCTATGTCTCGGTGGAGAAGGCGTTCGTGGGCAAGAAGCCGCAGACGAAGGTGACCGCCACGGCGGCCGGCCGCGGCGCCTTCGCGCGGCATGTGGCGACGTTGCAGGAGATCATTGCGGGGAGGCAGGTTTAAGCTCGTCGGTCAAACGATGGATGGCCAACCGCTGGACGGCGCTCAATCCTTGACGAGCTAGTATTGGCGCAGTTGTAGTATTTCCTTTTCGAAGGACTTTTGCGCTGCGGCGAATACCCTGCTGGGAAGTGTCAATGAACGAGCAATTTCAACAGGCGACTGCCGCTATCCCCGGATTGTTTGCCAAGCTGATCGCATCGCCCCCCTTCAGCAGCAAAGGTATCGCTGCTCAGAAGGGTAGAGCAGGCGTTTACGCGTTTCTCGAAAATGGGGTGCCTGTCCACGTTGGCCGCACCCGAAATCTTGGTGGACGTCTCCGAGACCATATCACAAAAAGTCATTTCTCAGCTTCATTTGCTTTCAAGCGAACGCGAATTGAACACGGTAAAAAGGCGACCTACGTCCCTGAGGGCTCTCGCAGAGACCTTCTAAAAGATCCCGCCTTCAAGGAAGCCTTCCTAAGGCAAGTGAGCCTAGTCAAAGAAATGGCTGTTCTCTTCGTTGAAGTTGCGGATCCCGTGCAGCAGTATCTGCTCGAATTGTACGCGCATCTCGAATTTGGCCTCACCTTAGACGAGTTCGATACCCATTAGCCGCATCGAACTACGATGATAGTTCGTAGGGTGAGTCGAGCCGTTGTAAATCCATCTCTTTTCGCATTCCGATTTTTCGTGCTCGTGGCTATTATGCGCCTCCAAGTGACAATGAACGCGGCTGGCGCTCGGTTGGCTACCCAACCTCCGGACTACTCAGCTTCATCTATCTCTCCGCACCGTACAGTTCACTTGCAAGTTGTCGAACCTCGTTGGTAGCAGAGTCGCCAAGCTGTTTGAGATAATCCAAAAATTCTTGCTGGTTGCTCATCGAGAATATGCGCGCCTTATAGGCCAATTCCGTCCGAAGCTGGCCCTGCTGCAATAATGACGCACACTGTTTGTCTACGAACATGGCATCCACAAAAGGCGCATACGTGGCGATAGCCGTAAAGTCGGTTAGGATGCTGGCACCGACGTTCGGACTCTGTCCAGACGACACCCTCCAAGCGAGGGCGGCGATCAGGTAAGCGAAGATTTTATGCGCAGGCTGTTCCTGATTTCCTGGCCAATCAAGAAACTTGGATACTTCGTCGAACGCATATTGAGGTGGTACGCCTCGACTGACGAACATCGCGGCAAGTTGCCGATATCGATCCATTAAGCCAAAGCGCAACTCCAATATACTCGATGGATCGTCCGAAGCCATTGCCGCCTCTGTTTTGGCGATCTCATCACGCAGAGCTTGGCGCATGGCGGACCCGTAGCTAGATAGCTCATGTCTCAGTATTTGGTCGAACGTCGGTCGCCTCTTAGCCCAACCTTCGGCAAGGCTTTTCAAACTCGTCTCTGCGGTCGACCGATCCCTACGTAGGCCGGGAGCAAAAATCGAGTAATCGGAATTTACGTTGATGTGGAAGATTGGAAGCCAATCGTTGCGCTCACCAGACAGAATATCATCGACATTAAAAGTCAGAGCAGGAGGGCTGGACCCGCTGATGTAGGCCTCAGCAAATGCCCACTCTTGATCTGTTGCAATTTCGTCGGTTCTGTCAAAGAACGTTTCACCGCTGAACATCTCGTGCGCCAACCTTAATTCGCCTGGTGAGTGCCAGACAATTGTCTCGTCTGAATGCAGGTTGGACGACGGAAATATGACCTGCTGGCGCTTGTAAGCGAGGGCAGCAAGTTCGTAACATCGTTGCCAAAATGTAGCGCTCGGTGCGCCAGGCCGACGCTTTCCTTCTTTTGTCTTGTAGAGCTCGGATATCGCAAACTGATCCAAGTAGACGACACGCTTATCGACTTTAGGGAGCATCTCGTCATGCGAGTATCTGCAATCCGCGCAGCGCTTGGTCACACAGTTGCCACCTACTGAAAGCGTTCCAAACCCTTCTTTTCTGCACTTTGGGCATTTTCGAAACGGCGGCAATTCGAACATCTTAGTGTCCAATGGCGAGATGTTGGCTCGGTGCTTACCGATTCCGAGCAGCTTCGAACTAAGCGGTGAGGTTATCCCACTCTCGGGCAACCCACTGGCACATGTGGAGGAGCTGGCGCAGACTCTCATCCGCGTTTGACGTGTCAATGGGACTTGCCTGCCCGTGTGCAGCATCGTCTCGCCAAAGAGAGACGATGCCTGCAAAGGTAGTCAAAGTATTGCGCCTCGGCGCGCCGGCTTGACCAGCAATCATGTTCAGCACCGCTTGGCGTCCCCGATTGCCGCGATACAAACTTAGTACTTGTTCCTCGTTCCCACTCTTCGTGATCGCAGTTGCAAGTAAAATAGACTCGGCGGCTGCGCCCACCATTGCACAGCAAGCCAGCCATGCTTCGGCGTTTCGGCACCTGATGGCTTCCATTGCGCGTTGATGAAATCCATCACCAAAAAGTTGTCGATAGCCGTTGAATGTCGCCGCAAGTGAGCCGGGCTGGGCTATTAGTATGGTTGCGTCGTCAAGGTTTGCGAGAGCGGCGCGCCCGGCAACCGTCAGCGAATAACCGCCTTCCTCGACCGCTTGCTCGCCAGATCGTCGGACGCCAGGGCGAACAATTCCGCGCCTGCACAATTCCCAAGCTGCTTCGTAGAATATCGGCGACAGCTCGCGAACTGGACCGTCCAAGTAGTGCTCGTGCGGATGCCGCTGTCGAGCAGCAAATTCTGCGCCAGTGCGTGCGTACAGGTCGTATCCGTAGTTTCGTGCGCGGTCATGCCGCAGAAGCTCGATTAGTATGGCGATTGCCTCATCTAAATCCATGTGTCTCTCCGGAGAGCTACGCTAATGGCTGAGCGCTACGATCAGCGGGCGCAATGACGTGCGCGTATTTCCCGATGGCTTCGTTCGAATCAGCGTGTTAGTCAGGATGGCACAATGCTGGGTAGCAATATGCATCTTAGGGTGCCTGTCCCGGTTATTCACAGCGAGCGCTACGGCTCGATCATCCTCAGCGAATCGGCAGCGGAGTTGGTGGATCGATCGAACGGTCCTTCCCCAGAAACCGAAGCGTTCCACTGGGACCAAGAGTGCACATCGTAAGCGTCTGCTACTTCGAGTCAGGTCAACTCGGGGCCATCCCCCTTGAGCCCCACCCCGATACGTGCGGCCTCCGGCCCCAGCAAAACCCCTCATTTTCCGAGCCTTCGATGCACATTCTCCTGCGGTTCCGGCGGCCGCGAACATGCTCTGCCGTGGAAGATCGCAGCCTCTCCCCTGGTGACCAAATTCTGGTGCGCGCCCGGCAATGCCGGCATCGCACGAGGCGGAATGCGTGGCGCTCGATGTCGCCGGTCATGCGGTCGTGATGGACTTCTGCAAAAAGAATGCGGTCGAGCTGTCGTGAAATGACGCTGACACTGCACTAAACCTGTTTTGGCAATTTCCTAGGCTCGCGGCAGCTCATTCGGCCAAAGCCATTGCGCCTAGCAGCCGCGGCAGATGCTCTTGAGCTTTTTATCCAGGGCTTTGTCGGCGGGATCGCGAGGCGGATCCACATCAGGCTTCCTCGCGTTGGGCTCGCCTGCCGCTGTAGCGACGGGATGCGGATGCTGCCTGTGGCGTCTGGCCTCGGCAGGCTCATTCAACGCAAGCGCTGCGGCGAAAGCGATGCACAGGGTGCAATTCAGCAGTTTTTGCAAATCTTCCCCACGATCTTGTCGGCGCGGTTGTTCTCTTGATCGATCTTGTCGTCACTGCCCTTTTCGTCCTGTGTCATCGGCCTGCCGATGCCGCCCGCAGGGGCCGTAGCTTGTGCGTTCGCGGGCGAACCCGACGGGGCTGCCGTGCCGGCCGTGTTGGTGCCGGGCGCCGCTCCCGTTGTCAGGCCATTGCCGTTCCCTGTTGGACGATTTGCACCTGACTGGGCGGGCGAGGGGCTGTTGGTGTTCTCGCCCGCAACGTTTCCAGTGGCCGATCCATTGCTGAGGTTGGGTGCCGTCGTCGTGTTCGTATTTGCACCAGTCCCTGCAACACCAGTCCCTGCAGCGCCGGTCCCGGCTGAACCGGATGGAGATGTTGCGGCTGCACCCGCCGTCCCTGACGAGGAGGCTGCGCCTGCCGCGCCGCCGGCTGAAGATGATGCTCCGCCTGCGCCGCCACCACCAGCTCCGCCGCCACCTCCGCCACCCCCGCCTCCACCGCCGCCTTGAGCGAATGCGGAGCAGGGAATGACAACGGCCATGACGAGCGCAAGACGGGAGATGTTCATGATGGCACTCCTTTGAGCCATCAAGCCATCCGCTGTCTGGTCGTTCCTATCAGCGTCGCACCGCGAGCGGCGCATCTCGCAGCGCGCGGTCATCAAAGGTGGGAAAGGCGCGCGGAACTTGGCGACTTATCCCTGCGTTGCGCCATGAGGAGGCGTGTCATGGCCAGGACGGCAAAGAAACAGACCATCCGCGGGCGCAAGCAGGACCGCAGCCGCGTCGCCGGCGGGCAAGAGGACGAGGTCCGGTACGAGGCCCGGAAGTCAGGACGGCCGGCCTCCGCCGTCAAGACGGCGGTCAGAGAAGTCGGCAACACCAGGAAGCAGGTGGAGAAGAGGCTGGGGCGATAGTCCGATGTCGCAGCCCGCGTCACATCAGCCATCGCGGCTACGTCGCCACATCGAGGGATTGGGGCCTTACCAATCCCTGGTGCTGCTTCTGATCCCGGCCAGCATCGTCGAGCCCTTGAAGCTCGGTGCCGTCGCGATTGCGGGTGAAGGGCATTGGATCACCGGCACCGCCGTCATCGTTTGCGCCTACGCGGCCAGTCTCTTTCTGGTCGAAAGACTGTTCAGGATCGTCCGCCCGAAACTGCTCACGCTGCCGTGGTTCGCCCGCCTCTGGAATTGGCTGCTCTCCTTGCGCGCCAACGCTCTTGGATGGCTCCGCCGCTGAGCCGGAGCCGTTGCGATGCGGGCCGCGCCCGGAATGCCGGGGAGTCCGCCCCCATCCCCCTTGAGCCCCACCCCGATTCGTGCGACCTCCGCCCCAGCAAAACCCCTCATTTTCTGAGCCTTCGATGCACATTCTCCTGCTTGGTTCCGGCGGCCGCGAACATGCTCTGGCGTGGAAGATCGCAGCCTCTCCCCTGGTGACCAAATTCTGGTGCGCTCCCGGCAATGCCGGCATCGCGCGGGAGGCGGAATGCGTGGCGCTCGATGTCGCCGACCATGCGGCGGTGATCGCGTTCTGCAAGGCGAACGCGGTCGAGCTGGTCGTGGTCGGCCCGGAGACGCCGCTGGCGGCCGGCATCGTCGATGATCTCACCGCCGCGGGCATCAAGGCGTTCGGGCCGAGCCGGGCGGCGGCGCAGCTTGAGAGCTCCAAGGGGTTTACCAAGGCGCTGTGCACCGAGTTCGGCATTCCCACCGGCGCCTACCAGCGCTTCACCAAGCCTGAGGACGCGCTCGCTTACGTGCACAGCCAGGGCGCTCCGATCGTGGTCAAGGCCGATGGCCTTGCCGCCGGCAAAGGCGTCGTCGTCGCGAAGTCAGTGCGCGAGGCGGAGGACGCCATCGCCATGATGTTCGAGGGCGCCTTCGGCGAGGCCGGCGCGGAGGTCGTGATCGAGGAGTTTCTCCCCGGCCGCGAGATCTCTTTCTTCGCGCTCTGCGACGGCGAGACCGCCATCCCGCTCGCCTCCGCCCAGGACCACAAGCGCGTGTTCGACCACGATGTCGGCCCCAACACCGGCGGCATGGGCGCCTATTCGCCGACGCCGCTGGTGACGCCTGCCGTCCACGACGCCATCATGGCGAAGATCATCCTGCCGACGGTCGCCGGCATGAAGCAGCGGGGCACGCCGTTCCGCGGCGTGCTCTATGCCGGCATCATGCTGACGACGCAGGGCCCAAAGCTGTTCGAGTTCAACGTCCGCTTCGGCGACCCCGAATGCCAGGTCTTGATGCTGCGCATGATGAGCGACATCGTGCCGGCGTTCCTGGCCTCGGTCGACGGCCAGCTGAAGAATTTCGACCTGCGCTGGTATCCGGAGTCCGCGCTCACGGTGGTGATGGCCGCCAAGGGCTATCCCGGCGACTACCAGAAGGGCACGCGGATCGAAGGGCTCGATGACGCCGCCAAGGTCGACACCGTCGAGATATTTCATGCCGGCACGATCGCCAAGGACGGCGCCATCCTCGCCAATGGCGGCCGCGTGCTCAATGTCTGCGCGCTGGGGGCGACGGTGACGGAAGCGCAGGCGCGCGCCTATCAGGCGGTCGACCGGATCAAGTGGCCGCAAGGCTTCTGCCGCCGCGACATCGGCTGGCAGGCGGTGGAGGCGGAGAAGGCGAAGACCTAGGGCGTCATGCCCGCCGGCGCGCGCCTGCGCCGGTCCGGAGCCGCGATGCGCGGGCGTCATCACGGCGCCATCTCGACATTCCAGAAATGCGCAATCAGCAGATAGGCTTAGCCACCCCGCTGATAATACCGCTACTGTGCATGGGCTTGTTTTCGACTTTTTGTCGGCAGCAGCTCCGCGACTGACCTGACCAAGGATGCAACAAGATGTCCGACCTCGCCGACCTCTATCCCGGCTTCGCCTCCGAATGGATCAACACCTCGTTCGGCCGCATCTTCGCCCGCGTCGGCGGCAAGGGGCCGCCGCTGCTCCTGCTGCACGGCTTCTCCGAGACGCATGTGATGTGGCACCGCGTCGCGCCCGAGCTTGCCGAGCAGTTCACGCTGATCATCGCCGACCTGCCGGGCTATGGCTGGTCCGACATGCCCGAGAGCGATGCGCTGCACATGCCCTACAGCAAGCGCGCGATGGCCAAGGCCATGGTCGAGATGATGGAGCGGCTCGGTCACGTCCACTTCGCGCTCGCCGGCCACGACCGCGGCGGCCGCGTGTCGTATCGCCTGGCGCTCGACCATCCCGGCCGACTGTCGAAGCTCGCCGTGCTCGATATCCTGCCGACCTATAATTACTGGGAGCGGATGAACCGCGCCTACGCGCTGAAGATCTATCACTGGACGTTCCTGGCCCAGCCCGCGCCGCTGCCGGAAACGCTGATCGCAGGTCAAGGCGAGTTCTTCCTGCGCTTCAAGATGGCGAGCCAGACCAAGTCGCGGACGCTGGACGCGATCGACCCCCGCGCGCTCCAGCACTACATCGCCCCGTTCCGCGATCCCGCCCGCATTCATGCGATGTGCGAGGACTACCGCGCCGGCGCCTATATCGACTACGACCTCGACAAGGCCGATTTCGACTCGGCCAAGAAGATCACCGTGCCGATGCTGGCGCTGTGGGGCGGCGCCGGCATCGCCCAAGCCGCCGCGACGCCGCTCGACGTCTGGAAGCAATGGGCGACCAACGTCGAGGGCATGCCTGTTGATTCCGGCCACTTCCTCACCGAGGAGAACCCCGAGGTGACCGCACGGGCGCTGCTGTCGTTCTTCGCCGGCCCCTAGCGCCGCTCGCGAAAGAACTCCTTGAGCAGCCGCGCCGCCTCGCTCTCGCCGACGCCGGAATAGACGTCGGGGGCGTGGTGGCAGGTCGGGGATGCAAAGAACCGCACGCCGGATTCCACCGCGCCGCCCTTCGGGTCGGCGGCGCCGTAATAGAGCCGGCGGACCCTTGCAAACGAGATCGCGCCCGCACACATGGTGCAGGGCTCCAGCGTCACGTAGAGGTCGCAGTCGACCAGGCGCTCGCTGCCGATCTTCTTCGCCGCCTCGCGCAGCGCCACGATCTCGGCATGGCCGGTGGGGTCGCAATCGGTCAGCGTCCGGTTGGCGGCGGTGGCGATGACCTCGTAATTGCGGACGATCACGCACCCGATCGGAACTTCGCCCGCCTTTCCGGCATTTTCGGCCGTTTTGAGCGCCAAATCCATGAAAGAGGGGGCTTTCAAGCCTCGTATCATCCGAAGAAACCTGCTAGTAGCTGCGCCTTCAGCAGAAGTGCTAACCCGATTTTGCCTGAGCATGCGGCTCTGAACGAGCGCGCACAATGCTTTCCGGCCACCCCCGTAAGTGAGATTATTCATGCCTCGCGACAGCGACAAAGACAACGAGTCCCGCGGCCGGCGAGGCCCGCCCAAAGGCGGCCGCAGCGGCAAGCCCCGCGGCCCCGAGAAGAAATTCGCCAAGCGCGGCTTCGAAGCGCGGGGCGAGGGCAGGGGCGACCGCGACAGCCGCCCGCCCCGCGAGGGCCGCCCGTTCCGTCGCCGCGAGGACGGCGATGCCCCGCGCCGCGATTTTTCCGACCGTCCCCGCTTCAAGCGCGACGAGCGCGGCGGCGAGGGCCGCGGCGAGCGCAGCTTCAAGCCGCGTGGCGACCGTCCCTTCTCCGATCGCGGATCGCGCGATGGCGAGAAGCGCTCGTTCAAGCCACGCGGGGATCGTCCATCTTATGGCCGCGACGACCGTCCACCGCGCAGCCGCGATCGCGACGATGCCCGTCCCGCCGGCCGCTTCGGCGACAAGAAATTCGGCGACAAACGGCCCTATGCGCCGCGCGGTGACCGTCCCGAGCGCAAGTTCGAGGGCGACCGGAAGTTTTCGCGCGACCGCGGCGAGCGCGGCGATTCCAAGCCGTGGCAGAAGCGCGAGGACCGTCCCCGTGGCGATCGTCCGCGCAAGAGTTTCGACAAGGACTTCAGCGGTCGCGATCGCAGCGAGGAGAAGCCCTGGCGTCAGCGCGATGATCGTCGCGAGGGGGGCCGCGGTGAAGATCGTCCGCGTTTCTCGCGCTCCCGCGATGATCGCTCATCCGGCGATCGTCCGTTCCGTGACCGGCCGAAATTCGATCGGCCGCGCGAGCGGCCGGAAGGCCGCATGGACTGGCAGGAGCATCCGCGCAACGAGGGCCGCTTCCGCGACCGCCCGCGCCGCGACAACGAGGACGACGGCCGGATCTTCGAGAAGCGCCCCGCCTTCGGTGGCCGCGGCGCATATCGCGAACGCGAGCGCGATTTCGAGGGCCGGCCGCGCCGCGAGGAAGCGCCGAAGCCGAAGAAGGCCGGCGAGCGCATCGCCAAGGCTCTGGCGCGTGCAGGTCTCGCCTCGCGCCGCGACGCCGAGGAGATGGTCACGCAAGGCCGCGTCACCGTCAACGGTCGCGTTATCAACTCGCCGGCGCTCGACATCACCACGAACGACGTCGTTCTGGTCGACGGCAAGCCCTTGCCGGAGCGCGAGCGCACGCGGCTGTTCCTCTATCACAAGCCGCGCGGGCTGATGACGACGCATGACGATCCCGAGGGACGTCCGACCGTATTCGACAACCTGCCCGAGGGGCTGCCGCGCCTGATCAGCGTCGGCCGGCTCGACTTCAACACCGAAGGCCTCCTGCTGCTCACCAACGATGGCGGCCTCGCACGTACGCTCGAGCTGCCTGATACCGGCTGGCTGCGCCGCTACCGCGTTCGCGCCCATGGCGACATTACGCAGGCGCAGCTCGACCAGCTCAAGAACGGCATCGAAGTCGACGGCGTGAAATACGGTCCGATCGAAGCGACGCTGGAGCGTGACCAGGGTGCCAATGTCTGGCTGGTGTTCGCGATCCGCGAAGGCAAGAACCGCGAAGTGCGCAACGTCTGCGCTCATCTCGGGCTCGAGGTGAACCGGCTGATCCGCGTCTCCTACGGTCCGTTCCAGCTCGGCGAGGTTCCCGAGGGCCAGGTCGAGGAGATCCGCGCGCGCGTGCTGCGCGAGCAGCTCGGCGACAAGGTGATCGAGAAGTCGGGCGCGCAGTTCGACGTGCCGAAGAAGTCATCGCCGGGCGAGGGCGAAAAGACCTCCAAGCGCGCGGTGATTGCCGACCGCAAGGGCCGCCGCGTGCTGGTGCAGCGCACCGGCAGCGACGAGGCGCGCGAGCGCAACGAGGAAGAGGCCAACGGCTACGGTCCGCCGCGTCGTCCCAAGCGCGGCTATCACGGCAAGCGCGATCTGACGCCGCGGGACGAATAACATGCGGGTGGTCGGCGGTCGCTTGAAGGGGCGCAACCTCGCCTCACCGTCTTCGCGTGACATCCGTCCCACCGCGGATCGCCTGCGCGAGTCGGTGTTCAACATCCTCGTGCACGCCTATGGCAACCCGATCGAGGATGCGCGCGTGCTCGATCTCTTCGCCGGCACCGGTGCGCTCGGCATCGAGGCATCCTCGCGCGGCGCGAAGTTCACGCTGTTCGTCGACAACGGCGCAGAGGCGCGCGCACTGCTTCGCAACAATGTCGAGGCGCTGGGCTTGGGTGGCGTTACAAAAGTCTATCGCCGCGACGCGACCGATCTCGGGCCCGCGCATCCCGTCGAGCCGTTCTCGCTTGTGTTCCTCGATCCGCCCTACGGCAAGGGTCTTGCGGAGAAGGCGCTTGCGTCCCTGCGCGACGGCGGCTGGCTGACGCCGGGTGCGGTGCTCGTGGTGGAAGAAGCGAAGGCCGCGCAGTTCGCGACGCCGGAGGGGTACGAGGAGCTGGAGCGGCGGGCTTATGACGATACGGAGTTCGTGTTTTTGAGGAAGCCATAATCGAGCTGCCGTAGTCGCCGTAGGGTGGCCAAAGCGAAGCGTGCCCACCCTCTCTCGCAATCATGAAGAGATCGTGGGCACGGCGCGTTGCGCCTTTGCCCACCCTACAAGACTGTCGGCTCATCTCCGCCCGAACAGCTTCTCCACATCTGACAGCTTCAGCTCGACGTAAGTCGGCCGCCCGTGATTGCACTGGCCGGAGTTCGGCGTCTCCTCCATCTCGCGAAGGAGCGCGTTCATCTCC
The DNA here is from genome assembly GCF_054967145.1 of Bradyrhizobium sp. UFLA06-24. Classification (NCBI taxonomy): domain Bacteria; kingdom Pseudomonadati; phylum Pseudomonadota; class Alphaproteobacteria; order Hyphomicrobiales; family Nitrobacteraceae; genus Bradyrhizobium; species Bradyrhizobium sp. UFLA06-24. Next base: position 32,738 of record NZ_JADFUE010000010.1, read on the forward strand.
TCTGGACGCAGCCTGCGGCCGGCACGCACCGAGCCGTGGCAGGCCATAGTGGCGGCGACGTGCATCAGGCGGCGCTCGAGAGGAAGCGCTTCGTCCCATTCGGCCATGTGCTCGGAGAGATCGCGCAGCAGGCCGCCCGCATTGGTCTTGCCGAGCAGCGACGGCGTCTCGCGCACCGCGACCGCGCCGGGACCGAATGATTCGATGGCGAGGCCAAAGGAAGCAAGCTCCTCGCTGCGCTCCAGCAGCCGCTCCACCGTCGCCTCGTCCATCTCGACGATCTCGGGGATCAACAGGATCTGCCGCTGCACGCCGTTCTCGGCGAGCGAGGCCTTCAGCCGTTCATAGACGATGCGCTCATGCGCGGCGTGCTGATCGACGATGATGAGGCCGTCGCGAGTCTGCGAGACGATATAGGTCTCGTGGATCTGCGTGCGCGCCGCGCCGAGCGGGCGGTCGACGAGATCGGCCACCGGCAGTGTCTCGATCCGAACGTCGGCGCTCGGCGCGCCGACATCGAACGCGGCCTGCGCGCGCTCGGCGAAGGCAGGCGCGGCGGAGCCTTCGAATGACGGCATCGGCGCAACCGGGGCGGCTGGCGAAGCACGCCAGTCCCAGCTCGCAGGGCGCTGCGGCGTGAATGCAGGCCGGAACGAGGACAAAGCGCTCTCGCCGCTGTTGGCGGCAGTGCGGCGGCCCTCGCGCGCAAGACCTTCCTTCAGCCCGTGCACGATCAGCGCGCGGACAAGGCCTGCGTTGCGGAAGCGTACCTCGGTCTTGGCCGGATGCACATTGGCATCGACCTCGCGCGGATCGAGCGTGACGAACAGCGCGAGCACCGGATGGCGGTCGCGCGGTAGATAATCGGCATAGGCGCCGCGCACGGCACCCAGGATCAGCTTGTCGCGCACCGGGCGGCCGTTGACGAAGAGATATTGGCCGAGCGCGTTGGCTTTGGTCAGTGCCGGCGCCGCGGCATAGCCGGCGACGACGACGCCTTCGCGCTCGGCATGAACCTCGAAGGCATGGCTGCGGAACTCCGCGCCCAGAATATCACCGAGCCGCGTCAGTCGCCCGGCCGCGCCGGGCAGCGCCGCGGCCCAAGTCACGGGGGCGCGCTCCTCGCCCGCCAGCGTGAAGGCGATGTCGGGCCGCGCCATGGCGAGGCGCCGCACCACCTCGCGGATCGCTTCGGCTTCCGTGCGATCGGTCTTCAAGAATTTCAGCCGCGCCGGCGTTGCGTAGAAGAGATCGTTGACCTCGACGCGGGTGCCGTGCGCCAGCGCCGCCGGCATGATCTCGGACTTCTCGCCGCCCTCGACAGTGAGGGCCCAGGCGTGCGGCTCGCTCGCATGGCGCGTAGTGATGGAAAGCCGCGCGACCGAGCCGATCGAGGGCAGCGCCTCGCCGCGGAACCCGAGCGTGCGGATCTGAAGCAGATCCTCGTCGTCGAGCTTGGAGGTGGCATGGCGCTCGACCGCGAGCGCGAGATCCTTCGCGGTCATGCCGCTGCCGTCGTCGGTGATGCCGATCCGCCGCCGGCCGCCGCCCTCGGTAAAGACGTCGATCCGGCTCGCGCCAGCATCGATCGCGTTCTCGACGAGTTCCTTGACCACACTCGCCGGCCGCTCGACCACCTCGCCGGCGGCGATGCGGTTAACGACCTGTTCTGGTAATTGGCGGACGGGCATGGAAAGACTCAAAGGGCGCGTTCAGCGCCCAATCTAGTCCTGCTGACACGCAATTGCATGGGGCAAGTCCCGGCTACCCACATGCTCAGTTTGTTCCGAGTCGGTCCCTCCTAGTCGTCGAAGCGGCCGCCGCGACCGGCTTTGACGTCGCTGCGGCGTTTCTTGCCCTCGAGCCGGCGCTGCTTGGAGGCGAAGGTCGGTCGCGTTGCGCGCCGTGGCGTGGGGCGAACCATGGCCTCGCGCAGCATCTCCGTGAGGCGGTCGATGGCATCCTGCCGGTTACGCTCCTGGGTGCGGAAGCGTTGCGCCTGGATCACGATGACGCCGTCCTTGGTCATGCGCTGGCCGGCGAGGCGGACAAGGCGCAACGCGGCGTCCTCCGGCAAGGTCAGCTTGCGGGTATCAAAGCGCAGTTGCGCCGAGGTCGCGACTTTATTGACGTTCTGTCCGCCCGGACCTGAGGCACGGACGAAGCCGATCTCGATGTCGTCCTCGTCGATGACGAGATCGCGGGATATCCGCAGCATGATGGCACCAATTGCGATGTCACGACATATCGCGGATCGTCCATGTTCGGCAATGGTACATCTGGAAGCGCAAATGGCCGGGCGAGCCCGGCCATTTCAGGAAGCGTCAGAGATCTCAGTTCGACTTGGTCACCGGTGCTGCGGCTGGCTGCGCCGCAGCCTGTGGCGCGCGACCTACGACGACAGTGAGGAGCCCTTGGCCCCACAGCCGCTTGGCGGCGGCCTTGGCGTCGTCCAGCGTCACGGCATCGACGATGGCGTTGCGCTTTTCGATATAGTCGATCGGCAGCTTGTCCTGCTGATATTGCAGCAGCGCCTGCGCGAGCTTGGAGGACGTGTCGAGCGCCAGCATCTGCGAGCCCTTGAGATAGGACTTGGCCTCGTCGAGCTCCTTCTGGGTCGGCCCCTCGTCGGCGATGCGGCGTACTTCCTTCTCGATCGCATCCATGGTGTCGCCGGCCCGGTCGGCGCGGGTGCCGGTGTTGCCGATGAAGACTGCGGAATGCTCCATCCAGAGCAGCGATTCGAACACCGAATAGGCCAGGCCGCGTTTCTCGCGCACCTCATGGTAGAGCCGCGAGGACAGGCCGCCGCCGCCGAGGATGTGATTGACGACGTAATAGGCCATGAAATTCGGGTCGCTGCGCATCACGCCGGGGCCGCCGAAGGTGATCACGGTCTGCGGCACGTCGAGCGGCACGAAGGCGCGCTGCGGCGGCTTTGCGGCCTCGACATCGGGGACCGGCACGAGATTGGCCTTGGCAGGCAAGGCCCCAAAGGTGTGATCGAGCAGCTTGCCGAGCGTGTCCGGATCGACATCACCGACAACCGCGATCTTCAGCGTGTCTTTGGCGAGCACACGGCTGACATAATCCTTCATGTCGGCAACCGTGATCGTCGGCACGCTCTCCAGCGTGCCGTTGGTCTGCCGCCCATAGGGATGATCGCCGAACGCCATCTCCAGGAATTTTTTGCTCGCGAGCGAGGTCGGATTGGTGGTGTCGCGGCGCAGGCCCGAAATGACCTGCGAGCGGATGCGTTCGACATCGGCGGTGTCGAAATGCGGCGAGGTCAGTGCCGAGCGCAGCAGGTCGAAGGCCTCATCCTTGTTGTCACGCAGCATACGCAGGCTGCCGCGGAAAGTGTCGCGGCTGGCGCTGAAGGAGAGCTCGATGGCACGGCGATCGAGTCGCTCATGGAATGTCTTGGAATCGAGATCGCCAGAGCCCTCGTCGAGCAGGTCGCCGACGAGATTGGCGACGCCGGACTTGTCCTTGGGATCCTGCGCCGAGCCGCCGGCGAATGAATATTCCATGGCGATCAACGGCACGGTCGCGTCTTGAACGAACCAGGCCTCGATACCGCCCGGCGAAACCAGGTGCTGGATCTTGGCTGCGGCTTGCGACGGCGAGATCGAAGCGAGCGCGAGCGTCGCGCCGGTGACGAACGACAAGGCGAAATGGCGAGCGCGAAGGACGGGATTATTCACGAACGCTTCTCCTCGCGCTTGGCGGCACTGGTGTCCTTGATCAGATAGCCCGTCACCGAGCGCTTCTTCTCGAGCCATTTCTGCGCGGCGGCGCGCACCTGCTCGGCGGTGACCGCACGGATGCGATCCGGCCAGCTCCTGATGTCCTCGATCGACAGGCCTGTGGTCAGTGCGCCGCCGTACCAGCGCGCCAGCACCGCCTGATTGTCCTGTGCGTAGATCGCCTCGGCAATGAGTTGGGTCTTGACCCGTTCGAGATCCTCGGCGCGGATCGGGTTCTGCGCGACGTCGGTGATGACGCCGTCGATGACTTGTTCGACGTCAGCGAAGCTGACACCGGACCTCGGCGAAGCCGAGATCGCGAACTGGGTCGGGTCGAGCGAGATGCTGGAATAGCTGGCGCTGGCCGAGACCGCGAGCGGCTTGTCGACCACGAGCGCGCGGTAGAGATAGGAGTTGCTGCCGCTGCCCATCAACTGCGCGAGCACGTCGAGCGCCGCGCTCTCGCCGGCAGCGGCCGTTGTCGCCGAAGGCACCAAATAATAACGGCGCAGGCCCGGCTGCTCGACGCGCGGGTCGGACAGCGTGACGGTGCGCGGCGCCGCCGGTTCCGGCTCCTGCGGGCGGATGCGACGCGCCGGGATCGCGGGCTGGGCCGGAATGGGTCCGAAATTGCGTTCGACCAGCTGGCGCACGTCGGCGGCCTCGACATCGCCTGCGATCACCAGGATCGCGTTGTTGGGCGCATAGAAGCGGCGGTAGAAGGCCAGCGCATCCTCGCGATCGAGCTTCTCGATCTCCTGGTGCCAGCCGATGACCGGCCGGCCATAGGGATGGTTGAGATAGAGCGCGGCCATGATCTGCTCGTTGAGCCGCGCATCCGGATTGTTGGCGACGCGCATGTTGTACTCTTCGAGCACGACGTCGCGCTCGGGCAGCACGTTCTCGTCCTTGAGGATCAGGCCGGTCATGCGATCGGCCTCGAACTCCATCATGGTCGGGAGCTGCTCTTTCGGTACGCGCTGGTAATAGTTGGTGTAATCGACCGAGGTCGAGGCGTTCTCGTTGCCGCCGACGCGAAGCACGGTCTGGGAGAATTCGCCGACCGGATGCTTCGAAGTGCCCTTGAACATCAGATGCTCGAGGAAGTGGGCGAGACCCGACTTGCCCGGCGTCTCGTCGGCGGAGCCGACCTTGTACCAGATCATCTCCGTGACCACGGGTGTGCGATGGTCCGGAATCACCACGACTTGGAGGCCGTTGCTGAGCGTGAAGCTGGCGGGAGGCGCCGATGTGACCGTCGTCTGGGCGAATGCGCTACCGACGTCTAAGCCAGATGTCGAGAGCAGCGCGGCGAAAAGGCAGGCAACCGATCGGGGTGAGGGCATCACGATCCTTGTGAAAGCCCAGACCCTGATGTCCGGGCGTAAAAGCGCGGCATGCTACACCGCGCGGCTATGAGCTTCGGGTCACGAAGCAGAGAACGCGGTCAACTGGTACTTAAAAATAGGTCATCTGCCGCGCCCGGCCTATGCCGTACGTCTGCGGCGGGTCCGCGCCTGCGTGCGACGGGCAAGGAGCCTATTGCTCCTTCTCCTTGCCGGACATGATATCGTAGTACATCCGCCGCGACTTGTCCTCGCCGGCGCCATAGGCATAGTTCGGCGAAGGCGTCTGATAGCCCGGCGGCGGCTCGACCAGGGATTGACGCGGCGGTTCGCTGGTGAATTGCTTCGCCTCGCCCTTGTTGTTCGTCATCATGTTCCACAGACCGCCGGTGAATCCCAGCTGGGCCGGGCTCAGCGACGGGTTGTTGTTGGTTCCCGGCTGGATCGGATCGTTGCTGGTCCGCTCGGGGGCGGCCGTCCTGCCGGCGTTCAACTCGGCGGGAGTCAGCGGCCGGGCCGCCTGCCAGTTCTCCGTCGCCTTGGATTCTTTCTTCCGAGCGGCGATGGCCTCCTTGCGGCGCTTCTCGTCGGGATCCTTCGGCCAGTTCGGCGCGTTCTTGGCTTCGGTGCCGGCGGGCGGCGGCAGGTCGAGCTTGGGCGGCACCACCAGCGGCGAGCGCTCGCGGTATTCGATGCCCTTCTTCTCCATGCTCTTGGCGCCGATGCCGGACATCAGATTGTCGATGATCCTCTCTTCGAAGGTCATCCCGTCATCTTCTTCGTCGTCGTCACCGGCGCGGACCGGGCCTGCCGACATGACGAGACCGACACCGAGTGCGACGGCGGACAATTTGAGCGCCAGCCAAAATCCCCGCCGGGGGTTTCGATCCATCGAACCGCTGGTCTCGGAGCTGCGCATACCTGTACCTGTTCCAAATTGTGGCAGTCGTGTCGCGTCTCGCGCGACGACCCCTCGCTAAGCGAGGTTCCGCCTCCGGCCCGTATCAGCCGGGATCAGGGCGCTTTTGCGGCGGGTATCCCCAGAAAGGAATCATACAATAGGGCCGCCACGCCAGCAACGATGGCCACGTCCGCCAGGTTGAAAACGTACCAATTATAGGTATTTCCGGCGATTTCGACGTGGAACAGGGCGAAATCGACCACCGCGCCGTAGGCGAGGCGGTCGATACCGTTGCCGATGGCGCCGCCGATGATCAGCCCCAGCGCCACGGTGGCAAGCCGGGTCTGAGACCGCGCCATCCAGATTGCGAGCGCGACCACCGCGGCGATCTTCACCGCCATCAGCGCCAGCTGTGCGGCCTGACTATCGTTCTGGAGCCAGCCGAAGCTGATCCCGATGTTCCAGGCCAGCACCAGGTCGAAGAACGGCGTCACCTTCACCACGCCGCGACGGGCGAGGTCGAAGCCGTTCAGCAGCCAGAGTTTTGAGGTCTGGTCTGCCACGAGGGTGGCCACAGCCGCGAGGATGCCGGCGCGGAGCGGGGTCATGGCTGCCTATCAGACCGCTACCCCGAGCGCCTTCCATTCGCGTAGCGCCTGGGCGTCGCGCGGGGTGACGTCGGGATATTCGGCGTCCTCGCCGACCAAGGGCGAGATCTTCCAGGAGCGGGCGCATTTGGTGCCGACCGCTTTCTCGACCACGACAGCGACACCGGGCACGGCATCGAGACGGAAAGCATTGGCCGGCGCCTCGCCCTCCCGCACCTCGTAATTCGAGGTGATGCAGATCTCGGCGAGATCAGTGTCGAACAGCGTCCCCAGCATGTCGCGCTCGGCAACATAGATCACCGGCGAGGCCTCCAGCGAGGAGCCGATGTTCTTGGCGGCGCGTTCGAGCTCGAGCGCACCGGTGACGACACGCCGAACGTTGCGGATCGTCTCCCATTTCGCAGCGAGCTTGTCGTCGCGGAACTGCTCGAGGCCCTCCGGGAAAAGGGTCAAATGGATGGAAGGCGCGGCATCGGGCCGGAACATCCGCCAGGCTTCGTCGGTCGTGAAGCTCAGGATCGGAGCGAGCCATTTCAGGATCGCATCGCACAGGATGTCGATCGTGGTCAGCGCCGCCTTGCGCGCTGGCGAAGACGGCGGATCGCAATACAGCGTGTCCTTGCGGACATCGACGTAGAACGCCGACAGCTCCGAGTTCATGAACGCCGAGAGGCTCGCGACGACGGTCTTGTAGTCAAAGGCTGCATAGGCCTTGCGGATGGTCTCCGCCTGTCCGGCGAGTTTGTGCAGCATCAACCGCTCAAGCTCGGGCATATCGACAGGAGCGACCTTCTCGCCCGGCTTGAAATGGTGCAGCGTACCGAGCATCCAGCGTAGCGTGTTGCGCAGCTTGCGATAGGTTTCGATGGTGTTCTTCAGGATCTCCGGGCCGATGCGCTGGTCGTCGGCATAGTCGGTGGCGCAGACCCACAGGCGCAGGATGTCAGCGCCTGAATCCTTGATCACCTTCTGCGGCTCGACGGTGTTGCCGAGCGACTTCGACATCTTGCGGCCGTTCTCGTCGAGCGTGAAGCCGTGGGTGAGCACGATATCGTAGGGCGCGCGGCCGCGCGTGCCGGCACTCTCCAGCAGCGAGGAGTGGAACCAGCCGCGATGCTGGTCGCTGCCTTCCAGATACATCACGGTGTCGTTGCCGCCGTCGACCTTGCGTACGATGTTGCCGAGCTGGGGGAAGTTCTGGCGATCCTCGAGCACGAAGGCGTGCGTGGAGCCGGAATCGAACCAGACGTCGCAGATGTCGTCGACCTTCTTCCAGTCCTCGGCGGCACGCGATCCGAGGAAGCGCTCGCGCGCGCCGTCCACGTACCAGGCGTCGGCGCCTTCTTCCATGAAGGCTTCGGCAATGCGCTGGTTGACGATCTCGTCCTGGAGGATCTCGGCCGAACCGTCGGCCTTCTCGCGCACGAACACGGCGATCGGCACGCCCCAGGCGCGCTGGCGCGAGATCACCCAGTCCGGACGATTGGCGATCATGCCGTTGATGCGGTTTTCGCCCGAAGGCGGCACCCATTGGGTGACCGAGATCGCATGCAGCGCGCGGGCGCGCAGCGTGTCGCCCTTCTGCGCATGGCCGTCCTCGCTGATGTCCTTGTCCATCGCGATGAACCATTGCGGCGTGTTGCGGAAGATCACCGGCTTCTTCGAGCGCCATGAGTGCGGATATTGGTGCTTGAGGCGGCCGCGCGCGAGCAGCTTGCCGCCGTCGATCAGCGCCTTGATCACGGCCTCGTTGGCGTCGCCCTTCTCGCCCTTGTCGGTGAGCACGCGCTTGCCGACGAAGCCGGGGGCCTGTGCGGTGTAGGCGCTGTTCTCATCGACGGTGTAGGGGATCGCGGTCGAAATGCCGCGCGCATCGAGCTCGCGCGCATTGACCATCCAGACATCGAAGTCCTCGCGGCCATGGCCGGGCGCGGTGTGAACGAAACCGGTGCCGGTGTCGTCGGTGACGTGATCGCCCGGTAGCAACGGCACGATGAACTCGTAACCGCCATCGAGGCCGCGCAGCGGATGGGCGCATTCGACGGCATCCAGCGTGTCGGCGGGAATCTCGCGTACCTTCTCATAGGCCGTGACGCGCGCCTGCTTGAACACGTCCGCGGCGAGCGCATCGGCCAGGATCAGGAGATCGCCGGTCTTCGCCCAATTGTCCGCGGGTGCGTCCGTCACCTTGTAGAGGCCGTAGGCGATCTTGGGCGAGAACGAGATCGCGCGGTTGCCGGGCAGCGTCCAAGGCGTGGTGGTCCAGATCACGACGCTGGCGGAAGCGAGCGCGCCATGCGCGGGCGAGGTGACCGGAAATTTCACCCAGACCGTATCGGAGGTATGGTCCTCGTATTCGACCTCGGCCTCGGCCAGCGCGGTCTTCTCGACCACGCTCCACATCACCGGCTTGGAGCCGCGATAGAGGGTGCCGTTGGCCGCGAACCTCATCAGTTCGCGGGCGATCTGGGCTTCGGCGGGATAGCTCATGGTCTGATAGGGGTGATCCCAATCACCGATGATGCCGAGCCGCTTGAACTCCTCGCGCTGGATGTTGATCCAGTGGGTCGCATAGGCACGGCATTCCTTCCGGAACGCCACCATCGCGGCGGAGTCGCGGAAGTCGGGCTTCTGCTTGCCCTTCTTGCGGTAGTTCTCCTCCTCGATCTTCCATTCGATCGGCAGCCCGTGGCAGTCCCAGCCGGGCACGTAGTTGGAGTCGAAGCCGAGCATCTGCTGGCTCTTGGTCACGACGTCCTTGAGGATCTTGTTCAGTGCGTGCCCGATATGGATGTTGCCGTTGGCGTAGGGCGGGCCATCGTGCAGCACGAATTTGGGGCGGCCCTCCGCTTCCTTGCGCAGCTTGTCGTACAGGCCGATGTCGTTCCAGTATTTCAGGAGCTCCGGCTCGCGCTGCGGCAGGCCGGCGCGCATCGGGAATTCGGTCTGCGGGAGGAACAGCGTCTTCGAATAGTCTTTGACGTCGGAGTTTGCGGACTTCTGCGGCTTTTCGGACATGAGACTGACTGGCTCGGAATGGCGCGGGAATGAATGGCGATGCGGAATCGCGGGGTGGAACGACAAATCCCGGTCTTGCGCCGAGCCTTTAGGCTCAGGCGGAAGCCGGGCCGCTAATCCCTATGATGCGCCGCGCAAACATGGGCTCTCCATAGCAGGGGGCCAAGGGAAGCGCAAAAGGTAGAAGCGCAAAAGGGAAGCGCAAAGGTCCGGCGGGCCGGCTTGGGCCCTCAATCGATGGTCCCAAGCTGCGGAAACGCATCCGGGGCGGCGGCCAGCATGGCGCGGGCACGGGCGGAATCGTCGTCCATCTGGCGGATCAGGGCTTCGATGTCGTCGAATTTCAGCTCCTCGCGGATGAAGCCGATAAAGGCGCAGTCCAGCACCTGGCCGTAAAGGTCGCCCTTGAAGTCGAACAGGAAGATTTCGAGGAGCGGGGCGCCATTATCAAAGGTCGGGCGACGGCCGAAGCTCGCCACCCCGTTCAGACGCTCGGACCCGCGGCCGACCCGCACTGCATAGATGCCGTGCTTGAGCCCGCAATTGGCGTCGAGCCGGATGTTGGCGGTGGGATAGCCGAGGTCGCGGCCGCGCTTCTCGCCATGGATGACCTCGCCGGTGATGAACCAGGGCGCGCTCAGCATGGCCGTGGCCTCGTCGAGCTGCCCCTCGGCGAGCGCGATCCGGATCGCGCTGGAGGACACCGGCCGCTCGTCGATATCGACATGCGGCTGCACGTCGACTTCGATGCCGAGCCGGGGCGCCTCGTTGACCAGGAGGCTCGGCGAGCCGACCCGGCCCTTGCCGAAATGGAAGTCGTAGCCGACCGCAATCCCGCTGACGCCGAGGCGCTCGATCAGGTCATGGTGAATGAAATCTTGTGCGCTGGTGCCGGCCCTGGCCTTGTCGAAGGTCATCAGCACGGCACCGGCTAGCCCGGTCCCGGCCAGAAGCCGCAGTTTTGCCCGTTCGTCCGTCAGGCGAAACTGCGGGGTGTTGGGGCTGAAAAACCGGCGTGGATGCGGCTCGAAGGTCAGCGCCAGCGCAGGGCGGCCATGCGCCCGGCCCATCTCCAGGGCGGCGGCAATGACGGCCCGGTGGCCGAGATGGACCCCGTCGAAATTGCCCATGGCGACCACGGCGCCCTTGGGGATCGCAGAATCCGGCGTGCTGTCGCGGATAACGGTAAATTGCGGGGCCATCAGGGGAATTCTCGAGCCGGCGGGGTCGGCCGGGACCGTGGCTTGAGCCGGCCGTCGAAGTCAAGCGGGCCGATAGGGCCGCAGGGAACATGGATTTCGGTCTGCCGCGGGGTACCCCGGTTAACGCGCTGTTTAACGCCTTGGTGCTAAGTGCTTGGACGGTGGAACTGAGGGCCCCCGGCCTGTCAGGTCCGTTTTTGAATATTCCTGGGTATGCGTTGGGGGAGTCGAGATGGCGGTTGATTTGTCGATGCCGGTTCTGGTGGTGGACGACTACAGCACCATGATCCGTATCATCAGGAATCTGCTGAAGCAGCTTGGCTTCGAAAATATCGATGATGCCAGCGACGGTTCGGCGGCGCTTAACAAGATGCGTGGCAAGAAGTACGGCCTCGTGATTTCCGACTGGAACATGGAGCCGATGACGGGTTACGACCTGCTTCGCGAAGTGCGGGCCGATCCCAATCTGGCCACCACGCCCTTCATCATGATCACGGCGGAATCGAAGACCGAAAACGTGATCGCGGCCAAGAAGGCCGGCGTGAACAACTACATCGTCAAGCCGTTCAACGCGGCGACGCTGAAGACCAAGATCGAGGCTGTGTTCCCTGACATGGCGAGCGCGTAAGCGCGCTTCAAACCATCAGCTGAATTTGGAAAGCCCGGGCGCTCGTCCCGGGCTTTTTGCTTTCTGCGTCGTTCGGTTTGGAACGACGGGGTTCACCACTTCAATTCGCGCATCAGCGCTTTCGGCGGGTGGCCGAACAATTCCAGCACCGACTTGGGATCGAGCTGGTCGAGGCCCTCGAACTCCTCGGCGTGGATGCCGCGGGTGACGAACAAGCAGTCGATGCCGAATTCGCGCGCGCCGGTCAGGTCGGTGCGGACGGAGTCGCCGATCGCCAGCACCTTCTTCCTGTCGATCGGATGGCCCTGACGCTCGCCGGCCAGCGCCATTGCGCGTTCGTAGATCGGCCGGTGCGGCTTGCCGTAGAAGATCACCTCGCCACCGAGCTCGCGGTAGAGCTCTGCGATGGCGCCGGCGCAATAGATCAGCCGGTCGCCGCGCTCGACCACGATGTCGGGGTTGGCGCAGACCAGTGTGAGCTTGCGCTCGCGTGCCTTCAGCATCATGCCGCGGTAGTCTTCCGCGGTCTCGGTCTCGTCGTCATAAAGGCCGGTACAGACGATGTAGTCGGCCTCCTCCAGCGGAGCAGTCGTCGCATCGAGGCCGCGATAGATTGAGTTGTCGCGCTCGGGACCGAGCCAGAACATCTTGCGGCCGGGATGCTCGGCGACATAGAGCCGCGTCAAATCGCCCGACGAGACGATCGCGTCGTAAGTTTCGTCGGCGACGCCCAGCTTGCGCAACTGCCGCTGCACGGAATCCGCTGGGCGCGGCGCGTTGGTAATCAGGATCACCGTACCGCCATGGCTGCGATAGGTGTGCAGCGCCTCGCAAGCCTCGGGGAACGATTCCAAACCGTTATGGACCACGCCCCAGATGTCGCTGAGCACGACCTCGACTCCACCCACGAGTTCGCGCAGGCTCTGTGCGAAATGTAGCGTGGTCATGACGCGCGCGGCCGATCAGATGCGGCGCGCGAGCGCTGCGTTGCCGGTGAGGCGTGATGACGGGGTGGCAGGCGTCGTGCCTGCGCTGGGTATACCGGGGCCATTGGATCCCTGAATGTCCTGCGCCTGTTGCGGCGCGGCCCCGCCGGTAGCAGATGCCCCTTCGGGCCGCAATGGCCGGGGCGGGGCGAACAGAAAGCCCTGGCCGAACCGCACGTCATAGTCGAGCAGGTCGACCACCGCGCGTTCGCCCTCGATCCGCTCGGCGATCAGGTCGATGCCGAAGCGGCCCAGAAGATCGGACAGATCGGAGGGGTGAATGTCCGAGCTCGATGCCTGCTTCGGGTCGAGCAGGAGAGAGGCTGGAACCTTGATGAACCGAACGCCACGGTCGGCGAGCTCGCGCGGCTCGATCCGCAGGTCGGTGACATGGTCGATCGAGAAGCGAAAGCCGCGCTGTGCGAGTGCCGCGAGATTCTCGGTCTCGGCCGGGCCGAGACTGCGGAAGGTCGATTGCTTGAACTCGAGCACCAGGGACGGCGCCAGCGCCCGGTTGGCCTCGAGGAAGTCGAGGCATTGAGCGAAGCTGGTGGAGTTGCCGAGCGTTGACGCCGCGATGTTACAGAAGACGCCGACATCCTTATTGCGCACCATCAGCCGTCGCAGCACCTGAACACAGCGCAGCAGCACCATGTTGTCGATGCGCCCGATCAGCCCTGAGGCCTCGGCGATGCTGATGAACTTCTCGGCGGCGATCAATTGGTCGCGTTCGTCGCGCACCCGCGTCACAGCCTCGTAGAACCGCACCTTGCGCTGCGGCAGCGTCACCATGGGCTGGAGGAAGATGTCGATGCGGTTGTCGTCGATGGCGTTGCGCAGCGTCGCCAGCATCTGGGTCTGGTTACGACCGATGACAGTCTGAGCGGCGCTCGCGGTCTTGGCCGCCGGCGCTGTCGGCCGCGGCGGCGCAGGAAGCGGAGGAGGAGCGGCCGGCCGCTCCTCGAAGGGTGCAATCAGGTCGACCGGCACTTCCGGCTCCGGCTTTTCGGTCGGAGCGGGCGCCGGCGCATGGCCAGCCAGCAGGTCCTCATGCGTGGACACCGTGGCGGCGAGCTGCCTGACCAATCCGCCGAGCTCGTTGATCTCGCCGATCACCGACTGGACACGGTCGGAATTGGCCGAATTGGACGAGGCGATGCGGCCCTCGATCGCAGCCAACCGGCGCCCGAACTCGGCCACCTGGCGGGCCAGGTCGGCCGTGCCGCGCGACAGATCGGCGATCTGGCCGCCGACGTCGCTGCGGTCGCGCAGCCGCATCGATACCGCGTTGTAGAGGATCAGGAAGGTCAGCGCGGTCAGCGCCACGATCGCGGATTCGGTTCCACTGATGCCAGCGACCGCGTAGAGCACGAGCCCAAGCGAGGCCGCGACCAGAACCATGCAGATGGCGATGAAGATCGTCGAAATGCGAATCATGCCGCGCGTTATGCCTCAAGAGCTGACTGCCTCACCCGGGAAAACACGGGCCGCAATTCGCACCCGTCGCGCCTCATGCTCCCCTGAGCAAGGCGAGCTTAACATCATTGTTGATTCGGAGGGATAGCTGCGAGATCAAGACGGAGCAGCGGCGCCCACCGTGTCGGCCGAGACGGCCTCGCGACTGCCGAGCGGCTTGGGCCGTCCGGTGGTCGTGTCGCGCAGGGTCTGCCGCTCGATCTCCGAATTCAGCTCGGCGCCGAACATGATGACGATCGCCGACATCCACATCCACATCATCAAGCCGATCGCGGCGCCGAGCGAGCCGTAGGTCGCGTTGTAGTTGGCAAAGGACGAGAGATACCAGGAGAGCAGCGCCGAGCCCGCAATCCAGAGGATGGAGGCCGTCACCGCGCCGAGGCTCAGCCACTGCCAGCGCGGTGCATCACGGCTCGGGGCGAAGCGGTAGAGGATAGCGAGCGCCACCAGCAGGATGAGGAACAGCAGCGGCCATCGTGCCAGCGCGACGATCAGCTTGCTTTCGGGGGCCATGCCGAGGTGATCCAGTGCGAGCGGGAAAGCGACGACGGCTCCCACCATCAACAGGAGTGCCACGATGCCGCCGACCGTGAAGGCGAGTGACACCATGTTCAGCTTGATGAAGCTGCGTTTCTCGCGTTCCTCATAGGCGACGTTGAGAGCGTCGAAGATCGACTTGACGCCCGCATTGGCACTCCAGATCGCGAGGACGAGGCCGAACAGGAAGGTGGCGCCGAGCGCCGTATTGCCCTTCGACACTACGCGTCCGACCTGCTCCTGGACGATCTGGAAGGTGCCTTCGGGAAGCATCATCGCCAGCTTCTGGAGGTTGTCGCTGATGGTCGCAGGATTGGCGAACAGTCCGTAGGACGAGACGAGTGCCGTCACGGCAGGAAAGATCGCAAGCAGCCCGAAGAACACGACGCCGCCGGCGGTCGCGAGCAGGCGATCGTCGCCGATGCGTTGATAGGTGCGCCAGAAAATATCCTTCCAGCCGGCCCAGGGAATCGTGAAGGGGCTTTTCGCAGCCCGGCCATGGCCGGGCTGCGTCGCCGCACGTGCCGGGTTTGTTTCAGGCGAATTTGCCTCGCGGTTGCGGTGGTCTTGCGGAGGCCCCGACGCGATCAAGCCGGCCTCCTGGAAGTAGCGCTCGGCGCTCAGCACGAAGACAGCCGTGGCGGCGACCAGCAGCCAGGAGTCGATTTGGGAGTCGATTTGGTCGGAGCGCCGCAATTCAGGCGTCCAGTCTTTGGCTGTGACGCCTTCGTCGCGCCGCCGTGAACCCCGCCAGCCCAATTGCCGCGAGCATCAGGCCAAGCTGCACGGGGCGGTTGGCGCGGACCGGCCAAGCTTTGCCGCGGCCGCGTTCGCCCGGCGCAAGCGGCACCAGGGGAATTGTCGTCGCGACCTCTTTTACAGCCTGTTTGACCGTTCCACGCGGGATCCGCGGCGTCGCGACCGCCACGCGCAAACGGCTGGCAAGCGGAACGACCGGCTTTGCCTTGCGCTTCATCTGCGCCATCGCAATCCCGGCGCAGGCGCCGGCGAGCACCAGCAGCACGGCCGCGACGGCACCAAAACCCCAGAATTGTCCGTAAGTGATCGCTACCCAGCGGTAGAGGGCGATCAGTCCAACGAAAAATGCGGCGATCAGGAACAGCCCGGCGACCGCGAATAGCCCGCCGGCTACCGCGTAAGATGTCACCTTGCCGGTGGCCTGGCTGGTCTGGTCGCGCAAATAGGATTGAGCGGCGCGTTTGACGTGGTTGAGCTTCAGCGCCATGCCGGCGCGCAGCAATTCGCCCGATGGCGCGAGCATGAGGACATCCTCCGAGAGCGAGACATTCGCCGGGGATGAACGTGGCCGAATTTGACTTGTTCCGCCGGGCGCGCGCGATCAGCCGAGATCGGCGGCCGCGATCCAGAACACCTCGCCCTCGGACTCCTCGGTGTCGAGCCAGAGCAGGGGCAGTTCCGGGAAGGCCTCGTCGACCAGTTCACGGCCGCGGCCGATCTCGCAGAGCAAGCCGCCATCCGGCGTCAGGTGATCGGGCGCATCGCGCAGGATGCGGCGGACCACGTCGAGGCCGTCGGCGCCGCCGTCGAAGGCGAGCTTGGGCTCGGCCCGGCATTCCGGCGGCAATGCCGCCATGCCTTCCGCGTCGACGTAAGGCGGGTTGGTGAGGATTAGATCATATTTGCTGTCGCCCAGCGGAGCGAACAGATCGCCGCGATAGAGCGTGATCCGCTCGTCCAGCCCATGCTCCCCGACATTGCGCGCGGCGACCGCGAGCGCATCCTTGGAGACGTCGACGGCATCAATCGCCGCGTTCGGGAAGTGATACGCGGCGAGAATCGCAAGGCATCCCGATCCCGTACAGAGATCGAGTACGCGCTCGACGGAAGCGGGATCGTCGATCAGCGAGCCCGGCTCGCCGTCGCCGCCGAAATGCGAATCCAGGAGCTCGCCGATGAAGGAGCGCGGAACGATGACGCGCTCATCGACATAGAAAGGCAGGCCGCGCATGTAGATCTTGTTGACGAGATAGGCCGCGGGTTTCCGCGTCGTCACGCGCCGATGGATGAGGTCGAGCAGCGTCTTGCCTTCCGCCGCGGTGACGCGGGCCTGGGCAAAGCTCTCGAACTGGTCGGGATGCAGATGCAGGGCCTCGCAGACGAGGAAGACGGCTTCGGCGACCGGATCGGTCGTGCCGTGCGCGAAGGCAAGCTTTGCCTCGACGAACCGGCTGACCGCATAACGGACGTAATCGATCAGCGTGAGCAGCTCGCCGCGCCCGACTTTGGCGAGCTTGGGTGCGGCGCGGCCGCGCGTCGTCTTTTTCGAAACTTTTGCCATCAGGATTTGGTCCAGCGTGCGGCGGCCTCGTCGTCGCGGGCCTGGGCCTCGACCCAGCCGGTGCCGGTGGCGCTCTCTTCCTTCTTCCAGAACGGCGCGCTCGTCTTGAGATAGTCCATCAGGAATTCGGCGGCCTCGAACGCCGCCCGGCGGTGTTGCGAGGCGGTGAGCACCAGCACGATGTTCTGCCCCGGCATGAACCGCCCGACGCGATGGATGACGGTGACCCCGTTGAGCGGCCAGCGCGACATGGCTTCGTCGACATGTCGCTTGATCTCTTCCTCGGCCATCCCGGGATAATGCTCGAGCGTGAGCGCCGCGATCTTCGAACTGTCGTCATCGGCGCGGCAGATGCCGGAGAAGCTCACGACGGCGCCGATATCGGTGCGGCTCCTGGTCAGCACCGCGATCTCGCGCGCAATGTCGAAATCGTCTTCCTGAATGCGGATGGCGACGGGGCAGGTGGTGACAGGGGAAGACATGGCCTAGCCGCCGGTCATCGGCGGGAAGAACGCGATCTCGCGGGCGCCTGCGATGGCGGCGTCCGCCTTGACATGGGCGTGGTCGATCGCGGTGCGGATCACCTTCGGCTTCTCGAAGGCATAGGCATAGGCTTCCCCTTGGGCGGACAACCAGGCGATCAGTTCCTCGACGGTGCGCACGCTTGCGGGCGGCTCGATGGTCTCCTCGGCCTTGCCGACGCGCTCGCGCACCCAGGCGAAATACTTCACCTTCATCCCTCGTCCTCCTTGATGAGGTGATGGATGCCGGCGCGGAAATAGTCATAGCCGGTGTACATGGTCAGGATCGCCGAGGCCCACAGCAGGACGAGGCCGATCAGCGAAACCACGGGAATGACCTCGTCGCCGGCCGGACCTGCGAGCAGGAAGCCGATGGCGACGAGCTGCACCGTGGTCTTCCATTTGGCGAGCTTGGTGACGGGCACGCTGACGCGCAGCGCGGCGAGGTATTCGCGCAGGCCCGAGACCAGGATCTCGCGACACAGGATCACGATGGCGGCCCACAGCGACCAGCCATGGATGATGCCGTCGGCAGCCAGCATCAGCAGGCACGAGGCGACCAGCAGCTTGTCGGCGATCGGGTCGAGCATCCGGCCGAACGCCGATTGCTGATTCCAGATCCGGGCGTAATAGCCGTCGAGATAGTCGGTTACCGCCGCGCCGATGAAGATCGCGACCGCGACCCAGCGCAGCCACAACGGGTAATCCAGGATCGACTGCGCGTAGATGCATCCGACCACGACGGGGATCGCCGCGATCCGGCCATAGGTCAGGATGTTCGGGAGGGACATCGCGCGGCTGGTCGTCCCTCGTGTCGTGGCGATGTTCATCCGTCCTACCAATACCGCTCAAGCCAGAAGGTCAACCGTCCGTCCCCAATTGAGGTGCGGCATGCGACGACCATATGACTACAGCCCCTTTAGTTCATCCCGGCTGGGGATGGAAATAGTCGAAAATCCTGCGGGCGCTCTCGGCGCTCACGCCAGGAACCTTGCCGAGATCGGCGATCGAGGCGCGTTCGATCTCCTTCAGGGTTCCAAAATGATGCAGCAAGGCACGTTTGCGTGACGGGCCGATACCCGGAATCTCCTGCAAACCGGCCTCGCGGATGTCCTTCTTGCGCAGCTTGCGGTGTGAGCCGATGACGAAGCGGTGGGCCTCGTCGCGCAGGCGCTGGATGAAATAGAGCACGGGGTCGCGTGGCTCCAGCTTGATCGCCTCGCGCTCCGGCATGAACAGGGTCTCGCGGCCGGCATCCCGATCCGGGCCCTTGGCAACCGACATCAGCGACACCTGGGTCAATCCGAGATTGGCGAAGATCTCGCGGACCGCGTTGAGCTGGCCGCGCCCACCGTCGATGATCACGAGGTCGGGCCATTGCGGGAAATCGTCGTCCTTGGCTTTGGCCGCGCTCTCCTCGGGCGGGTTGATCAGGCGCTTGAAGCGGCGCTCCAGCACCTCGCGCATCATCGCAAAGTCGTCGCCCGGCGTAATCCCTTCCGACTTGATGTTGAACTTGCGGTACTGGTTCTTCACAAAGCCGTCCGGGCCGGCGACGATCATGGCGCCGACCGCGTTGGTGCCCTGGATGTGGCTGTTGTCATAGACCTCGATGCGCTTGGGCGCATGCGGCAGGTTCAGCGTCGCGGCCATGGCCTCGAGCAGGCGGCTCTGGGTTGCGGTATCGGCGAGCTTGCGGCCGAGCGCTTCCCGCGCGTTGGTCAGCGCGTGGGTGACGAGCTCCTTCTTCTCGCCGCGCTTGGGCGCGATGACCTCCACCTTGTGGCCGGCCTTGATCGAGAGTGCGTTGGCGAGCAGCTCCATCTCCTCGATCTCGTGCGAGAGCAGGATCGACTTCGGCGGCGGCTTGTCGTCGTAGAATTGGGCGAGGAAGGCCCCCAGCACTTCCTCGGGTGTAAAGCTCTTCTCCGCGCGCGGGAAATAGGCGCGGTTGCCCCAGTTCTGCCCGGTGCGGAAGAAGAACACTTCGACGCAGGAGAAGCCGCCCTCCTGGTGGATGGCGAACACGTCGGCTTCCTCGACCGTGCGCGGATTGATGCCCTGCTGCGACTGGATCGCCGATAGTGCGGCGAGGCGGTCGCGGTAGAGCGCGGCGCGCTCGAATTCGAGCTCGCCGGAAGCTTTCTCCATCTCGCCGGCAAGCTCCTGCTTCACCGCATGGCTTTTGCCGGACAGGAAGTCGGTGGCCTCGCGCACCAGCGTGGTATAGCCGCCGAAGTCGATCTCACGGGTGCAGGGGCCGGCGCAGCGGCGGATCTGGTAGAGCAGGCAGGGCCGGGTGCGACTCTCGAAGAAGGAGTCGGTGCAGGAGCGGATCAGGAACGCGCGCTGAAGTGCGGTGATGGTGCGATTGACCGCGCCGGCGGAGGCGAACGGGCCGAAATAGCGACCGGGGCGGGTCTGCGCGCCGCGATGCTTGAGGATCTGCGGTGCCCAATGGTCGCCGGTGATCAGGATGTAGGGAAACGATTTGTCGTCGCGCAGCTGCACGTTGAAGCGCGGCCGCAGCTGCTTGATGAGATTGGCTTCCAGCAGCAGCGCCTCGGTCTCGGTCGTGGTCGAGACGATCTCCACGGTCACCGTGGCCGCGATCATGCGCAGGATGCGCGCGGGCAGGGGCGCACTCTGGCGCGCGTAGCTGGACAGCCGCTTTTTGACGTTCTTGGCCTTGCCGACATAGAGCACGTCGGCGTTGGCACTGAGCATGCGATAGACGCCGGGCGAGGTCGGCGCGAGCCGGACCGCACGCTCGATTGCCTCGTGACCGCTCGCCAGCGGCTCTGCACCGATCGCGCCGCTCTCTTCCAGAATGTCCGGCAGCCGCGCTTCATCCTCCTCCTCGCCGCCGGCGGCGGGATCGAGGTCGGGCGGGGACAGCCCTTCGAGGGCGGCATCGGCTTTCGCGGCGTGCGGCGATTTGCCGGTACGCGCGTCGTCCGGATTGTCGGAGGAATCGTGAACCATGGAGCGAATTTAGGCGCTGGGGGGACCGATTTGAAGTTCCGGCCGTGCCGCGCGCACAGGACGGTGCGCGCAGTTCCCGGTAACGCTTCCTTAAGTCTGTTAACAGCGCGGTAACGGGTCTTAACAGGCCTTTAACTTAAAACTCTCGATAAATCCTACGCGAAAAGATGGTGGTTCCGTAACCAAGCGGTCCTGCCTGGCGCGGCGGCGCGGGCATCGCAGGCGTTGCGGCAGTTGCGTTGGAGTGTGTGATGAAGAGGCTCGTTGTGGGCGCAGCCGCGTTGGCTGCAGCCGGCTGGACAGCTTCGGCAGTGGCCGCCGATCTCAATTACGGGCAGCGTGCGCCCTATACCGTCAACCAGCCGCTCAACGCCTATAGCTGGGCCGGTCCCTATCTCGGCGGCAACGTCGGCTATGAATGGGGCTCGGTGAGCAATACGTCCGTGAAGCCCTCCGGCTTCGTCGGCGGCGTGCAGGCCGGCTACAATTTCCAGAACGGCCCGTGGGTCTTCGGCGTCGAAGGCGATATCCAGGCCGCCGGTGCCGACGATACGTTCGCATCCTGGAAGTTCTCCAATCCGTGGTTCGGCACCCTGCGCGGCCGCGCCGGCTATGCCTTCAGCAACGTGCTGTTCTACGGCACCGCGGGCCTCGCCTTCGGCGAGCTGCGCGCGCAGACCTTCGGCTGGACGGAGTCGCACACCACGGCCGGCTGGACCGCCGGCGTCGGCGCGGAAGTCGGCCTTGCGCCGAACTGGAGCGCCAAGCTCGAATATCTCTACGTCGATCTGTCGACGAGCCAGTTCGCGATTACAGGCGTGTCAAACGGCTATAGCGCCAGCATTGTGCGTGCAGGCGTGAACTATCACTTCTGATAGCCAAATAAGAAAGTACCGGACTACAACCTCCCGGCCGCTCGCGGCCGGGACTTTTTTGCGCCGATTGTTTGGAGACAGGTCCGCTAGGAAAGGATCACGAGATTGACCGCTTTCGGGCCCTTCCCCTTCTTGTCCGGTTCGACTTCGAATGTGATACGCTGTCCTTCGGCAAGGTCCTTCAGTCCCGCTCGCTCTACAGCGGTGATGTGAACGAAGACGTCGCGACCGCCGTCGTCAGGCTTGATAAAACCGTAGCCGCGTTCGCCGTTGAAGAACTTGACCGTTCCCGTCATGGCCATCGGGAAACTCCCCCTCATTGCTCCTCCGTCGCAACGCAGACGCGCGCCGCGACATGACCGGGCATTACGAAGCCCGGGAGCTGGCCATCCTTGGGCAGACCTCATCGGTCCGACTGGATCTTTCTTAGGCCTTCACTCCGCCGCAACCATTCGCGGAAGCGGAACGTAAAGCCAGTCACGGAAACAGCATAATACGGTTCTTTGCAGATTGACTACCGCCCCTGCATATTTTTCCCAAGAATGCCGGAGTGTTACGGCCTCACGTTAAGGCTTGGGCACCTCTAATCGGAATCTGGCAGCACCTCCCTGGCCGAGCGGCATTTCCAGCTCCGGCAGGATGGTCTTGAGCTCGCCTTGCAGCGTGTAGGGCGGATTGACGATCAGGAGCCCGGCCGAGGTGAGGGCCGCGCCGTCGGCTTGCGGCGCCACGCTGAATTCGAGACGCAGGCATTTGCCCTGCGGCTTTGCTGCAGCTGCGGCGCGCGCCACGAGTTGCGCCAGCGTGTCGGTGGCGCGCCTGGATTTGGCGGGGTACCAGATTACATAGATACCGGTCGGCCATTTCGCAAAGGCGGTGGAGAAGGCCTCGCCCAGCCTTTCGAACTCGTCCTTGGCTTCGAAAGGCGGATCGATCAGCACCAGCCCGCGCCGCTCCTTCGGCGGCACGAACGCCGGCAGCGCCATCCAGCCGTCGAGATCGACGACGCGGGCCTGTTCGTCGCGCCGCAGCACGTCGATCAACGCCTTGCGCGCCTTCGGCTCGAGCTCGCAGGCGACCAGCCGGTCCTGCGGCCGCATCAGGCCGCGCGCAATCAGCGGCGAGCCCGGATAGGCCTTGAGCTCGCCCTTGGGATTGAAGGCGCGGACGATATCCATGTACGGCCTGGTCAGCGCGACGCTCTCGTTCGAGAGCCGCGCCTGCATCAGCCGGGCGATCCCGGTGAGCCACTCCCCGCCGCGGCGCGCCTCGTCGCTGTCGAGATCATAGAGGCCGGCGCCTGCATGGGTGTCGATGACGCGGAAGGCGGCCGGCTTGTCCTGCAGATAAGTGAGGATGCGGGCCAGCACGATGTGCTTGATGACATCGGCGAAATTGCCGGCGTGAAAGGCGTGGCGGTAGTTCATGATCGGGGACCACGTTGTCTTGCGCGATCCCATCCCCTTGTCATTGCGAGCGCAGCGAAGCAATCCAGAATCTTGCTGCAGAGGCGGTCTGGATTGCTTCGCTGCGCTCGCAATGACGAAGCAGGAGCTAACCACCCCTGATCGGCGGCATCGTCACCTGGTCGCGGCGGCAGGAGCGACGTTCGAGCTCCTCGCAGGCGCGGAATTGCAGGTCCTTGCTGAGGCAGATGCGGACCTCGGAGAGCCGGGTCCGGTTGCAGGTGACCGAGACGGCTGCGTTGCTCAGGCCGGGATTAGCCCTGATGAAGGCTTCCTCCACCTCACCCGGCGCCACGGTTTTGGTCTCCGACAGGTCGAGATATTCGGCCGGGATCTTGATCGCCGCGCGCGCCTTGCGGATGGTCTCGAAATAGTTGCGATCTGTAAGCCCGGAGCAGGTGCCGTGCTTGTCCCATTCATTGAAGATCAGGCCCGGCGCCGGCATCAAATCGAGCATCGAGGAAACGATGCTGCGGTTGAGCCGCGGCGAGGGCCGCTGGCAATACTCCGGAAAGCCGTTCTCATATTGCGGCCACAGCCCGTGCACCACGAAGGAATAGGGGCGTCCCTCGCACTGGATGTTCGAGCGCCCGCCGCCGCGACCGCGTTCGGCGGCTTCTTCGCAGAAGGACGGCGACCATGACAACGACAGGACGTAGAAATCAAATTCTCCGGGCGCGTTCTGTCGCTTGTCCTGCGCCTTCGCGCCGCCAGCCAGCGCGATCAGCCCGGCGGCAAGAACCAGGGGGAGAGTCACGAGACGGGAGAACGAACGCAATCTAAAGTGAACCATGGCAACGCCTCTCAACTAGACTGTGCAATCAGCCTAGCAGCCAACAAGAACATTTCAAGAACAAAATTTGAGCGGATCGGCGATCTGCTGCTGGATCGGCCTCGAATCAAATTCTTCGGCTTAGGGCTTGGCGGCGCGGCAGGACGGGTTGTAGGCCCAGTTGCGGTCGAGCCCGACCACACACCATTCGACGCCATTGCCATAGCCGGCAAAGCCGCCGTCCTCGACGAGGGAGAAATGCACCTTCCGCACCTTACCGTCGGTGAGCATGGCGTCAGCGGTGCAGTAGCGGCGCGGAATGTTGTCGGATGCCCAGGGCCGGAACGCGACTTCGTGAACGGCGGCGAAGCCCGTGATCTTCAACGGCGAATTCCAGAACGAGCTTTCCTTTTCCCAGAACTGGGTGGCGATCGTCGGCAGCGCCTTGTCGCAATCGGCAACGGCGCCGTCATAGCGCGGTCCGCTCAGCCAGAAGTTCAGCTCCAGCGGATTGGCCGCCTTGGCCTCGCCGAGCGACAGCGCTCCGAACATGAGGCCGAGAACGGCGGCAAAGCGGAGCGATTTCAGGAAGGGGGCGCGCATGGGCAATCCGGACAGCTGGTCTTGCGAGGGTAGGACGGTGCCGCGAAGGTCGGGAGAGGTCAAGTGCAGCGCGGCAACACTTGGCCAGGAGTTGATCACAACGTCGCAGCCGAGCGGCCTTCCGTTCTTTTCACCGCCGCGCCGGCACCGTAAACTGCCGGCCATCAACGGAGTGACGGGAATGCGAATCATTGCGGCCGCGGGCCTTCTTGCCAGCCTGGTTGTTTCGGGGATGATGGCGAGCCAACCGGCGCGCGCCGACATCCTTCCGGTGCCGCCCATCAAGGGCAACGACACCGGCGGCATCATCGCCTATTCGATGGCGACGCAGGTCGATGCGCGGCAGGTCGCCGTCGATCATTGTGCGCGCTACGGGAAGGTGGCGAAATTCCTCGCGGTGCAGGCGTATGAGGGTGGCTACATCTCCTTTGCCTGCCGCTGGGTGCCCTACGGCGCCGCCGACCGGCCGATCCGCACGCTGTACTGAGGCGTTGTCGGGACGACAGCTCCATCTCAGCCAGGAGGCTCTCCCATGACGCGCAAGCTTGCTGTGCTCGGATCAGTCGTTTGCCTCGTGTTGTCCGTCGGCAGCGCTCTCGCGGACGATTTGCCGGTGCGCAAGGCCGGTCTGTGGGAAATGAAGATGGTCAGATCAGGCTCGGCGATGCCGGAGATGACCATGCAGCATTGCACCGACGAGAGCGTCGACAAGGAAATGAGCAACAACATCTCGCCGATGGCCAAGCAGGTCTGTGCCAAGCAGGAGGTCAAGAAGACGGCGACTGGCTATGTCAGCGATTCCGAGTGCAGCGTCGCCGGCATCAACACCACCTCGCACGCCGAGATCACGGGCGATTTCAACTCGGCCTATACGGTGAAGACCTCCTCGCACGCGCAAGGCGGCGCGGCAGGGGCCGCGGGGCGCGACACCACCATGACGCTGGAGGCGAAATGGCTCGGCGCCTGCAAGCCGGAGCAGAAACCCGGCGACATCGTGATGCCCGGCGGCTTCAAGATGAACGTGCGCGACGTCGACAAGCTGAAGGCGTTGCTGCCGAAATAGGTGGTGCGACAGTGAGTTCCGATCGAGCGGCCGAGATCAGGGCCATCGCCTTCGATGTCCAGGGCACCTGTGTCGATTTCTATCAGCCCGTGATGCGCGCGGGCGCCGCGATCAACGCGGCCAAGGGTCTCGAGATCGATTGGGCGGCCCTGTCCACGGAATGGCGCGAGCTCTATCGCGCATCGATGGACGCCGTGATCGCCGGCCGTCGCGATTGGTTGCGGGTCGATCGCATTTATCGGGAAGCGCTGGACAGGCTCATCGAGACACGCGGCCTGTCTGATCGCTTCAAGACGGCCGAGCGTGACGAGCTCAACGACGTCTGGACCAAGCTCGATCCCTGGCCGGATGCCGTCGAGGCCTGGCCCGACTGCGCCGGCGATTTTGCACGGCGACGCTCTCCAATGCGGGCATGGCCAGCGTGATCGCACTGGTGAAGAACGCCGGTCTGCCGTTCGATGCGATCCTGACGGCGGAGCTTGCGAGAAGTTACAAGCCTTCGTCGGCGGTCTATCAGCTCGCAGTCGATTATCTCGGCTATCGGCCGGATCAGATCCTCATGGTCGCCTGCCACAAATACGATCTGAAAGCTGCGCGCGCATTCGGCATGAAGACGGCTTTCGTGCCGCGCCCATTGGAGTTCGGGCCTGACGCCACGCCGGATGTGTCGCCGGAAAGCTGGTTCGACATCTATGCGACCAGCTTCATTGAGCTCGCTGACCGGCTGCAGGTCGGCTGACGCCCGTCGCCGCTTATACCGGTATCCTCACGCTCGCCCTCAAGCCCCCCATCGGGCTGTCGCTCAGCGTGATGTCGCCGCCGTGGGAGCGGGCGATATCGCGGGCGATGGCAAGGCCAAGGCCCGTGCCGCCTTCGTCCTGGTTGCGGGCGTTGTCCAGCCGCAGGAACGGCTTGAACACTTCCTCGCGCAAATGCGCGGGGATGCCGGGGCCGTCGTCGTCCACTGTCACGGTCAGATAACGATGGTCGCGCTGGCCGGAGATGGCGATCGCCTTGCCGTAGCGCGCGGCGTTGGTGACGAGGTTGGCGAGGCAGCGCTTGAACGAGGCCGGCTTGACCGTCACCACCGGCAGGCCGGTGAATGTCACCGTCGCGGTATGGCCATGGCGCTCGGCGTCGCTGCGCAATTCCTCGAGCGCCTGCGCCATGTCGGTGGGCTGCGATTGCTCGCCGGAATCGCCGCGCGCGAAGGCGAGATAGTCTTCCAGCATCATCGACATCTCGTCGACGTCCTTGCGCATGCCCTCGAGCTCGGGACTATCGCCGATCAGCGCCAGTTCGAGCTTGAAGCGGGTGAGGATAGTGCGGAGGTCGTGGCTGACGCCGGCGAGCATCGCGGTGCGCTGCTCCATGGTGCGCTCGATGCGCGACTTCATCTCGAGGAAGGCGACCGCGGCGCGCCGCACCTCGCGCGCGCCCCTGGGCCTGAAGTTCGGTGCCTCGCGACCCTTGCCGAAGCTTTCGGCGGCGTCGGCAAGCCGCAGGATCGGCTTGATCTGGTTGCGCAGGAACAGCACGGCGACGATCAGGAGGATCGAGGACGTGCCGACCATCCAGAACAGGAAAATCTCCGAGTTGGAGGCATAGGCGGCGCTGCGCTGCGCGAA
Source organism: Bradyrhizobium sp. UFLA06-24 (assembly GCF_054967145.1). Classification (NCBI taxonomy): domain Bacteria; kingdom Pseudomonadati; phylum Pseudomonadota; class Alphaproteobacteria; order Hyphomicrobiales; family Nitrobacteraceae; genus Bradyrhizobium; species Bradyrhizobium sp. UFLA06-24. The sequence continues at coordinate 59,422 of NZ_JADFUE010000010.1, forward strand.
CACGCGCATTACGGCATCGTCGAGCTGGATGCGGATCTCGACGAGGTTCGAGCGACCCACCGTGTCAATCCAGAACGAGCGCCCGATCTGGCGACCGAGCTGCACCGACAGCGTCTGGTCGAGCAGCGAGAAGAACGGCTTGGGCCCCGGCGGCGGCATGTCGCCGGGAGGCAGGAAATCGACCACGAGACCGAGGCGCTGCTGGGCGATGCGGCGGATCTGGTCGCGGTCCTTGTCCTGCGGATAACCCTTGTAGACGTCGATCAGCGCGGCGATGTCCTGCACGACAGCGGCCGACAGTCGGCGTGTCACCGTGTTCCAGTGCCGCTCCATGAACACGAAGGCAACGACCGACTGCAGGATCACCATCGGCACGATCATGATGAGGAGCGCGCGGGCATAGAGGCCGGTCGGCATCCAGCCCTTGAACGCATTGCCCATCCAGCCATTGGCGGCGGACACGCGGCCGGCGGCGCTCTTGAGCAGCGTCAGGCCGGTATCGATCGTGCTCATCTAGCGCGCTTCACTTGATCTATGGCAAGGCCACGAGCCGGTATCCGATGCCGCGCACCGCCTGCAGGAACAGCGGATTGGCGGGATCGGTCTCGATCTTGCGCCTGAGGCGATTGATCTGCACGTCGACGGCGCGCTCGTTGACGCTGCCGTTACCCGTGAGCGCGCTGCGCGGCACGGTCTCGCCCGGCGTTTCCGAGAGAATGCGCAGCATCTCGCGCTCGCGGTCGGTGAGGTGGATGACCTCCTCGCCCTGGCGCAATTCGCCGCGATCGAGATGATAGACGTACGGGCCGAACGCGATCTTCTCCACCGCCACCGTCTGGACCGGCGGCGCGGCGCGCTTGAGGATGTTGTTGATGCGCAGCGCCAGCTCGCGGGGCTCGAACGGCTTCGCGACGTAATCGTCGGCGCCGATCTGCAGGCCCTCGATGCGGGCCTCCGCTTCGTGCCGCGCCGTCAGCATCACGATCGGCACCGAGGAGGATGTGCGGATGAACCGGGCGAGATCGAAGCCGGTCTCGCCGGGCATCATGACGTCGAGAATCAGCAAGTCGAAATGCAGCCCGAGCAGTTTCGCGCGGGCATCGCCGGCGCTGGCGGCCGTGGTGACGCGATAGCCTTCAGCGGCGAGAAAGCGCGACAGCAGATCGCGGATACGTCGATCGTCGTCGACGAGCAAGAGATGCGGGGCGTCGTCGGCCGGTTGCGCCGGCGTGCGGGCGAGCGTGGCAGCGAGCGGCACGGTCACTCCTTGTCTTCATTGACGGAGGCGAAGATCGTCTCGAGCACCTTGTCGGGATCGTCGCGGTCGATCATCGCGCGCAGGAAGCGCTTGACGGTCTCGGCGTCACCAGGCGCCATCTCGGCGAGCGCCTTGGTGATCCGCGTGGTCTGGAGACCGGCGAGCTTCTGCACCAGCGCTTCGCCCTTCGGCGTCGCGTAGAGCAGCCGCTGGCGGCGGTCGTTGTCGCCGGTCTTCTGCACGATATAGCCCTCGTCCAGGAGCTGCTTGAGCACCCGGCCGAGCGACTGTTTCGTGATGCGCAGGACATCGAGGAGGTCGGCGACCTTCAGGCCGGGGTAGCGATAGACGAAGTGCATGACCCGGTGATGGGCCCGGCCGAAGCCAAAAGCTTCCAGCTCCTGGTCGGGATCGCCGACGAAATCGCGATAGGCGAAGAACAGCAGCTCGATGATATCCCAGCGCAAATTGCCTCCATCGCCTGCTGCCGGCCGTGACGCGGCAGCGTCCTGAGAGGAAGTCGCGAAATTTATGTCAGGCATATTGACGTATCTTGGGTTCAATGTTACAAAACGATCGAGCCGCACGAAATTTTAGGTCGTTTCACGGCGGGTGCATTTCCAAGAGCGGCCGGAAGGTGCCGGACAGGCGGCGACGGCCGGATCAGATCTACCGTGCGATTGTCGAGCGGCATTTCGACAAAACATACTGGACTTCCGCCTTCCGCAAAAGCATGTCCTCAGGCGACATGCTGGCCACGGAAACCGGCCGTAACAAGGCTGGCGGCGGTCCAGCCAGAAACCACATCGAGCCAGCCGGGCCCGAAAACGGGCAGGGGGCGCCAGAACAGCGCCGCCATCGGCAGCGGGAGGCAAGGACATGAGCATGAAATTCGACATCCAGCCCGCATCCAATCCGACACCCGAGAAGGACCGCGTCGCCAAGCTGGTGGACCCCGGCTTCGGGCGGGTCTTCACCGATCACATGGCTGTGGTCCGCTACAACCAAGCCAAGGGCGGCTGGTACGAGGCGAAGATCGAGGCACGGGCCAACTTCCAGATGGATCCGGCCGGCGCCGTCCTGCACTACGCCCAGGAAATTTTCGAAGGTCTCAAGGCGTACAAGCGTGACGACGGCGGCGTGAACCTGTTCCGCCCCGATGCCAACGCACGTCGCTTCAAGGACTCCGCCGATCGCATGGCGATGGCGCAACTGCCCGAGGACGTCTTCATCGAGGCGGTCGAGCAGCTGGTGCGCATCGATCGCGCCTGGATGCCGGGCGGCGAGGGCAGCCTTTATCTGCGGCCCTTCATGATCGCGAGCGAGACCTTCCTCGGCGTCAAGCCGTCGTCGGAATACATCTTCGCGGTGATCGCTTCGCCTGTCGGCTCCTACTTCAAGGGCGGCCCCGCCCCGGTCTCGATCTGGGTCTCCGAGAACTACACGCGCGCAGCGGTCGGCGGCACCGGCGCCGTCAAATGCGGCGGCAACTATGCTGCGAGCCTGCGCGCCCAGGCCGAAGCGATCCAGCACGGCTGCGATCAGGTCGTGTTCCTCGATGCGGTCGAGCGCCGCTACATCGAGGAGCTTGGCGGCATGAACATCTTCTTCGTGTTCGACGACGGCTCGCTCTCGACGCCGCCGCTCGGCACGATCCTGCCCGGCATCACCCGCGACTCCATCATCGCGCTCGCCCGCGATGCCGGAAAGACCGTGCGCGAGGAGCCGTACTCGCTCGACCAGTGGCGCAAGGACGCGGCCTCCGGCAGGCTGAAGGAAGCCTTCGCCTGCGGCACCGCGGCCGTGATCTCCCCGATCGGCAAGGTGCGCTCGGTGAGCGGTGATTTCGAGATTTCGGGCGGTGCCGCCGGTCCCGTCGCCATGGGCCTGCGCAAGCAGCTCGTCGACATCCAGTACGGCCGCACCAACGATCCGCACAACTGGATCCGCAAGGTGTTTTGAGGCTGATGCAGTCATTCCGGGATGGTCCGCAGGACCAGGCCCGAAATCTCGAGATTCCGGGTTCGATGCATCGCATCGCCCCGGGATGATGGCCGCAATGGTTGCCGCCCCGCGCCGCGGCTGGTAAACGCCCGCATGGCCGAAAAACCCAAAAAACCCCAGAAACTGAAGGCGCGTCTGCCGCGTGGACTCGAGGATCGCGATCCCGCGGCGATCCGGGCGACGCGCGAGATGGTCGAGAAGATCCGCGCCGTCTACGAGCTCTACGGGTTCGAGCCGGTGGAGACGCCGGCGATGGAATATACCGACGCGCTCGGCAAATTCCTGCCCGACCAGGACCGTCCGAACGAAGGCGTGTTCTCGTTCCAGGACGACGACGAGCAGTGGATCAGCCTGCGCTACGACCTGACCGCGCCGCTCGCGCGCTATGTCGGCGAGCGCTACGGCACCGATGGTCTGGTCCTGCCCTACCGCAGCTACCGGGTCGGCTATGTCTTCCGCAACGAGAAGCCCGGCCCCGGCCGCTTCCGCCAGTTCATGCAGTTCGACGCTGATACGGTCGGCTCGGCGACGCCGGCGGCGGATGCGGAAATCTGCATGATGGCGGCCGACACGATGGAAGCGCTCGGCGTTGCGCGCGGCCAGTATGTGGTGAAGGTGAACAATCGCAAGGTGCTCGACGGCGTTCTCGAAGCCATCGGGCTTGCGGGCGAGGAGAACGCGGGCCGCAGGCTGACCGTGCTGCGCGCGATCGACAAGCTCGACAAGTTTTCCGCCGACGAAGTGCGCAAGCTTCTTGGCCCCGGACGATGGGACGGTGGCGAAGAAGGCAAGGGCGATTTCACCAAAGGCGCCAATCTAAGTGCGGCGGAGGCCGATGTCGTTCTCGCCATCACCAAGCCGCGCGAGGACTGGAAAGAGGCGATCGCCGCCGCTGAGACCTACCTCGCCAAGAGCGAGGTTGGTCAGGCCGGCGTGAGCGAGCTGGAGGAGATTGCCAAGCTGGTCACAGCATCGGGTTACGGCGCGGACCGCATCAAGATCGATCCGTCGGTGGTGCGCGGTCTCGAATATTACACCGGCCCCGTCTACGAAGTGGAACTGCTGCTCGACACCAAGGACGAAAAGGGCCGCCCCGTGCGGTTCGGCTCGGTCGGCGGCGGTGGGCGCTACGACGGTCTCGTCTCGCGTTTCCGCGGCGAGCCGGTGCCGGCGACCGGCTTCTCGATCGGCGTGTCGCGGCTCCAGGCTGCGCTGACGCTGCTCGGCAAGCTCAATACCAAGCCCGAGTTCGGCCCAGTGGTCGTCACTGTGTTCGATCGCGATCGCGTTGCCGACTATCAGAAGATGGTAGCCAGCTTGCGCAGCGCCGGCATCCGCGCCGAGCTCTATCTCGGCAATCCCAAGAACATGGGCAACCAGCTCAAATACGCCGACCGCCGCAACTCGCCTTGCGTGATCATCCAGGGTTCGGACGAAAAGGCGCGCGGCGAGGTGCAGGTCAAGGATCTGATCGAGGGCGCCAAGGCCGCGGCCGCGATCGCCTCCAACCAGGAATGGCGCGAGACGCGCCCCGCGCAGTTTTCCTGCAGCGAAGCCGATCTCGTCGCGAAGGTGCGCGAGGTGTTGGCGCGCCATGACGTAAAGTGGGGCTAGCCATTCACTGGCGTCCTCACGCCCGGGCTTGTCCCGGGCATCCACGTCTTGTTTGATGGCGAAGAACGTGGATGGCCGGGACGAGCCCGGCCATGACGGAGAGCGAAGAGGGAGGAACAAAATGCCTGAGATCACCATCAGCATGGCCGAAGGCCGCACCGACGAGCAGAAGGCCGGCATGATGCGCGACATCACGCAGGCACTGGTGAAGAATCTCGGCGTCGACGCCGATGCCGTCGTCATCCAGATCAACGAAGCCCCGCTCCGCCACAAGATGAAGGGCGGCAAGACCTTCGTGGAGCGCGCTGCGGCGGCGAAGAAGTGACGCGTTAGCGTCATTCCGGGGCAGCCCGTCAGGGCTGAACCACGATGCGCAACTGCGCATCGGGGAATCTCGATCGACAATCTCTGGATTCCGGGTTCGCGCTTCGCGCGCCCCGGAATGACGAGCAAGCACCATGGACGCACGTGATTTCATCAAGATCGGCATGAGCGCCGAGCGCACCCTGGTGGTGCCGGCCGAGCGCACGGTCGGGCACTTCGTGCCCGGCATGCCGATGGTCTATGCGACGCCCATGATGATCCTGGAAATGGAGATGACGTCTGGCGATGCGATCCGGCCGGCACTTCAGCCGGGCTGGGTCACGGTCGGCACCGAGGTCGACATCCGCCATCTCGCCGCCGCGCTCATCGGCGCGACGGTGCGGACCACTGCGAAAGTGATCGCGGTCGAGCGGCGGGTCATCCGGTTCGAGGTCGAGGCATTCGAAGACACGCGCAAGCTCGGCGAAGGCCGCCATGCGCGCGGGCTGGTCAATGTCGAGATGTTCAACAAGCGGCTCGGTGCATAGCCGCTACTTGGCCAATTCCTTCGACCGCTTGGTCGCCGCTGCGATCGCGCGGATCATCAGGTCGCGCAGGCCCGGCTCGCCCATCAGCACGGCGAGCGCCGCGGCGGTGGTGCCGCCCGGCGAGGTGACGTTCTGGCGCAGGGTCGCCGAGGGAAGATCCGACTGGTGCAGCAGCTCGCCGGAGCCCGCGACCGTCTCGCGCGCGAGCTTGGTCGCCAGTGCTTCCGGCAATCCCGCTTCCACGCCGGCGCGTGCCAGCTCCTCGGCCAGCAGGAACACATAGGCCGGCCCCGAGCCCGACACGGCGGTCACCGCGTCCATCAGGCCTTCGTCCTCGACCCATTCGACCGAGCCGGTGGCGCGCAGCAGCGCGTCGGCCACCGCACGTTGGCGCGCGCTGACGTTGTTCGCGGCGACGGCCACCGTGATGCCGCGGCCGATCGCCGCCGGCGTGTTCGGCATCGCCCGCACCACGGCGCCGCCGCAGACCTCTTGGAGCGAAGCAATCGTGGTTCCCGCCATGATCGAGACCACGGACGTCGTCTCCGAGACGAACGATTTCAGCTTAGCGCCGGCCTCGCGGAACATCTGCGGCTTCACCGCGACGATCATCGTCTCGACGGTGCCCGCCGCCGTCACATCCGGATTGAGCGCGACGCCCTTGGCTGCCAGCGCGCTGATCTCGGGTGACAGATGCGGCTCGACCACGGCGACGCGGCGCGGGTCGAGCCCGCCTGCCAGCCACCCGCTCAGCATCGCGCCGCCCATCTTGCCGGCGCCGGCGAGCAGGATAGTGCCGGTGATGTCTTGGAGGGGATTGGTTGTCATCGCTGCTGCCACACGTCCGCTGTGGTCCCCGCCTAGTGCGCAATTGCGCACGGGGGGCGGGGACCCATAACCACAGCTGGTTCTAGTGGATGGATGGCAGAGCAACAAGCGTTGTGCCACAAGCGGCATCGCGCGGTATGGATCCGGATCTTCGCTGCGCTCGTCCGGGATGAAGTTGTGGGTGAGGCGCGGCTACGCCTCGCCCACCGTATCGAACATGGCGGCGTCCATCGCCTGCGCGGTGGTCTTGCCGGCCCACACCACGAACTGGAACGCCGGGAAGTAGCGCTCGCAGGCGTGGATGGCGCCGGCGAGCATGGCTTCGCATTGCGCGGTGGAGGCGGTGAGGCCGCCCGGCAGCACCAGCGCCTGGCGATGCATGATCATGCCGGTGTTGGTCCAGAGATCGAAATGGCCGATCCACAATTGCTCGTTGACCGCGGCGACGAGCCGCTGCACTTCGCCGCGGCGCGCGACGGGAATCTTCATGTCGAAGGCGCAGGCCAGATGCAGCGCTTCGATCTCGCCCATCCAGGTGAACGAGATCTGGTAGTCGGTCCATTGTCCCTTCGAGACGATGGTCAGCTCGTCCTCGCCGGAACGTTCGAACGGCCAGTTATTGCTGGCAGCGATATCCTCCACCACCGCGAGCGGGTGATTTCGGGAATCGATATTGCCTTCGAGCAGGGACATGCCGTCTCGACCTCTTGCCTTCTTGTTGTCTTTGATACGCACGCGGTTGGGTCCGGCGCGCGCTCCCTAACGTCGTCGATCTCGGGATTCGCTTTCGCGATCTCCTTCCGACCGGCGCGGCCTGTCGCGGATCAAGTGATGTGATTTGCGGAATCTGCGCAACCGGGTCCCGAGTCCGTCCACAAGCCAGGACTCGTTCGTCCACAGCTCATCTCGGCCACAATCGTTAACGAACGAGAACAAATCGGAATCGGATTCCCGAAAGCCGCCGATCGTGAATTCCGCCGCGCGGGGGCCGCACCGCCCCTGCGGCATGGGACCATGCGGTTTTGGCCTGCGGAACACGCTTGCTTGCTGCTCCGGACCGGCGGATATTTCCAGTCAGGTCGCTCAATCCCGGGCGGCCGATGTTCTCAGGGCGGGGTGAAAGTCCCCACCGGCGGTAAGGGTCGAAAGGCCCAAGCCCGCGAGCGCCTTCCCCAGGGTTTATTCCGACGGGAGGGGTCAGCAGATTCGGTGCAACTCCGAAGCCGACGGTTAAAGTCCGGATGAAAGAGAACGGTCGGTGGCAGACGCATCGCAAGATGCGGCTGTTTGTCGTTCCGTATGCCCTGATTCTGGTCCCGAAGAGGAAAGCCATGAATCAGATGTTGCAAGATCCCCCACTCCAAACTTCCGAAACCAAGCCGCCGGTTCCATCGGATCCAATGAAGGAGCACCCGCGCTTCGCCAAGCCGCAGCGGGTGGCCTTCGTGCAGGCCTGCTGGCACCGCGACGTGGTCGAGGAGGCCCGCATCGCCTTTCTGAAGGAGGCCGAGGCGCGCCATCTCAATCATGTGGATGTGTTCGAGGTGCCGGGCTCGTTCGAGATCCCGCTGCATGCGCAGGTCCTCGCCAAGACGCGGCGCTACACCGCCATCGTCGCGGCCGGCCTCGTCGTCGATGGCGGCATCTATCGCCACGAGTTCGTCGCCGACACCGTGATCAAGGCGCTCATGGATGTGCAACTGCGCACCGAAGTGCCGGTGTTCTCGGCCGTGCTGACGCCGCAGCAGTTCCACGAGACCGAGGTGCACTACGATTTCTTCCGCAGGCACTTTGCGATCAAGGGCGTCGAGGTCGCGGCCGCCTGTGCGGAGACGCTGCTGGGTCTCGAGCGCCTGCGGGGCCAGGTCGCGGCGGGGATTGTGGGGTAGGCTCTCTCGCTCTGCCCGCTTGCGGGGAGAGGGTCGGGGTGAGGGGGACTCTCCGCGCGGACGGTGAGAGTTGGAATCGCGGAGAGTCCCCCTCACCCGGAATCCGTGCTTCGCACGGATTCCGGCCTCTCCCCGCAAGCGGGGCGAGGCGAAAGCAAATCAATCGAACAGGCTCGAGACCGACTCTTCAGCCGCGGTACGCGCGATCGCATCCGAGATCAGGCTGGCGATCGGCAGGGTGCGGATGTTCGGCGCCTTGGTCACCGCCTCGGTCGGCAGGATCGAGTCGGTGATGACCAGCTCCTTCAGCCTTGAGCCGCTGATGCGGGCGGCCGCGCCGCCGGAGAGCACGCCGTGGGTGATATAGGCGTAGACGTCCTTGGCACCCTTGGCGATCAGCGCATCGGCAGCGTTCACCAGCGTGCCGCCGGAATCGACGATGTCGTCGACCAGGATGCAGCTATAGCCGGAAACGTCGCCGATCACGTTCATGACCTCGGATTCGCCCGGACGCTCGCGGCGCTTGTCGACGATCGCGAGCGGGGTGTTGATGCGCTTGGCCAGACCGCGGGCGCGGGCGACGCCGCCGACGTCGGGCGAGACCACCATCACCTTGCCGAGGTCGAAACGCTCGCGGATGTCGCGCACCATCAGGGGCGCGGCGAACAGATTGTCGGTCGGGATATCGAAGAAGCCCTGGATCTGGGTCGCATGCAGGTCGAGCGTCATGACGCGGTCGACGCCGGCATGGGTGATGAGATTGGCGACGAGCTTGGCGGAGATCGGCGTGCGCGAGCCTGATTTGCGATCCTGGCGAGCGTAGCCGAAATAGGGGATGACTGCGGTGATGCGGCGCGCCGAGGAGCGGCGCAGCGCGTCGGTGATGATCAGCAATTCCATCAGATGGTCGTTCGCGGGAAACGAGGTCGACTGGATGATGAAGGCATCCGAGCCGCGGACGTTCTCCTGGATCTCGACGAAGATCTCCATGTCGGCGAAGCGCCGGACGACCGCTTTGGTCAGCGGCAGGTCCAAGCCCTGCGCGATGGCCTGCGCGAGAGCCGGATTGGAGTTGCCGGCGACGAGCTTGATGGAGCCGTTCTTGGCCGACATGGACGCTTCCTCCCGCGCTTTGCTGGATACGACGTTCAACATCTCAAGATACCCACTGGCAGCACGGTTACGACGGGCGAGGAAATATCAGGCCGGGGGCTGCGCTGGCAACCCGGGATGCTACGTTTTCCCTTTGAAAATCCTGAGTCGGGCCAACGGCTTGGCCGCAAACTGGGCCCGTGGTTTAGCGGTGGTTATTGCTGGGCGTAGCCGAGCGCCGAAGCCGGCATCTCGGCCGCCGGAGCCTCCGGCGTCGCACTTGCCACGGCCGGTCCGCGGAGGCCAGGAGCGGCGTTCGGCGCATCAGGCGTGCCGTTGATCATATTGGAAAGCCCGCTGAATCCGGCCTGGGCGATCTTCCGCAGCACGAGGTCGTCGGCGGCTTGCCAGGCATCGCGGCCGCCCTTGGCCGCCGTCGGTTCCTCGCCGGAGAGCCGCAGCGCCCGCTGCTGGTTGGCGTCGTAGACGTCCCAGACCCAGGCGATCACGGTCTTGCCGCGCACCACCTGGGCGGAGAGGTAGCTGCGCACGCGGTAGGCAGCCGTCCCCTCGCGGGAGACGATCGAGAGGCTACGCAGCTTGGACTCGCTGTCGAGCACGCCGACCATGCGGTCGAACACCTGCGGCGGCGGCCCGTCGATGGATTCGAAAGCGACCGTCGCGCCGGAGTCGCCGCTCGGCGCTGCCATGGCGTAGGAGTTGGCGGGCGCGTTGCCGCCGGCGCAGCCGGCCAGCACGGTCGCTGCCGCCAGCAGCACGACCGCCATCACACGGGAGCCCGCGCGGCGCAGAAATGATGACGCTTCCCTCATTGAGGGGCAGCGATATCGTTAAAATCGATTAAGGTCTAGGGCAGAGGCGACACAGGCCACTGTCATTCCGGGGCGCGCCTCTTGGCGCGAGCCCGGAATCCATTTCTCCGCATCCATTGTTGCACGATGGATTCCGGGCTCGATGCTTCGCATCGCCCTGGAATGACACGGGGTTTCTGTTGTGTTCACGCTTCCAGCGCAATCGCGTGAACGTGCCTACCGTAATCCGGCTCCTTGCGATGCACCGAGCGGCGATAGCTGAAGAAGCGCTCGTCGGCGTAGGTGTCGAGACCAAGATCGTCGATCATCAGGATGCCGGCGGCTTCCAGCCGCTTGCGGATGAAGCCGGCGAGATCGAACATCGCGTGACCCTCGCGCACCGACGGGATGAAGAACACCGCGTTGTCCGCATCGGCCTCGATGAAGCGCGCCACGAACTCGTTGCCGACCTCGTAGCTGTCCTGCCGGATCAAGGGGCCGATCGCGGCGATGATGCCATCGCGTGTGGCGCCGAGTTTCTCCATTGCCGCAATGGTGGATTCCAGCACGCCCGTCAGCGCGCCCTTCCAGCCGGCATGCGCGCCGCCGATCACGCGCGCGTTGGGGTCGACGAACAGCACCGGGCCGCAATCGGCGGTGGAGACGCCGAGCGCGATACCGGGTGTCTTGGTCACCAGCGCATCGCCTTTCGGCCGCGGGCCGCTCGGCCATGGCTCTGCGGCGACGAGCACGTCGGGCGAGTGGATCTGATGCAGGCTGAGGAAGCGGTCGGCTGCGACGCCGACATGCTCGGCCATGCGGCGGCGGTTCTCCGCGACGAGGGTCTGATCGTCGTTGGAGCCGAGCCCGCCGTTCAGCGCGGCATAGATGCCGCCGGAGACGCCCCCCTCGCGGGTGAAGAAGGCATGGCGCAGCCCGGGTACCGCCGACAGCAATGACGAAGTGAGCGTCATCAATAGCCTCCGGCCTGTTCGAGATCGCTGAGGCCCGCAATGCCCGTCAGCCGTGGCTCGGAGATGCCGAGCACCTTGAACATCGCGCCCATGCCGCTGCGTCCCGTATCGGTCAGCCGCTTCAGCGCCACGGAAATGTCGGTGGCGACCTCAGGCGTTGCTTTCTGCATCAAGGCGGCGGCGCGGGTGTCGATGCCGACGCGCTTGAGGAAGTCGCCTTGCGTCACCGGACCGTGCACGCGCGCGCCGACATCCTCGGCTGCACGCGCGAGCGCCTGGAAGTCGACATGGGCGGTGACGTCGGCCTGGCCCGGCGCCTTCAAGGGATCGGTGAAGCTGTGGCGCGCGATGGCCTGGAAAGTATCTCCGGCATCGCTGCGCAAATGGCCGTAGTCGATGATCAGCGCGGCGCCGTCCTGGTCGCGTACGCGCGTGGCGAGCTTCATGATCTCCGTGTCGGGCCGCCACTCGAACACTGCGCCGACAGGCGCCGCGCGCACCAGGGGCGGCAGCAACACGTCGAAGCGCGGCGTCGGCTCGGCCGCCGCGCCGAACTGGAGCTTGCCGTTGGGATCGATCTCGATCACCCGCTCGTGCCAGCCATCCTCGCGCTTCACCATCTGGTGGATCGGCAGCACGTCGAAATATTCGTTGGCGAGGATGACGCTGGGTCCCTCCGGCACGTCGTCGATGCTGTCGTGCCAGGCGATGTTGTTGCGCACGCCCGACAATGTCGCACTCTGCCGCTCGCGCAGGACGGGATTGACCTCGACCATGTGGATTTGAAGCGCCTGATAGAGCGGCGGCAATACGCGTAGCGCACGCAATGCATCAGCCATCATGGTGCCGCGGCCGGGCCCGAGCTCGATCAGCCGCAAGATTGGCGGCGAGCCCATCTGTTTCCACACCGAGGCGGTCCACAGGCCCAAGAGTTCGCCGAACATCTGGCTGACTTCGGGCGCAGTGGTGAAGTCGCCTTCGCGTCCGAGCGGATCGCGCGAGATGTAATAACCATGGTGCGGATGCATCAGGCACAGTTCCATGTACCGCCAGACCGGCATGGGGCCTGAGGACTTGATCAGGGCCTTGATCTCGTTGAGCAATGGCTGTTCGGTCACGAGCTGTATTCTCGAAGTGAATTAACGAATGGCCTCGGTGGGCTTTGGCGAGCCGCGCCTGACAGCCCATACAATAAGTATACCGCCGACAATAAGCATGGGGATCGATAGCAGCATGCCCATGGTTAATCCGCCCCAGAGGAATCCGAGCTGCTCGTCCGGTTCGCGGAAATGCTCGCCGGCGATCCGCGTCAGCCCGTAGAGCAGAATGAAGGCTCCGAGGATCATGCCAGGCCGTTTCAGCGCTCCGAAGCGGACCATCACCGCGAGCGCCGTGAACAGCAGGATGCCCTCCATGCCGGCTTCATAGAGCTGGCTTGGATGACGGGGCAAATGCGACGGGTCGTGGGGAAAGATCATGGCCCATGGCAGGCTCGCATCGGTGGCGCGGCCCCACAATTCGCCGTTGATGAAATTGGCGATGCGCCCAAGCAGCAGCCCGATCGGAGCGACCGCGGTGGTGATGTCCCCCAGCGACAGGATCGAGATGCCGTTGCGGTAGGCAAACCACATCACCGCGACGACGCAGCCGAGAAAGCCGCCGTGGAAGGACATGCCGCCCTCCCACAATTTGAAGATCGCAGCCGGATTACTGATGAAGAAGGGCAGATTGTAGAACAGCACGTAGCCGGTGCGGCCGCCGAGGATGATGCCAAGCGTGACCCAGAGGATGAAGTCGTCGATCTGCACCAGCGACATCGGCGCGGGGCCGCCCCACAGGCGTTCGTTCTTCAGCAGCGAGCGCGCATAAAGCCAGCCGATGACGATGCCGCCGATATAGGCCAGCGCGTACCAGCGGATCGCGAACGGCCCGATCGCGACCGCGATAGGGTTGAAGGACGGGAAGTCGATGAGCAGTAAGGGCATTGCGCCTGCTATTGCTGGACGAGATTGCGGCGATAGAGCGCCAGCAGTCGCTCCCAATGCCGCTCGGCGGCGTCGCGGTCATAGACCGGGCGCTTGGGAAATGCGAAGCCGTGATGGGTGCCGGGATAGATCTCGACCTCGGCCTTTGCGCCTTTCATGCCTTCCTTGACTTTCTCGATGATTTCAGGCGGCGCGTAGACATCGGTCTCGGCGCAGGCGAAATAGAGCTCGGCTTTGGTCTTGCCTGCCGCGAGATGCGGGCTGTCGGCCTGGTCGGTCGCCAGCTGCACACCGTAGATCGAGGCGGCGGCCTTGACGCTGTCAGGGAAATGCGCAGCGGCGTTGATGGCGTAGCGGCCGCTCATGCAATAGCCGACCGTGCCGACGATTTCAGTGTTCGCGGCAGCCTGGCCCTCGGCATAGGTGAGCAGCGCACGCGTGTCGTCCATGATCATCGGGATCGTGAGCGAGCCCATCAGCGCGAACATGCGCTTGCGCTCCGGCGCGTTCGGGTCGGCCGGCAGCGCGCCGAGCTCCATCACGCCGGAGCGGTAATAGAGGTTCGGCAGCATCACGTAATAGCCTGACGTCGCGAGCCGGCGCGCCATGTCGCGCAGCTCCTCGCGAATTGCCGGTGCGTCCATGTAGAACAGGATGACCGGGAACGGTCCGCCCCGCTCGGGATGGACGATGAAGGTCGCGGTGTGGCCGTCCTTGGTGGGAATTGCGATCTGCTGCTCGATCATGTCGTGCGTTTCCGGCTTGTGATTCTTGTTATGCAGGGACGTTGAATACGATTGCAAGGAAACCGGGGCGTGACAAGGATACCGCCGCGCGGCCCTTGAACCTGTCACCGCGGATTGCCATTGTCTTTTTGCGCGTTCGCGCAAAGTTTATCGAGCCGCCAAAAGACCGATCAGGAGACCGACATGACCCAGACCACCAACCGGTTTTTCGACGAGATCGGCCGCATGATGAACGATGCCGCCGGTGCGGCCCAGGGCGTCAAGCGCGAGTTCGACACCGTCATGCGCAACCAGGCTGAGAAATTCCTGCGCGACATGGATCTGGTCAAGCGCGAGGAATTCGAGGCGGTCAAGGACATGGCCCGTCTGGCGCGTGAGGAGAACGAGGCCCTCAAGGCGCGCATCGCCGCGCTCGAGGCCAAGCTCGGCGGGTAGGCGCCCTTTATCTTACCCTCCCCCTCCGAGGGAGGGTAAGGACCCGGTCTTCTCGGGCAGCCCATTCTCCTTGTCATTTCCGCATCTTCCGGGTAAAAGCCCGCCACGTCCGCGGCCCCCGCACCCCTGGAGGCTTGCTGCGGCGTACGCCATGGGCCGCCTTGCGGCCCATTAACTTTTGCAAAAACAAGGACTTAGACTATGGCGACGACCGTCAAGGAATTGAAGGCGACCGCACGTCCGAAGAGCGGCAAGGGGGCCGCCCGGGCTGAGCGTCGCGCCGGCAGAGTGCCCGGAGTGATCTATGGTAACAACCAGCCCCCGCTGACGATCTCGATCGAAGATCGTGAACTGCGCCAGCGCATCCTTGCCGGCCGGTTCCTGACCACGCTGGTGGACATCGACCTCGAGGGCAAGAAGCACCGCGTGATTCCGCGCGACTACCACCTCGATCCGGTCAAGGACTTCCCGATCCACGTCGACTTCATGCGTCTCGGCGAAGGCGCCACCATCCGTATCAGCGTTCCCCTGCATGTCGTGAAGGCGGAAACGTCTCCGGGCGTGAAGCGCGGCGGCACGGTCAACATCGTCGCCCACGCCATCGAGCTCGAATGCGGCGTCGAGAGCATTCCGCAGTACATCGAAGCCGACGTCGGCGCGCTGGAAATCGGTCACTCGCTGCATCTGTCGGACGTCAAGCTTCCCGCCGGCGTCAAGGCGCTGACCCGCGAGGACGCGACCCTCGTCACGATCGTGCCGCCGTCCGGCTACGCTGAAGAGCAGAAGGCTGCGGCTGCGGCTGCTGCTGGTGGCGCGGCTCCGGCGGCTGGCGCGGCTGCTCCGGCGGCAGGTGCTGCGGCTCCGGCTGCGGGTGCTGCGGCTCCGGCAGCGGCCAAGGCTCCGGCCGGCGGCGACAAGAAGAAGTAATCTCTCGAAAGAGCCGGCGCGTGATCCTCGATCGCGCGCTGGCTGAGGGGCGCGCCGCGTCATGCGACTCTTTGTTGGGCTCGGCAATCCCGGCGCGAAATACGCACGTAACCGGCACAATATCGGCTTCATGGCCGTCGACGAGATCGCGCGGCGTCATGGTTTCGCACCGTGGCGCCGCAGGTTTCAGGGCGAGACTTCGGAAGGCACGCTCGGACCTGAGCGCGTGATCCTGCTCAAGCCGACGACCTACATGAACGAGTCCGGCCGCAGCGTTCAGGAAGCAGCAGGCTTCTTCAAGATCGCGCCAGGCGACACCACGGTGTTTCACGACGAGCTCGAGCTTCCGCCGGGCAAGGTGAGGGTGAAGATCGGCGGCGGCATCGCCGGCCATAACGGCCTGCGCTCGATCTCGGCGCATATCGGTAACGACTATCGCCGTGTCAGGCTCGGCATCGGTCATCCCGGCGTCAAGGAGTTGGTGCACGGCCATGTCCTGTCGGACTTCGCCAAGGCCGACAATGAGTGGGTGACGACGCTGTGTGACGCGGTCGCCGAGCACGCCGCCCTGATCGCCACGGGCACGGACGCGACCTTCGCCAACAGGGTGCATCTTGCGATGCAGGCGAAGGGATTTTTGACCAAGGACGAGAACGGCAAGGAATAGGCTCGTGGGATTCAAATGCGGAATCGTCGGATTGCCCAATGTCGGCAAGTCGACCTTGTTCAACGCCCTGACCGAGACGGCCGCGGCGCAGGCGGCCAACTATCCGTTCTGCACCATCGAGCCGAATGTCGGCGAGGTCGCCGTGCCTGATCCCAGGCTCGACAAGCTGGCGGCGATCGCCAAATCGGGCCAGATCATTCCGACCCGGCTGACCTTCGTCGACATCGCCGGTCTCGTGCGCGGCGCCTCCAAGGGTGAAGGTCTCGGCAACCAGTTCCTCGCCAACATCCGCGAGGTCGACGCCATCGCGCATGTGGTGCGCTGCTTTGAAGATTCCGACATCACCCATGTCGAGGGCAAGATCGCCCCGCTCGCCGACATCGAGACCATCGAGACCGAGCTGATGCTCGCCGACCTCGACAGCCTCGAAAAGCGCGTCGACAACCTGACCAAGAAGGCCAAGGGCAACGACAAGGACGCCAAGGAGCAGCTCGACCTCGTCAACCGCACCTTGGTGCTGCTGCGCGACGGCAAGCCCGCGCGCCTCGTCGAGCGCAAGCCGGAGGAGGAGCGCGCCTTCGGCATGCTCGGCCTGTTGTCGTCCAAGCCCGTGCTCTATGTCTGCAACGTCGAGGAAGGCTCCGCCGCCACAGGCAACGCGTTCTCGAAGGCCGTGCAGGAGCAGGCTGCCAAGGAGGGCGCCGTCGCCGTCGTCATCTCGGCCAAGATCGAATCCGAGATCGCCACCCTCTCGCGCGAGGAGCGCGCCGACTTCTTGGAGACGCTTGGGCTGGAAGAGGCCGGCCTCGATCGCCTGATCCGCGCCGGCTACAAGCTGCTCGACCTCATCACCTATTTCACGGTGGGACCGAAGGAAGCGCGCGCCTGGACCATCCATCGCGGCACCAAGGCGCCGGGCGCGGCCGGTGTGATCCACACCGATTTCGAGAAGGGCTTCATTCGCGCCGAGACGATCGCTTTTGACGACTACGTCGCGTTCAACGGCGAAGCCGGCGCTCGCGATGCCGGCAAGCTGCGCCTCGAAGGCAAGGAATACGTCGTCGCCGACGGCGACGTGATGCATTTTAGGTTCAATACGTAAGTCTTGTCATTCCGGGCTCGCCTCTTCGAGGCGCCCCGGAACGACGGAGCCTCACCGCATCCCGCCGCCCTGATCCCTGATCGCGCCGAGATGCTCGTTGATGCGGAATACGATCAGGATCAGTTCCGCGGCGATGCGCGAGAACACGATCCCGACGACGACGCCCGCGATCGATTCCAGCACGATCAGGAAACCGGCGAACGGGCTGATCGCCATCGCGGTGAGACCGGCAAAGATTCCGGAGAGGCCGAACAGGCAGATCACGCCGATCACCAGCCAGTAGAAGGTCTTGATGATCGTCGGCGTGATGAAGCGGTCCCATTGAAACAGATCGCTGAATGAAAACATCTCTCTCCCCCGGGCAGATCGTGCCGCCGACCGTGTCATCCAGACAATGAGGCAGGTTTGGCCCGACTCGCCGAATGTAGCACGAGCCATGCGAGCCGGCGGGTTGAGATTGCCGCAAAGTGCGGCCACAATCTGTCCTCCCGCAAAGCTTTTCCCAGATGACCCTGACCTTCGAAGATTTCCCGACCGGCCGCTACGGAACGTTCGGCCCGCGCCATGTCACCCGCGACGAGATCCTGGCCTTCGCCGCCGAGTTCGATCCGCAGCCGATGCATCTGGACGAGGAGGCAGCTAGCCGGAGCATGCTGCGCGGCCTGTCCGGCTCTGGCTGGCATCTCTGCTCGCTGATGATGCGGATGATGGCCGACGGATTTATTACCCGCGCCGCTTCGCTGGGGTCTCCCGGGGTCGACGAGGTGCGCTGGCTGTCGCCGCTCAGGCCGGGAGACGATCTGACGCTCGACGTCGATGTCGTCGAGGCGCGCACCTCGAAGAGCCGGCCGAACCTCGGCATCGTCAAGTTCAAATGCACCGTGCGCAACGCCAGGGGCGAAGCGCTCGCCGAGATGACCTCGCCGATCCTGATCGAGCGGCGCGAGGGAGCGGTCTGATGCGGTTCTTCGACGATATCGAGATCGGCCAACGCCGCGAGATTGGCAGCTATACGTTCACGGCAGAGGCCATCAAGACATTCGCCGCCAAGTTCGATCCGCAGCGCTTCCACCTCGACGAGGAGGAGGGCAAGAATTCGCTGTTCGGCGGGCTCGCTGCCTCCGGCTGGCATGTCGGCTCGGCCTGCATGAGCCTGCTTGTCGCCGACGGCCAGCGCCTGGCGCGCGAAGCAGCAAGCCGCGGCGAGGAGGTCGCGGTGTGGGGCCCGTCACCGGGCTTTCGCGACCTGCGCTGGATCAAGCCGGTGCTTGCGGGTGACACCATCTCTTACGTCAACGAAGTCATCGACAAGCGTGCCTCCGGCTCGCGTCCCGGCTGGGGCATCCTGACGGCCCGCACAATCGGCACCAACCAGCGCGGCGAGGACGTCTATTCCATCACCGCCAGCGCCTTCGTGCCGATGCGGAAGGGCGGTTAGACCAGTTCCAGGATGAACGCCCAAAACAGCGCGCGAGTGTTGCCCGCGCGCTATGGACGCGATTCCAGGCGGCTGCCATAAGCCTCGCGAGTTGGCTGGCGGCTCACGACGCAGCTGCCGGAACCATCGAGTTGCTAACCAATTATGAACCTGTCGCTGTCTATTTGAAACGAATTGGCAGAGTACAGGGGACGAGGACTATGGCAGACCGCGGCGCACTCAAGTTGGTCGGATTCATCTTTGCGACTGCGACGCTGGCCGTGATGCTGGTCGCCGGCATGGTGGTGAAGGGTTACGCCGACGGCGCCTACACCCTGGAAGCCTCGACCGTCGACGCGAGCCGTTAAGCGCTCGTTAACTCCGCGGGGCCACGAATTGGCCTCCGCGCGGGGCCGCGTCGTGGCCTCCGCCCTCAGCGGCTATAGACGAACGCCAAAATCGCGATCGCAATAGCCAGCAGCCCGACAAAGCGCAGCATGATAGTGCCGAACTGGTTCGGCGCCGGCCGCAACGGGATCGGGTCCGTGGTGTCGGGCCGAATGCTTTCCATCTGAAATGCCCCTGAAGCCCGGCCGTCAGCGGCACGGGCGCTAGGCTTTGGTCGCCGGGGTAGGGCGGAGGGTTCAATCCACGTCCTGTCATGCCGCGCGCGTAGCCATATCTACCGCTGTCATGCCCCGGCTTGAGCGGGGCATCCAGTACGCCGCGGCGTCTCGGTCCAATCACTATCGTCTCTGGAATACTGGATCGCCCGATTGAATCGGGCGATGACACCTATCCTGGAGAAACAGCGTGAGCCCATCCCCCAGAATCAAAACCGCCGCGCCCCTTCTCGGAACGCGACGGTTCGTGATGCTTGGATAGCCCGATCAGCTGTTGCGCAGACCGTCGGCGGCGCGCTTCCACTGGGCGACGTTGTCGGCGATCATGCGCGTCGACTTCATCGCGGCCTGGCTGAGCTGGGCGTAGCCCGAAATCTCGCGCTGGACGCGCTGGCCTTCGGCATGAAGCAGGTCGCGCAGGCTCTCGAGCTCGGAGATCAGGTTCTCGATCTCGGCGAGCGAGGTGCCGGCGACGCGCTGGATCAGCGAGTTGACGTTGGTGACGGTGGCTTCCGCGCTCGGATCGAGCGGCGGCGCGTCGGTGGTGGCAGTGGCAGGCCGGCGCAGATAGGCGATGTCGTTACGGACGAAATCGCGGATGCCGGCCTCGACTTCGGTCACGGCGGCAAGGTTGCTGTCGACCGTCTCGGTCTCGGTGGCTTCGATCTTTTCCGGACGAATGGCGTTCATCAAGGTTCCCCTGTTCGCGTTGAGCGCAGCGCGAGTGTCCCCCGCACGACGGCGTCGGTGATCCGACTAGGGCGTCGGATTTTGACCGCAACGGGGCCGAGATACGGCAAGGGCGGACGATTCGGGGGCTTTGCCGTGGCGTATGGTTAGGAGAGTCTGAAGAAGCCTCACCAGCTCTTCTTGAAGCCGGCCGTCACGCTCTTGTTGATCACCCCTTGCGAGGTCTCGCCGACCGAGCCCGACACGGTGACGTTGTCGAACAGCTTCTGTTCGGCGCCGACCTTGCCCAGCCACTTGTCGTCGGTGGTCGACAGCGTTCGGCCAGCACTGATGCTGGTGCCGGTGTCGGCGATGGAAACCTTGGCGGACTGGTCGGTCTCGTAATTGCGGATGACGTGGCCGCCGACGCCGGGCAGCGCCGTGGTGCCCTGCTGGTTGACGCTGTAGCCGTTCTGCAGCGTCAGCGAAGTATCGCTCGACAGCGGCATCGATTTGGTCAGCGACGCCCCGAGCTTGCTCTGCTCAGAGCCGGGATCGACGCGGGCTTCCACGGCGGTCTTGTCCCAGATCACGCCCGCGCCCGGCGCGGTCGCGGCGGCCCAGGCGCTGCCGGAGGATTGCGGCAGGTTGCCGCCGTTGGCGGCCTTCTCCGCCAGCAGCTCCGACATCGTGGTCGGCTCTTTCGCCACCGTCATGTCGGCGCCGATGCGGGTATCCCAGAACGGGGACACCGACTGCTTCACCGTCACGGCCGAGGAGCCGTTGGCATTGGCGTTGGACGACCAGTTCATGCCGTCATTGGCGGCAGCCTTCGCGCGCTTCTTGGCGGCGATGATGTCGTTGAGCGTGCCGGCATCGATGGCGAGCTGGCTCCAGTCGAGCTTGTCGACGTCGATGCCTTTGAGCACGTCGGTATCGTTGACGTCGGGGGCCGTCTCGGCGACCTCGTCCGCCTCGTCGTCGGGGGCTGTCGCGGCGGGAGGCGGGGAGAAGGGCGGAATGATCTGCGCCTGGGCCGTCAGCACCGAGCCGAAAACGAAGGCGGCCGCCAGCGGCAGCCGGATCCAGCCCAAACCTGTCGTGAATTCCATTGCCCTTGCCCGCGAGCCCAGTTCGGGCGGAAGATGCGGAACCATCGTTGCGAAATTGTGGCACCTGGGATGACGAACCAACGGGCCGCGCGCAAGTCGCGCGCGCCCGAAGACGAGCCTCTCCACGATGCGCGTCCGGCGGGGCTGGAGGCCGGGACGGGTCGCAGGAGCATCAGTCGATCGGTCCCGGAATGCGGAGCCCGTTGGTGTCCCCCTCAGCCGACGCGGGTCATCTTTGGCAGATGAATCGCGCGGCCGAGTGCCTGCTCGACCAGATCGAAGGTGTCGATCAGCACGCGCATGTTGATGAGCCTGCCAGCCCTGAACTGGGCGAATTGCGCGACGCGCAGGCTGATCGGCTTGTCCGAATCCAAGGCGGTGAGCGAATAGCGCAGCATCGACGAGGCGGAATCGACGCCCAGCATGATGCTCTCCCGCTCGAAACGGCGGACGTGGAAATTGTCGGCGAGCTGGCGGATCACCTGGAGCACCGCCGCCTTGCCCTGGCGCGCGCCCAGGAACGGAAACATGTCGATCGGGCCGTAGACCGCCCAGTCGACGTCCTCGTCGATCAGGGCCTCGATATCCTCGAAATGCCGGTCGTTGATCGCGCGATGCAATGCACGCGAGAAACGCCAGAGGCTGTGCTCTGTCATTTTGGGCAGTCCTGAAGCTGGCTTGCAAAGAAAAACGGAAAACAACCCCATGCGCCGTAAAGGCGCCCCGGGGTCGCTCAACTCATTTGTATGCGAACAAAATACGCGGTTTCGGCCAAAACGCAATTCACGTTTTTGCAATGCACAATTGATGGCGTTTTGTGAGATTTACAATAGAACCCCGTAATCTCCCGGGGGGCGGCCCGTCGGGCTACAGCCCGTCCGCCTCCGCCGCCACGATCATGGGGCCGATCTCCCTCTCCAGCACCTGCTGCACCAGATCGTAGGAATCGATGATTTCGCGGATCTGTGCGATCTGGCCGTTCCGGAAGCTGTAGAATACCGCCATGTCGAACTGGACGATCCGGCCGTTGCTGCGCTTCTTGAAATGGGCCTGCAGGTAGGTCGCCACCTCGTCGCCATCAGCCAGGATCTGCGGCGCCTTGTAACGAATCTCGGAGTAACGCAACCAGACCGTTCGCCAGAGCTCGCGTAGCTCGGCCTTGCCGTGGCGGGGGCCCATATGCGGCAGCACGTCGATCGGGGCGTGAGTGAGGAAGTCGACGTCGTCGGTGCAGCACGACAGCGCGTCATCGAGATCGCCGCGCGCAAGAGCGTCGAGCAGATGCAGCACGCGTTGCTTGTTCAACGATTCGATCGTCATAGGCTGTCCCGCCCGCACCGGCCGTGGATTGCAAACGCTATCGCGCGGCCCCCGGCTTCATCAATCCGCAAAAACACAGGGATATCCAGCGATGGGTCGCGCTTCCATGCATGGTGGTTCACGCCATGCAGCGCGCGGTGGAACCCCAGCCCGCCCGTGTTCGTTGAGACGCGGACACCCGCCGGAGACATCGATCATGAAATCCCCGCTTCTCGCCGCCGCTGCCGCGCTTCTCATGCTCGGCGCCACCTCCGCCGCCGACGCCAAGGGCTGCATCAAGGGCGCCGTCGTCGGCGGCGTCGCCGGCCATTATGCCGGCCATCACGGCATGTTAGGCGCCGCCGCCGGCTGCCTCTACGGCCGCCACCATGCCAAGGAGCAGGAGAAGCAGCAGCAACAGACCCAGACGACCGGGCAGGGCAAGCTGTAGGCCCGCAGGCGCTGCGTCTTCCCGTGCACCCGACATCGTGATAGTGAAGCGCGGCGGCAATCGGCCGCGCTTCCCGAACCGATGGAGGGCGTCATGCGCAAGTCCCGCGATCTCGAAAACCTCCCCAGCTTTCAGCGTCACGCGTAAGCGGCGGAAGTCTTTCCCCTCGGAAACCCACGTCAAACGCGGCGCGCGCGTCGTTCACGGCGACGTCGAGCTGAGCGAAAAGCTCGGCCGCAACGACCTCTGCCCATGCGGCTCCGGACGCAGGTTTCAAGGCCTGCTGCATGAGCTCAGGCAGTTATGACGGCTCCAACCGCGGCTATTACTTTCAGGGAGTAGCGGTGTTCTGCCGGCGGTGATTGGCGAACGCGATATCCCGGTCTCGTGTGACCTCGCGAGACCGGGATCTATCGTGCAGCATCGCCGGCTCTCTTCGCCAATAACCTACCTCTTCTTCCACCGACCGCGTCGCCCCGGTGCCCCGCCCGTCGACTTCGGCGCGGGCCCGAACTCCGGCCCCGACTGCCGCGAGTCGGT
This sequence comes from Bradyrhizobium sp. UFLA06-24, assembly GCF_054967145.1. Lineage (NCBI taxonomy): Bacteria > Pseudomonadati > Pseudomonadota > Alphaproteobacteria > Hyphomicrobiales > Nitrobacteraceae > Bradyrhizobium > Bradyrhizobium sp. UFLA06-24. The sequence goes on from NZ_JADFUE010000010.1 coordinate 82,717, forward strand.
CGGCTGGATGATCCGGCTGTTTCCGCCGAACGGCTTCGACGGCAATGTCGGGCTGGCGCGATAGGGCAACGACTCCGGGCCGTGCATCTCGTCGAGATGCGGCTTGTGCACGCGTGAGCCCTTGGCGCCGCCGGCCTTGAGCGCGGTCGCGGCGCTCTTGTTCTTCATGGCGCTCACCGGCAAATTCGCGGCGTCGCCGTATTTCCTCGTGCCGGCATAGGCGCCGGCCTTGGTCGTGACCGTGCGCTGCTTGGCGGTGGGATCGTCGACCACGGCGAGCTCGGTGGCGCGCAGGCGCTTGACCTCGTCGCGGAGGCGCGCGGCTTCCTCGAAGTTCAGGTCGGCGGCGGCCTCGCGCATCCGCGTCTCGAGATCGGCCAGCACGGCTTCGAAATTGTGGCCGATCGAGATGACGTCGTCGGTCATGTCGTGGCCGCCGACCTCGACCAGCACGTGGTCGCGCTCGTAGACGGAGTTGAGGATGTCGCCGATATGCTTCTTCACGCTCTCAGGCGTGATGCCGTTGGCGGTGTTGTACTCGACCTGCTTCTCGCGGCGGCGGTTGGTCTCGGCGATGGCGCGCTCCATCGAGCCGGTCATCTGGTCGGCATAGAGGATCACCTTGCCGTCGACGTTGCGCGCGGCGCGGCCGATGGTCTGGATCAGCGAGGTCTCACTGCGCAGAAAACCTTCCTTGTCGGCGTCGAGGATGGCGACCAGCGCGCATTCGGGAATGTCGAGGCCCTCGCGCAGCAGGTTGATGCCGACCAGCGCGTCGAACGCGCCGAGCCTGAGATCCCGGATGATCTCGATGCGCTCGATCGTGTCGATATCAGAGTGCATGTAGCGGACGCGAATCCCCTGCTCATGCAGGTATTCGGTGAGGTCCTCCGCCATGCGCTTGGTGAGCACCGTGATCAGCGAGCGATAGCCGGCCTGCGCCGTGGCGCGAACCTCGCCGACGAGATCGTCGACCTGGGTGCGGGCCGGGCGGATGTCGACGGGCGGATCGATCAGGCCTGTGGGGCGAATGACCTGCTCGACGAACACGCCGCCGCTCTCGTTGAGCTCCCATCCACCCGGCGTCGCCGACACCGCGATCGTCTGCGGCCGCATCATGTCCCACTCCTCGAAACGCAAGGGGCGGTTGTCCATGCAGGAGGGCAGGCGGAAGCCGTATTCGGCCAGCGTTGCCTTGCGGCGGAAGTCGCCGCGGAACATGGCGCCGATCTGCGGAATGGTGACGTGGCTTTCGTCGGCGAAGATCAGCGCATTGTCGGGGACGTATTCGAACAGCGTCGGCGGCGGCTCGCCGGGCCGGCGTCCGGTCAGGTAGCGCGAATAGTTCTCGATGCCGGCGCAGCTGCCCGTCGCCTCCATCATCTCGAGGTCGAAGGTGGTGCGTTGCTCCAGCCGCTGTGCCTCCAGCAGGCGTCCCTGGTTGTTGAGCTGGTCGAGCCGCAGCTTCAATTCCGATTTGATCGACTTGATCGCCTGCACCAGCGTCGGCCGCGGCGTCACATAGTGCGAGTTGGCGTACATCTTGATGAATTCGAGCTCGTCCTGCTTGTGGCCGGTGAGCGGATCGAACTCCTCGATGTTCTCGATGGTGTCGCCGAACAAATTCACGCGCCAGGCGCGGTCTTCATAGTGCGCCGGGAAGATATCGATGACGTCGCCGCGCACGCGAAACGTGCCGCGCGTGAAATCGGCCTGGGTGCGCTTGTACTGCAGCGCGACGAGATCGGCGATGAGCTGGCGCTGGTCGATGCGCTCGCCCTTCTTCAGCGCGAAGGTCATCGCGGTATAGGTCTCGACCGAGCCGATACCGTAGATGCAGGATACCGAGGCGACGATGATGACGTCGTCGCGTTCGAGCAGCGCGCGCGTCGCCGAGTGGCGCATGCGGTCGATCTGCTCGTTGATGGACGAATCCTTTTCGATGTAGGTGTCGGTGCGCGGGACGTAGGCTTCCGGCTGGTAGTAGTCGTAATAGCTGACGAAATACTCGACGGCGTTGTCGGGGAAGAAGTTCTTGAACTCGCCATAGAGCTGGGCGGCGAGCGTCTTGTTCGGCGCCAGGATCAGCGCCGGGCGCTGCGTCGCCTCGATCACCTTGGCCATGGTGTAGGTCTTGCCGGAGCCGGTGACGCCGAGCAGCACCTGCGAACGGTCGTTGCGTTCGATGCCCTCGACCAGCTCCTTGATCGCGGTCGGCTGATCGCCGCGCGGCTGGTATTCGGACTTGATCTCGAAGCGCACGCCGCCTTCGGACTTTTCCGGGCGCGGCGGCCGGTGCGGCGTCCACACCTTCATGGAGCCGTCGCCCTTGCGGAACTCGGGGCGGCCCTCGCGGATCAGGGATTCCAGTGCGTCGGCCGTCGCCTTGACGCCGAGCGCCTCCATCTTGCTGCGCGGCGGGCGCGCCAGCGCCTCGGCATCGTCCTCCTCGGTGGGAAGACCGAGCTGCCGCGCCAGCTCCGGATCGAGCGTCGGGATCGTGGCGGCCGTGCCGTAATTGGCCTGAGGGACCTCGTCGAAGCCCTCGGTCGAAGCCCGTGCCCCCACCGGCTGCGGATTGGGCCGCAGCGGCATCGGTCGCGTCGTATCCTGCGGAAACTCTTTCGGCGTCGAGGCGCGCGCCCGGTGCGCGGCAGCTTCGCCTCCGGCGCGGCGGTCGCGCGAATTGTCCGGCGGCGGCTGCAGCCCGGTGCCCGATCCCAGCCCGGCATCGCCGCGGTTGATCGCGGGATTCAGCAGTTCGGCCAGCGCCGGCCCGATCGGCTGCACATCAGGCCGATGTGCCTTTGAATTCGGTGCCTTGGTTTTGGGGGATTTTGGGGGAGCAGCTTTCTTCGCCATGAGGCGAATATGGGACGAGTCCGCCCCTCAGAAAAGGGCGAATAGCCGCCACCGCGCAGGCTGCTGACAGCAGGTTGGCAGCAGCCCCGGTCACGCCGCCGGCAGCGGTCCGTCGCCGTCCACGACTGTCAGGCGCGGCTCGAGGATGTCGAGATGAATCCCGCCGCAATCGGTGCAGCGCATGGTCCAGTACTCGCACCCGGCGCGGCCGCCGATGACACGGAGCACCGTGAGATCGCCGTCGCATTCCGGGCATATTGCCAGCACCTCGCGGGAATAGATTCTCGGCTGCGGAGCGTCTTCGTAGTTGATGACCGACATGGTCAGGTGTCCCCCCTGTTATGCCGCGCTGTCGCTCAGTCCTCCCTCGCGGAGTCTATTCGTCGTTGTCGTCCGCGTGCCGGCGGAACCGGTCGATGTGATGCTTGGCGTCGGCGATCGCCGCGTCCGGATCGGGCCAGGCGAAGCCGACTTCCATGGTCGGAAACAGCACGCCGTCGATGGCAACCGGGCTCAAATCGGCGCGCCTGATCCGGGCGTGCCACAGTCCTTTGCCAGCTTCGAAGGATTCGATGTCAAAGCCATCGTAAAGGGTCGTCATTGGTAGTCCCCAAATGCGCTCGTGTCGGAGGGTTAGAGGAGCACGGTTGCGGGTTTGGGACTGTGAAGCGGTTCACAAGCGCCCAGCTTTTTCAGCCGAACGGTTGAGATCAGTTCCGCGCAGGGCTGCGTCCGGACCGGCGCGGACGGGCCGCGGGTTCCGCGGCCGCCCGCATGATCCAGCGGCGGAACGCGGCGAAGTCGCGCTGTTCGGTCTGGAAGCTGCGGTAGAGCAGGTACCAGCGCATGCCCTTGGGAACGGAAAGGTCGAACGGTGCGACGAGCCGGCCGGCGGCGAGATCGTCGTCGATATAGGGCCGGATGCCCATGGCGATGCCGAGCCCGTCAACGGCGGCCTGGAGCGCCTGGCCGTAGAACTGGAACTCCGGCCCGCGCGGATTGATGCGGGGAAGGTTCGCGGCCTTCAGCCAGAGCGGCCAGTCCTCCGGCGAGTGTTCCACGCGGATCAGGCTGGGGCCCTTGAGGTCGGCCGGGCGCTTCAATGAGGTGGCGAGGCGGGGCACGCAGACCGGCGTCAAATCACCGGCGAACAGGGGTTCGGCGACGAGCCCCGGCCAGTCGCCGGTGCCGAGCTTGATGCCGCAGCTCCAGTCCTCGCCGAACGGCACCGACGCGCCGCCGGTGGTGAAGCGCACCTCGATGTCGGGCTCCTCGCTGCGAAACTCCGACAGGCGCGGGATCAGCCAGCGCATCGCAAACGTATGTCCGACGCCGATGGTGAGCACGCGCACGCTCGCGGGCGCGGTCACCTGCGCGGTGAGGCTGGCGAGCGCATCGAAGATCGGCGTCAGGCCGCTCTGATAGGCGCGGCCCGCCTGGGTCAGCACCAGCCTGTTGGCCTTGCGCTCGAATAACGCCACCCCGAGCCGCTCTTCGAGCAGGTGCACCATGCGGCTGACGGCGGCCGCCGACACGCTCAGCTCGACGCCGGCCCCAGCAAAGCTGCCGGTCCGCGCCGCCGCCTCGAATGCCTTGATGCCGTTGAGAAAGAGCAGGCGGCGCAAAGTCTACCCTCAGGAAAGCTGATGCCAGGGCAAGATAACTCAGTTTGCGAAGCAGGCGCAAGCGAGGCACCTTCTCCTTCGCCTCTCCCCACGTGCGCGGACGAGGGAATCAAGCGTCCCTAGCTGCCGAACAGGAGAACCGTCCCTTGACGCCCATCATGATCGCTGCCCTCGGATTGCTGATGGTGGCCACCGCGTTTCTGTCGGGGCTGTTCGGCATGGCGGGCGGGCTGATCCTGATCGGCGTGCTGCTGGCGCTGATGCCGCTGCCGACCGCGATGGTGCTGCATGCGATCACGCAGATGGCCTCGAATGGCTGGCGTGCCTTGCTCTGGCGCCAGCATATCCGCTGGCGGGCGGTGGCGAACTATCTGGTCGGCGCGGCGATCGCGCTCGCGGCCTGGTCGGTCACCCGCTACGTGCCTGACAAGCCGATCGCGCTGTTGATGCTGGGCGCCACGCCGTTCATGGCCCGGCTGCTGCCGACCAACATCAAGCCCGACCCTGACAGCCTTTGGCAGGGCACCGTCTACGGCACGATCTGCATGGGCTTGATGCTGATGACCGGCGTCTCCGGTCCGCTGCTCGACACGTTCTTCCTCGGCGGCAATTTCGGCCGGCGCGAGAAGGTGGCGACGAAGTCGATGTGCCAGGTCGTCAGCCATTTCACCAAGCTGATCTATTTCGGCGGCATCATCGACCAGGCGGCGAGCCTCGATCCCGTGCTCGCCGGCGCCGCGATCCTCGCCTCGATGCTCGGCACCACGCTGGCGCGGCGCCTGCTCGAAGCCATGACCGACCAGCAATTCGTCACCTGGTCGTACAAGCTGATCACCACCATCGCCTGTTACTACATCGCCTATGGCGGCTGGCTCCTGGTTCGCACGCCGGTGCTCGCCGCCATCGACAAGGGAGGTTTGCAATGAGCAATCAGGCCGACCCGCTGGTGCTGGACTTCGTCGAATGGGTCGCACGCGAGCCGCGCGCCTATGCCGAGGTGATCGCGACCTGGAAGACCTCGTGCCCGCGCCTCACCATCTGGGAAGACGCCGCCGACCGCGGCTTCGTCGCGCGCGAGACGCTCCCCGGCATCGGCCTCGTCATCGCGGTGACGGAAGCGGGCGAGAAGCTGCTGCGCACCAACGGGCGGTAGACGCAGGGCGCTTCTGTCTCCACATCGTCATTGCGAGCGCCAGCGAAGCAATCCAGAATGTGACTGCGGAGGCAGTCTGGGTTGCTTCGCTGGCGCTCGCAATGACGGAACAACACCATGTCGCTCAAACTCTACGAACTCGTCGGCACCGATGCCTCGCGCCCGTTCAGCCCGTTCTGCTGGCGCACGCGGATGGCGCTCGCGCACAAGGGATTGGCGGCGGAATCGCTGCCCTGGCGTTTCACCGAGAAGAGCACGATCGCGCCGCACGGCTCGGAGAAGGTCCCTGTGCTGCTGCATCACGACAAGCCGGTGGTCGATTCGTGGACGATCGCGAATTACCTCGAAGACGAATTTCCGGATCGGCCCTCGCTGTTCGGCGGCGAGGGCGGCCGCGCCATGGCGCGCATGATCAACGCCTGGGGCGACATCGCCATCGTCGGCGGCATCTTTCCGCTCATCATCGCCGACATTCCGAACAACCTCGGCGAGGCCGACGCCACCTATTTCCGTCAGTCGCGGGAAGCGCGCTTCGGCAAGCCGCTGGAAGAGATCATGGCGAACCGCGACAGCGGCGTGGTGGCATTCCGCAAATCGCTGGAGGTGTTGCGCCAGACCTTCAAGACGCAGCCCTTCATCGGCGGCCGCGCGCCTGATTATGCCGACTACATCGTGTTCGGCGGCTTCCAATGGGCGCGCGTGGTGAGCCCGTTCAAGCTGCTCGAGGCTGACGATCCGGTCTATGCCTGGCGCGGCAGGCTGCTCGATGCGTTCGACGGCATCGCGCGGAAATCGCCGGGGCATCCAGTTTAGACTTCGTAGGCTGGGCAAAGCGAAGCGTGCCACGACCTGATCGTGTTGGATGGGGACGGTGGGCACGGCGCAAGTGCGCCCTTGCCCACCCTGCAATACTGAGGATGTGGCCGTCGCCTCGCGCTTAACGAGCAGTGTTCGCCGCCTTCCGCAAACACTCGCGGCACAGGCAATCCTCGCCCTTGACCGGCATCGGCAGTCGCGCCGTCTCCTCCGCGCACCAGCAATTGCCCGAGAGATCGCAGCCGAACTCGCTGCCGCAGCGGGAGCAGGTGAGGCGGCGGGCCGGCGGTTCCTGTAACGCGAATTCTTTCGAAATTGTCATGATATGCGCTAAGGCTTCGCCGTGATTTTCATGCCGGGTTCATCTCCCGCCTCGGTATATTAGGCCTCGTTGACACGCTCGAAAAGCGGCTGGTTCCACGCGGAGAACAAATCGATGGCTCGCGACTCGCAAGCCGCCCTCGTTGCGCTCAACCGTTTCGGCCTCGGCGCCCGCGGCGGCGCCTCCGGCGATCTCGTCAATGCGGCCTCCGATCCGCGCGGCTTCGTGAAGGCCGAGCTCGCCCGTCCCTACGGCGTGCTGCTGGAGGCGCCTGGCCTGCAATCGACCCCGCAGCTCGGGCAGGCCGCGTTCGCCTATCAGGATCAGGTCAAGCAGGCGCGCGAGGCGGCGAAGGCCGGCGCCCCGACGGAGGCGCCGCCTCAGGCGCCGGCCGACCAGAAGCCCGACACCAAATTGCGCCGTAACCTCTCGCTGAACACCGTGACCGCCGTGATCGCCGGCCCGACGGCCGAGGCGAAGCCGACCGACGGCGCGATGAAGCCCGAGGGCATGCAACCGGGCGCTGCGCCGCCGGCGGCTGCAAAGCCCGCGCAGCCGCTCAACGTCATCCAGAAGACCTTTCGCACCGAGGCGCTGGCGCGATTGCAGCGGGCGATGATGGTCGATTGCGGTTTCACCGAGCGCCTGGTCGCGTTCTGGTCCAACCATTTCTGTATCTCCGCGAGCAAGGGCGAGCTGGCGCGGATGTGGGCCGGCGCGTTCGAGCGCGAGGCGATTCGTCCGCACGTGCTCGGGCGTTTCGCCGACATGCTGAAGGCGGTCGAGCAGCATCCGGCGATGCTGTTCTTCCTCGACAACCAGCAATCGCTCGGACCCGACTCGCGCGCGGGCCAAAACCGCAAGCGCGGGCTGAACGAGAATCTCGCGCGCGAGATCATGGAGCTGCATACGCTCGGCGTCGGCGGCGGCTATACGCAGGAGGACGTCACCTCGCTGGCGCGCATCATCACCGGCTGGACCTTCGCCGGCCGCAAAGGCCAGATCGGGCTGCCCGGCTCCTTCGCCTTCAACGCCAATGCGCATCAGCCCGGACCGCAGGTGCTGCTCGGCAAGACCTATGAGGCGAATGGCCTCGCGCAGGGCGAAGCCGCGCTCGCCGACATCGCGCGGCATCCGTCGACGGCGAATTTCGTCGCGACCAAATTCGTCCGGCATTTCGTCGCCGACGATCCGCCGCCGGCGCTGGTGGCGCGGATGCGCGACGTCTTCGTCAAGACCGACGGCGATCTCAAGGCGCTCGCCACGGCTTTGGTCGATTCCGATGAAGCCTGGAAGGCGCCGCTGACCAAGATGCGCAGTCCTTGCGATTTCCTGGTCGCGAGCGGCCGGCTGCTCGCGCGCGTGCCGGAAGATCCCGGCTTCTATCTCAACAGTCTGAACCTGCTCGGCCAGCCCTTGTGGACGCCGGCCGGGCCGAACGGTTTCCCCGATACGGCCGCGGCCTGGGCTGCGCCCGAAGGCATGAAGCTCCGGCTCGACATCGCCTCGCAGATGGGGGCGCGGCTCGGGCCCAACATCGATCCGCTCGACCTCCTGGAATTCGCCGCCGGCGATGCGGCCTCGCCCGAAACACGGCGGACCATCGAGCGTGCGGAATCGCGCCAGCAGGCGCTGGCGCTGCTGCTGATGTCGCCTGAGATACAGAGGAGATGAAGATGATCGACTGCGTCGAAAACCGGCTCCTCACCTCGCGCCGCGGCCTGCTGCTCGGCGGCGCTTCGTTCGCGGCCTGGGCCTATTTGCCGAAATTCGCACGCGCCGCCGATGGGCGCGACCCGCGCCTCGTCGTGGTGATCCTGCGCGGCGCGCTCGATGGGCTCGCGACCGTCGCGCCGGTCGGCGACCCCGATTATGCCGGCCTGCACGGTTCGATCGCGCTCGCGACGGACGGCGCGCATCCCGCGACCAGGCTCGACGGCTTCTTCGCGCTGCATCCGGCGATGCCGGAATTCGCGCGCATGTACCGCGACCAGCATGCGGCGGTGATCCATGCCGTCGCGACGCCGTATCGCGATCGCTCGCATTTCGACGGCCAGGACGTGCTCGAGAGCGGCTATGCCGGTCCCGGCCGCGTGCAGTCCGGCTGGCTCAACCGCGCGCTGGAAGCGCTGCCGCGCGGCGAGCGGGTGTCGAGCGGACTTGCAGTCGGCCCCACCACGCCGCTGGTGCTGCGCGGCAACGCGCCGACCGTCGGCTGGGCCCCGGTCGCGCTGCCGCAGGCTGACGACGACACCGCGATGCGGCTGGTCGATCTCTACCGTCATCGCGATCCCGCGTTGGCCGCGGCGCTGACGCAAGGCCTCCAGCTCGAGAAGGCCGCGAGCGGCGACGACATGAAGCCGAAGCCGGGCAACGCGGTCGCGCAGATGCGGCAGGTTGCGCGCGGCGCGGCAAAATTGATGGCGGCCGATGATGGTCCACGCATCGCCGCGCTCGCCTTCGACGGCTGGGACACCCATGCCAATGAAGGCGGTCCGGTCGGGCGGCTCGCTTTCCTGCTCGGCGGTCTCGACGGCGCGCTCGCCGAATTCGAAAGCGGCTTGGGCGAGCGCTGGCGCGACACCGCCGTCGTCGTCGCCACCGAGTTCGGCCGCACCGCGCGCATCAACGGCACCGACGGCACCGACCACGGCACCGGCACGATCGCGCTGCTCGCCGGCGGCGCCGTGAAGGGCGGCCGCGTCATTTCCGACTGGCCCGGACTGAAGCCCGCCAATCTCTACGAGGGGCGCGACCTCAAGCCGACCACCGACCTGCGCTCCGTGATCAAGGGCGTGCTGCAGGGGCAGTTCGGCCTCTCGGATCAGGTATTGGCCCAGACCGTGTTCCCGGATAGCGCCGCCGCAAGGCCAATGAAGGGGCTGGTTGCCTAACTCGCAACGCCGTCATTCGGGGCCGGCGCCTTGCGGCGCATCCCGGAATGACGACATGATGCGGCGAGCATCAGGAGACCATCACCCATGTACATCGCCATGAACCGCTTCCGTGTCGCCAAGGGATCGGAAGCGGCCTTCGAGCAGGTCTGGCTTTCGCGCGACACCCATCTGGACAAGGTGCCGGGCTTCGTCGAATTCCATCTGCTGCGCGGGCCCGAGCTCGAGGACCATACGCTGTTTGCCTCGCACACGGTGTGGGCCAATCACGCCGCCTTCGAAGCCTGGACCAAGTCGGAGGCGTTTCGCGCGGCGCATCACAAGGCCGGCGACAACAAGCCGCTCTATCTCGGCCATCCCCAGTTCGAAGGCTTCGAGGTGGTGCAGACGGTGGGGCGCGGCGCCAAATAGCGCGCCAGGATCATTCCAGCGTGATCTTGTCGATCTCGACGAGATCCTCGGCCGTAAGCTGCCAGGCGATCGCCTTGACGTTCTGCTCGACCTGCTCGACGCGGGTGGCGCCCGCGATCACGCTCGACACCTGCGGCCGCGCGGCGAGCCAGGAGAAGGCGAGCTCCAGCATCGAATGGCCGCGTGCCTTTGCGAAGGCCTGCAGCTTCTCGACGATGTCCTCGTTGCGCGGCGTCACGTAGCGGTCGCGCAGCCGCGGCGTCTGGCCGAAGCGGGTGTTGTCGGGCGCGGCCTCGCCCCTCTTGTACTTGCCGGTCAAAAGGCCGCTGGCGAGCGGGAAGAACGGCAGCAAGCCGAGCTTGTACTCCGTTGCCGCGGGCAGCAGGTCCTTCTCGATGTCGCGTACGACCAGGGAGTATTCGTCCTGGCAGGACACGAACCTGGAGACATTCATCGCGCGTGCGACGTATTCCGCTTCCGCGATGCGCCAGGCCGGAAAATTCGAGTTGCCGATGTAGCGCACCTTGCCCTGGCGGACGAGATCGTCCAGCGCGCGCAGGCTCTCCTCGATCGGCGTCAGCGGGTCGTAATCGTGCTGCTGGTAGAGATCGATGTAATCGGTCTTCAGCCGCTTCAGGCTCGCTTCCACCGCCTCCATGATGTAGCGGCGCGAGGCGCCTTGCTTGGTGCCGTCTTCGGCCATCGGCTTGGCGTATTTCGTCGCCAGCACGATGTCCTTGCGGCGGCCGCCCAGCACGGCGCCGAGCACATCTTCCGAGCCGCCTTTGTTCGAATAGATGTCGGCGGTGTCGAACAGCGTGATGCCGAGATCGAGCGCGCGGTGGATCACCTTGCGCGAGGCCTCGAGGTCGATGCGCTGGCCGAAATTGTTGCAGCCGAGCCCGACCGCGGACACGCGCAGGCCGGAGCCGCCGAGATTACGAATTTCCATTGGGAGATCCCGTCACAACAAAGCAGCGTCCATTGTGACGGCGCTGCATTGCACCGGCAAGCTTCTGGCCGCGCTGCTGCCATGCGGATAGGTGAGACGAACAAAAAAATGCGGCCCCTGTCAGACGCGGCGACTGACGGGGACCGCTTGGGGCGCTTGATCGGTGACGGGGGGCCTGATCAGACGCACCTGCAACATAGTCCAGGTGTGTAACGCGCCGGTGACATCAGGACTTATCCACAGGGCTCTGGCTCGAGGAATTAGAAGATCTTGCGATAGACGATGAAGCCGGAGCGCTCCGCGACCTTGTCGTACAGGCTCTGCGCAACGGTGTTGGTCTCGTGCGTCTGCCAATAGACCCGCGGCGCGCCTGCGAGCCTGGCGCGCTCGTACACGCCGTGGATCAGCGCCGAGCCGACCCCCTTGCCCCGCGCGGCCTCGTTCGTGAACAGGTCCTGCAGATAGCACGACGGCTCGATCGCCGTGGTGCTGCGATGGAACAGGTAATGCGTGAGGCCGAGCAGCTTGCCGCCGCTTTCGGCCACCAGCGCGTGCACCGGCTCATAGGCATCGAAGAAGCGCTGCCACGTCACCTTGGTGATCTCGGGCGCCAGCGCGGTCGGACCGGAGCGGCCGTAGAAGGCGTTGTAGCCGTCCCACAGCGTCAGCCATTGATCGTAGTCCTGTCGTATGACGGAGCGAACGGTGAGCGACATCTGGGAATCCGCGTTCGAAGAGACGATGAAGCGTCCTTCATACGGGATGAGTGCGGTGTGGATCAATCGCACCGTCGCGCATCACTCCGCGACGCGCAAATACCGGATCAGCTTCCGCCCGGCGGAATCGCGCAGCGAGCGATAATGGTCGGCGCGTTCAGGCGCATCGGTGTGGCGCACGAGGTCGGTCACCGGCGTATAGCTCAGCATGCGGCCGCCGTCGGGCAGCGCGGTGCAGACGAACCGCAACACCTCGCCGTCACGCATGGCGATGTTGATCGGCGTCGCATCGCCGGTCCGCACCATCTCCATGCGTTGCGCGATGAAGACACCGAGTTCGTCCTCCGGCAGCTCGAACGCGCCGGTGTCGCGTCCATGATACATCAGCGCGACGAAGGGCGGTTTGCTGTCGGCCACTTCGTCCGGCAGCGCGAAATAGTCGCGGAAGGCGCGGTTGATGAATTCGGCGCGGGTCTCGGCGTCGAGCAGCACGATGCCGATGTCGACCTGGTCGAGCGCGAGGGACAGGCGGGCGGCCGTGGCGTGATTGCGCCGCTCGGCTGCGAAAGCGTGGAGCAGACGCTCGCGCATCAGGCCCGTGATGGCGGCGGCGCCGACGGTCGTCAGCGCGAGCAGGCCGAGCTGTGCGAGATCGGCCCCCGCAATGCCGGGCGCGGTGCGATGACCGAGCGTGAGCTGCGTCGCGCCGATCATGGCGATGGCCGTGCTGCCAAGTGCGGATGCAAAGCCAGAGATCGAGCCGGCCAGCGCCACGGCGCAGACGAACAGCGGCGCCAGCGAGAGCGCGGGAGCGTGACGGTCGAGCAGGATCGCCAGCAATGCGATCGCTGCCGTCAGTACGGGACCGGAGATGGCACGCCATCCGAACCGCATGGGCCTGGCCTCGTTCCTTCCTGAACGAGATAAGGCCGCCAGACTGACCCATAGTTGCACAAGTGCAATGCGGTTTCGTGCGGCGCGATTAAGCGGCGCTTGCCTGCGCGCTGAAAGCTTTCGGATGATTTTAGACCAAATGCGTAAGCATCATGCGCTGTTGGGGTGCGGGCGCATTCAGCGTCGACGTTCCCGGTCCCTTGCGGGTGCCGACGAAAATCAACAGCGATGCCGCGACCAGGATGGCCGCAGTCAGGGTGATTGCAACGATGACCACAGGCGATTTCATCGATGTCCCGTCGCGATGCTGTCAGGCGCGGGACCGCGCGGCACCTTGAAGGCTGTCAGGGATGAAACGGGGATCAGATCGGCAGGCCCATCGCCATCGTCGCCTTGGTCGACAGCACCGTGAGGGTGACGATCAGGCATAGCGAGAGCGCCGCGACGGCGAGCGAGGTCGCGACCGCGTTGGTTAGCCGGGAAGACGAGACGGTATCGGTTTGGCCCTGAAAGCCGACCGTGCCGGACGCCCGAGTCATGGTCTAAATCCTTCAACGTGCGAGCGAATCACCCGCGACGTCGAACAACTTCACAATCCCAACCGGCAATATTGCGGCGGCGATCAGCTGAAAATGGCGGGATTGCGGCAAAGGTTAACGCTATGCCCGCTATTTCTTAACGCTGCACCGGTTTCAGGCCCCAGCGGCGATGCTGGCGGGATCCTCGATATCGGCGGGGCGCCAGTCCATCGCCACGAAGCCGGGCGCGGCCTCGACGCGTTTCAGCCAGTCCCGGATCGCCGGGAAAGGTTCGAGGTCGAAATCGCAGCGATCGGCCAGGTGGGTGTAGCCATACAGAGCGATGTCGGCCACCGTGAGCTGGCGGGCGGCGAAGTAGGCATTGGTCTTGAGGTGGTTCTCCATCACCTGGAGCGCGCCATAGCCGCGCTCCATCCAATCCTCGAGCGCGTGGGTCTGCAGGTCGCGGCCGCCTTTGACCAGCGACAGCCAGAAATAGGCGGCGCCGATGTTGGGCTCGAGCGCGTGCTGCTCGAAGAACATCCATTGCAGGGCCTCGGCGCGATCGATGCGGTTCTCCGGCGCGAGCGGCGTGCCGACGGCGACATACCAGAGGATGGCGTTGGACTCGGCGAGATAGCGGTTGTCGCCGACCTCGAGCAGCGGCACCTGGCCCGACGGGTTCTTGGTCAGGAAATCGGGCGTGCGGCTCTCGCCGCGCAGAATGTCCACCTCGACCGCTTCGTAAGGCTGGTTCAACAGCGCCAGCGCAAGGCGGACCTTGTAGCTGTTGCCCGAGCGTTGCATCGAATAGAGCTTGTACATTCTGGGAGTTCGATTCCGAAAGGATTGGGAAGGTGCGATGCTTGTTGCCCCGGACCGCGGCTAAACAATGATGCCGATGCGAATCCGCCGCAAGGTCTGGCCAATAGAAAAACTCGAAAACCCTACTGCACTGCAGCGCCGGGGAAGATCATGCTCGCGGCGAGGCTGCAAATCAGATCACGCTTGCGTCAGCACGCACGACGCATCGCGTCGCGATCATGTGCGAAGCGGCCACTGGGTGATCTCGCCACGGGCTGATGCGCGGTGGCGGGCCACACCTCAGCCGGCCGTCCGGTTCTGCGGCGTTTGAGCGGCCTCAAATTGCTCCGAGGACAAGCCTTGCCGGATATGAGCGGATTGCGGGGCAAAGTTGCGGAAAATTGCGGGAAATCGAACCTCGAGCTGCACTAAATCCGCAAACTTTTGCGAGACCGGGCCGAAGTTTCTTGCGGTGCAGCGGCACACGTTTTAGGGTGGCTCCATTCCCACAATCAGAGTCGTGGCCAAAGGGTTCACGACGCTTGTCAGGAGATGACGATGTCCTTCCTTGCCGCTGCGCTCGACCGTGTGAAGCCGTCCGCGACCATCGCGGTCACGGACAAAGCACGCGCGCTGAAAGCGGCAGGCCGCAACGTCATCGGCCTCGGCGCCGGCGAGCCCGACTTCGACACGCCCGCCAATATCAAGCTGGCGGCGATCCGCGCCATCGAGGCCGGCAAGACCAAGTACACCGCGGTCGACGGCATCCCCGAGTTGAAGGACGCCATCATCGCGAAGTTTCAGCGCGAGAACGGCGTCGTCTACAAGCCGAACCAGATCATCGTCGGTACCGGCGGCAAGCAGGTGCTCTACAACGCACTCATGGCGACCATCAATCCGGGCGACGAGGTGATCATTCCCGCGCCGTACTGGGTCAGCTATCCTGAAATGGTGGCGCTGGCCGGTGGTGAGCCGGTGTCGGTGGTCTGCACCGCAGCTCACGGTTTCAAGCTGCAGCCCGAAGCGCTCGAGCGCGCGATCACGCCGAAGACCAAATGGGTCATCCTGTGCTCGCCGTCGAACCCGACGGGCGCCGCCTACACCAAGGCCGAGCTGAAGGCGCTCACCGACGTCCTCGTCAAGCACCCGCATGTCTGGGTGATGACCGACGACATGTACGAGCATCTCGTCTACGACGACTTCCAGTTCACCACGGTCGCGCAGGTCGAGCCGAGCCTCTACGACCGCACGCTCACCGTGAACGGCGTGTCGAAGGCTTATTGCATGACCGGCTGGCGCATCGGCTACGCGGGCGGCCCGGCGCAGCTGATCAAGGCGATGTCGACCATCCAGTCGCAGTCGACCTCGAACCCGTGCTCGATTGCGCAATGGGCGTCGGTGGAGGCGCTGAACGGTCCGCAGGACTTCATCCCGGCCAACAACAAGGTGTTCAAGGAGCGGCGCGATCTCGTCGTCTCCATGCTCAACCAGGCCAACGGCATCGAGTGTCCGCGTCCCGAAGGCGCATTCTACGTCTATCCGTCCTGTGCCGGCACGATCGGCAAGAAGGCGCCCTCGGGCAATGTGATCTCCAACGACGAGCAGTTCGTCACCGAGCTGCTCGAGACCGAAGGCGTTGCCGTCGTGCAGGGTTCGGCCTTCGGCCTCGGCCCGGCATTCCGCATCTCCTACGCGACCAAGACCTCGGACCTCGAAGACGCCTGCAAGCGCATCCAGCGCTTCTGTGGCAATCTGCGCTGAGCTGATCGCGACAGTGCAAATCGAAAAGGCCCGCTTCGCGCGGGCCTTTTTGTGCGTGCTTCGATAGTGGAGTCGGATGGACTATTGCTCGGGCCGATGTCGTGCCATGCCCCTCACCCGGATTGCTTCGCAATTCAACCTCTCCCCGCAAAGAGCGGGAAGGTTGAGCAGGCCCGCATCGTGAGGGACGCGCCGCTCTCTCACTCCCTCGCCCCGTTCTTACGGGGAGAAGGTGGGGTGAGGGGCCTCTCTCCGCGGGTTCGATTGCAGTCGCGTCCGATCTGGCACCACCACGTCTCTTGTGGCATAAACCATCGCGGACCACTTGGTAGCTGCGTCCTTCCCTGCTCGCATCACATTCATCGCCGGAGACATTCATGCGCCGTTCGTTCATTCTTGCCGGGCTCGCCGCCGCCAGCCTCGTGGCCTCCGTTGCAAGCAGCGGCGCACAACAGCAGCGGATGGTCCGGGTCGGCGTGCTCGAATGCCGCGGCGGCGCCAGCGTCGGATTCATCGTGGGGTCGGTAACCAATCTCGGCTGCGTGCTGCGTGCCGACGGCCTGCCGGAAGACCGCTACGTCGCGACGATTCGCAAAATGGGCCTCGATATCGGCATCACCCAGGAAACCACGCTCGCTTGGGGCGTGTTCGCGCCGGTCGACCGGCTCGGCCCCGGCGATCTCTCGGGCAACTATGCAGGCGCGCAAGGAAGCGCATCGGTCGGCGTCGGCCTCGGCGGCAACGTGCTGGTCGGCGGCTCCAACAATTCGATCGCGCTCCAGCCGCTCAGCGTGCAGGGCCAGGTCGGCCTCAACGTCGCCGCCGGTCTCGAAAGCCTGGAACTCCGTCCCGGCCGTTGAGTCGCTCCAGTGGAGGCGTTGCTTCACCTCTCCCGAAGGGAGAGGTCGGATCGCATCAAAGATGCGATCCGGGTGAGGGGTTTAGGTCTTACCGTATGCTACGGACCCTCACCCGGATTGCTCAGGCGCGCAATTGCGCGCCTCGGCAATCCACCTCTTCCCGTCGGGGAGAGGTGGAACAGCTCGCGGATGGCGACCTGATCGTATCAGGCATTATAAGACTTGATCTAATTGACGACGCACCGCAGCGACGTTTGATGCTTGCCAAATCTCGGGGACGGGCAGAGCATCTGCGTTTGCCGACCCAATCATGGGCCGAGCTCCAACCAAGGAGGCGGCGAAATGGGACAAGACGTCAGAAGTCCCCGAGGTCCACGGTGCATCGCGCTGGTGGGCCCTTTCCAATCAGGTAAAACCACACTTCTCGAAGCGATCCTGGCGCGGACGGGCGCAATTCCGCGCGCCGGCAGTGTCGATGCCGGAACTTCCGTCGGCGACGCCACGCCCGAGGCCCGTCATCACAAGATGACCGTTGGCCTCACCGCCGCCACCGCGAGCTTCATGGGCGACAGCTACACCTTCCTCGATTGTCCCGGTTCCGTCGAATTTGCCCACGATATGCGCGCCGCGCTTCCCGCCGTCGACGCTGCGATCGTGGTCTGCGAGGCCGACGAGAAGAAGCTGCCGCAGCTTCAGATCATCCTGCGCGAGCTGGAGGAGCTGAAGATTCCGCGTTTCCTGTTCCTCAACAAGATCGACCGCGCCAACAAGCGCATCCGCGAGACGCTCGCGATGCTCCAGCCCGCCTCGCGTGTGCCGCTGGTGCTGCGCCAGATCCCGATCTGGAAGGGCGAACTGATCGAGGGCTTCGTCGATCTCGCGCTCGAGCGCGCCTTCGTCTATCGCGAGCACAAGGCCTCCGAAGTGATCGGGCTCGAAGGCGGCGATCTCGATCGTGAAAAGGAGGCTCGCTTCTCGATGCTCGAGAAGCTTGCCGATCACGACGATGCGCTGATGGAGCAATTGCTCGAGGACATCCAGCCGCCGCGCGACGCCGTGTTCGACGACCTCGCCCGCGAATTGCGCGAAGGGCTGATCTGCCCGGTGCTGCTGGGCTCTGCCGCGCGCGAAAACGGCGTGCTGCGTCTGATGAAGGCGCTGCGCCACGAGGCGCCTGGTATCGCCGAGACCGCAAAACGTCTCGGTGCGCCCTCCACGAAGGATGCGCTCGGTTTCGTCTTCAAGACGCTGCATTCGCAGCACGGCGGAAAGCTGTCGCTGACCCGGCTGCTCGCCGGCCATCTCGACGACGGCGCCACGTTGCAATCCTCCTCCGGCGGAACCAGCCGCATCTCCGGCATCCTTGCCGTCAACGGTGCCTATGACAGCAAGCGTGCCTCGGCCGAAGCCGGTGATACCGTCGCGCTTGCCAAGCTCGATCCGGTCAAGACCGGCGACACCGTCTCCAGCGGCAAGACCCCGCCCGCCGCACTCGCTAGCATCGAGCCGACGCCGCCGGTGCTCGCCATTTCGGTTGCGGCCACCGACCGCAAGGACGACGTCAAGCTCGGCCAGGCATTGATGCGGCTGCATGAGGAGGACCCCTCGCTGGTCGTCGTGCAGAACGCCCAGACCCACGACACCGTGCTGTGGGGGCAGGGCGAAATGCATCTGCGCGTCGCCAGCGAGCGGCTGCGCGATCGCTTCGGCGTCAAGATCACCTCGCATCCGCCGGCGATCGGCTACCAGGAGACCATCCGCAAGTCGATCGTCCAGCGCGGCCGCCACAAGAAGCAATCCGGCGGTCACGGCCAGTTCGGCGATGTCGTGCTCGACATCAGGCCGCTACCGCGCGGCGAAGGTTTCAGATTCGCCGAAAAGGTCGTCGGCGGCGCGGTGCCGCGCAACTATATCGGCGCGGTGGAAGAGGGCGTGGTCGACGGGCTCGCCCGTGGTCCGCTCGGCTTTCCCGTCACCGACGTGGAGGTGACGCTGACCGACGGCTCCTATCACAGCGTCGACTCCTCGGACCTCGCCTTCCGCACGGCGGCGCGGATCGGACTCAACGAAGGCCTGCCGCAATGCCAGTCGGTGCTGCTGGAGCCGATCCACATGGTCGAGATCGTCTGTCCGACCGACGCGACCGCCAAGATCAATGCGATCCTGTCGGCGCGGCGCGGCCAGATTCTCGGCTTCGATACCCGCGACGGCTGGAGCGGCTGGGACTGCGTGCGGGCGATGATGCCGGAAGCCGAGATCGGCGAGCTGATCGTCGAGCTCCGTTCCGCCACGGCCGGCGCCGGCAGCTTCACGCGCCAGTTCGACCACATGGCCGAAGTCACCGGCCGTGCCGCCGACCAGATCATCGCCGCGCATCAGCACGCGGCGTGATCGGTTAGGAAGGCCGCAAAGAAGGCGCGCACTCTGTCATGCCCTCCCCTTCTTCACGGGGAGGGTGTGGGCTACATTTACGACTGCGGCGCTGTACGCGGCCCGCGCTCTCTCCACGCGTCATTGTGAGCGTAGCGAAGCAATCCAGAGTCTTTCCGAAGAGGGATTCTGGATCGCTTCGCGGCGCTCGCAATGACCGAGGAGGCAGCAAGGCCCTCTTGCGCTCATCTCCATATGATGTATTTTGCATAATTGTATATGTGTTGAATATCATTTATAACTCTTCGTATATGAGGTCGAGGTGATCACGTCGTTCCAGATGCGGGCGGCCCGCGCGCTGCTTGGCATTGACCAGAAAACGCTGGCCGAGCTCGCCGGGGTGTCGTTGCCGACCATCCAGCGGATGGAGGCCTCGACCGGCAATGTGCGCGGCGTGGTCGAGACCCTGACGAGGGTGGTCGAGGCGTTCGATCGGGCCGGCGTCGAGCTGATCGGCGAACAGGTCCGCAGCGACAGCGGCGGACGCGGTGTCCGCCTGAAGGAGCCGGGGCCGCCGCGTCGGGTGGAAGCGTGATCCCGGGCGATAACAATCTGAACTAACGCACCGTCGCACGCGCGCGCTGCACGGTGCGCCGGAGCATTGTGGGACAATGAGCATCACGAGCGATCAAGCAAACGGGCTGCACCAGCTGCGTCGGCCGAGCTTTGCCGAATTGTATCTGCCAAAACTCGTCACCGTCTGGCGCGAGGGCTATGGCCTTGCGGATTTCCGCGCCGATGTCTTCGCGGGCCTCACGGTTGCCATCGTCGCGCTGCCGCTGTCGATGGCGATCGCGATCGCTTCCGGCGTGACGCCGGATCGCGGCCTCTACACCGCGGTGGTCGGCGGCTTCATCGCCTCGCTGCTCGGCGGCAGTCGTTTCCAGATCGGCGGGCCCGCAGGTGCCTTCATCGTCCTGGTCGCAGTGACGGCGGAGCGGCACGGCGCCGACGGCGTCATTCTCGCCACCCTGATGGCAGGTCTGATGCTGATCGCCGCGGGCCTGCTGCGTGTCGGCACCTACATCAAGTTCATTCCTTATCCGGTGACCGTCGGCTTCACCGCCGGCATCGCGGTGATCATCTTTGCGAGCCAGCTTCGCGATCTCTCGGGCATCACGCTGGCGGGGAAGGAGCCGAGCGAGTTCGTGCCGAAGCTCCTGGCGCTCGCCGGCGGCCTCGATACCATCAATCCCTCCGCCGTCGCGGTCGCGCTGGTCAGCATCGCGATCATCGCAGTGCTACGGATGTGGCGGCCGTCCTGGCCCGGCATCCTGATCGCAGTCGTGCTCGCGGCGGTCGCCACCGCCGTGCTGTCGCTGCCGATCGAGACCGTCGGCAGCCGCTTCGGCGGCATCCCGCGCGAATTGCCGTCGCCGGTGCTGCCGGCGTTTTCGTTCGAGAAGGCCAAGGCGGTGCTGCCGGATGCGATCTCCTTTGCGCTGCTCGCGGCCATCGAATCGCTGCTGTCGGCCGTGGTGGCCGACGGCATGACCGGACGCCGTCACCGCTCCAATTGCGAGCTGGTGGCGCAAGGCGCGGCCAATCTCGGTTCGGCGCTGTTCGGCGGCATCTGCGTCACCGGCCTGATCGCGCGCACCGCGACCAACATCCGCGCCGGCGCCCGCGGGCCGCTGGCGGGCATGCTGCACTCCGTCTTCCTGCTGCTGTTCATGCTGGTGGCAGCACCGCTCGCAAGCTACATCCCGCTCGCCGCGCTCGCTGCCGTGCTGGTCGTGGTGTCCTGGACCATGGCCGAGAAGCACGAATTCGCAACGCTCCTGCGCTCGTCCTGGGGCGATGCCGTCGTGCTGCTCGCGACCTTCCTGCTCACCATCTTCCGCGACCTGACTGAAGGCATCCTGGTCGGCTTCGCGCTTGGTGCGGTGCTGTTCATCCACCGCATGGCGGAGATGACGGGCATCGAGGAACGCACGCCCCTGGTCGTCGCCGATCGTGCCGACGACGCCAATGGCGAGCGCGTTCCTTACGATTCCACCCTTGCGGTCGATCGCGACGTGCTGGTCTATCGCATCACCGGCGCGTTCTTCTTTGGTGCCGCCTCGGTCATCGGCGGCGTGCTGGACGGCGTCGACGACAAGCGCAAGGCGCTTGTGGTCGATTTCGCGGCCGTGCCGTTCCTGGATTCCACTGCGGCGAACGTACTGGGGCGCGTCGCCGCCAAGGCCCAGCGCCAGGGCATCCGGCTGTTCATCACCGGTGCCTCGCCGGCGGTGCGCCGCGCGCTGCTGACGCATGGCGTGAGCCCGCGACGCGCGCGCTATCGCCAGACCATCGAGCGGGCGGTCGCCGACATCAAGGCAGGCCCGGGCGCAGCCGAATCCGCGTTGTAGCCGGCCTGCTTGACAGGAGCGGCAGGACGCGAAATGGATCGCCCTCGAAACGCACCGAGGGACAGATGAGCGCGCCGAGAACTCCCGCAGCCTGCTTGATCGGATGGCCGGCCGCGCATTCGCGCTCGCCGCTGATCCATCATTACTGGCTGCGCACGCTCGGCATTGAAGGCGGCTATGTCATCGAGGCGGTTCCGCCCGAGGACCTGCGCGATTTCGTGCTGCGGCTGTCGCTGCGCGGCTTCGTCGGTGCCAATGTCACGATCCCGCACAAGGAAGCCGTGCTGGCGCTGTCGACGCCCGATACGCGCGCCAAGGCGGTCGGCGCTGCCAACACGCTGTGGTTCGCCGATGGTGAGCTGCGCTCGACCAACACCGATGTCGAGGGCTTTCTCGGCAATCTCGATGCCAGCACGCCTGGATGGGACGAGGCCGAGGAGGCGCTGGTGCTGGGAGCCGGCGGCGCCTCGCGCGCCGTCGTGTTCGGCCTGCTCGATCGCGGCGTCAAGCGCATCCATCTTGCCAACCGCACCTTGGCGCGGGCCGAGGCGCTGGCGGCGCAGTTCGGGCCGAACGTGCACCCGCTGCCTTGGGATGCGATCGACGGGATTTTGCCGCGGGCAAAACTTCTCGTGAACACGACCTCGCTCGGCATGCACGGCCAGGGAGCGCTCGATGTCGACGTGGCGCGGCTGCCGATAGGCGCCGTCGTTACCGACCTCGTCTATGTCCCTCTCGTGACGCCGCTGCTCGCGGCGGCCGGGGATCGCGGGCTGAAGACCGCCGACGGGCTCGGCATGCTGTTGCATCAGGCGGTGCGCGGCTTCGAGCTGTGGTTCGGGCAGCGGCCCGAGGTGACCGCCGAGCTGCGCGCGCTGGTCGAAGCCGATCTCACAAAGACTTGAGAGAATAGTGCGCGGTCTCCGGCGTTCTACCCTCGTGGGGACAATCGGAGACATCCATGACGATCCAACGTGCCAATTTCACGCGCCCGCTCATCGCTGTTGCGATGGTGGCTGCTTCCACCTTTGCAGCCCTCGCGCAAAGAGCTCCGGTGCCGACGCGCGTGCGCGGCACGATCGAGAGCGTCAATGGTGACACCATGCAGGTCAAGTCGCGCAGCGGCGAGGACGTCAAGCTCCATATCGCCTCCGACGCGCGCGTCGTCGGTGTCACCAAGATCGCACTGGCCGACATCAAGGTCGGCTCCTTCGTCGGCGCCACCACCGTGCCGGGGCCCGATGGCGGCAACAACGCCGTCGAGGTGCACGTGTTTCCGGAGAGCATGCGCGGCACTGGGGAAGGCTCGCGGCCCTACGATCTCAAGCCCAATTCCAGCATGACCAATGCGACGGTGTCGGAGAGCGTGGTCGGCAATGACGGCCATACGCTGCTGGTGAAGTACAAGGACGGCGAGAAGAAGGTGTTCGTCTCCGATATGACACCGGTCGTGACCTTCGTTCCCGGCGACATCTCGGAATTGAAGGCCGGCGCCAAGGTCATCGCCTTCATGAAGCAACTGCCGGACGGATCGTTCGAGACCAATCGCATCAGCGTCGGCCGCGACGGCCTGACACCGCCGATGTGAGGCGCCGTCGTTACGGCGCCTCCGCAATGATATGATCGTCGATCTCGTCGATCCGGTTGACGCCGCACAGGCCCATGGTCGTCAGCAGCTCTTTCTGGATGATGTCGATCGCCTTGGCGACGCCGGCCTGGCCGCCGGCTCCGAGTCCGTACGCGTAAGCGCGCCCGATCATGCAGGATTTTGCCCCGAGTGCGAGCGCGCGCATCACGTCCTGGCCGGAGCGGATGCCGCCGTCGAACATGATCTCCATCCGGTCGCCGACCGCGTCGGCGATCTCAGGGAGCACCTCGATCGAGGACGGCGCGCCGTCGAGCTGACGGCCGCCATGGTTGGAGACGACCAGCGCCTGCGCGCCGGTCTTGGCCGCTTCTTCGGCGTCCTCGACATCCAGAATGCCCTTGATGACGAGCTTGCCCGGCCAGATGCTGCGGACCCACTCGACGTCCTTCCAGTTTAGTGAGGTGTCGAACTGCGACGCGGTCCATTCGGCGAGGCGGTTGAGGTCCTCGGTGTTCTTCACGTGGCCGGCGATGTTGCCGAAGGTGCGGCGCTTGCCTTGCAGCACGCCGGAGACCCAGGCGGGCTTGCTGGCGAAATCCAGCAGCTTCGACAGCGACCATTCCGGCGGCACCGTCATGCCGTTCTTGATGTCGGCATGGCGCTGGCCGATCACCTGCAAATCGACCGTCAGCACCAGCGCGCTGCACTTGGCGGCGATGGCGCGCTGGATCAGGTCCTTGATGAAGCCGCGGTCCTTCATCACGTAGAGCTGGAACCAGAACGGCTTGTCGACGGCGGCGGCGATATCTTCGATCGAGCAGATCGACATGGTCGACTGCGTGAACGGGATGCCGGCAGCCTGGGCCGCGCGGCAGGCGTGAATTTCGCCGTCGCCGTGCTGCATGCCGAGCAGGCCGACCGGGGCCAGGATCAGCGGCATCGTCGATGGTTCGCCGAGAATCGTGGTCGAGGTGTCGCGCTTCGACACGTCCACCAGGATGCGCTGGCGGAACTTGATCGCCTGCATGTCCTCGCGGTTGGCGCGCAGCGTTTCCTCGGCATAGGAGCCGCGGTCGCAATAATCGAAGAACGCCTTCGGCACGCGGCGTTTATGCAGCGCGCGAAGATCGTCGATACAGGTGATGTGTTTCATGAACGTTTTCCCCGGCCCGTCTCAGATCGGAAGTCTTGCATCGGAAGATTGAAGGGTCATCTAGCATGGTTGGATGCGCAGCCAAATCGTTTGCGGGAGGCACGCCATGACCAAGCCGCACGCCGGACCTTCGCCTGATGAGATCAAGGAGAAGCAGGCCCTCGAGGACGCGCTGGAGGAGGGCCTGGAAGAGACGTTCCCGGGCTCGGATCCCGTCAACGTCACCCAGCCGGCACCGACCCGCGGCGACAGCCATGTGAAGCGCTCGGATTAGCAGCGGTTCCCCCAGCTGCCCGGGTTCGCGCCGGAAGCATAGTATTAACAATATCTTACCGTGCCGGCCTCCAGCTCGGTTCCGTAATGATTCATCATATTTTTTGAAGCCAACTTAGCCGCAATGGCTTTATAAGAGCCTCAGCAAATCAGGGGATGCGGGGCCCGCCAGGGCACCCGCAGGTTGTGTTGGGGATCCCTGGTTGTTGCCTGGGGGACGATATGAGCCGCAAATATTTCGGGACGGACGGGATCCGGGGCCGCGCCAACGGACTGATCACGCCGGAGCTCGCGCTCAAGGTCGGCCAGGCCGCGGGCCTTGCGTTCCAGCGCGGTGAGCACCGCCACCGGGTCGTGATCGGCAAGGACACGCGGCTGTCAGGCTACATGATCGAATACGCCATGGTCGCGGGCTTCACCTCGGTCGGCATGGACGTGCTGCTGGTCGGCCCGATGCCGACGCCGGCGGTGGCGATGCTGACCAAGTCCATGCGCGCCGATCTCGGCGTCATGATCTCGGCCTCGCACAATCTGTTCGAGGACAACGGCATCAAGTTGTTCGGCCCGCAGGGCTTCAAGCTCTCCGACGACGTCGAGAAGCAGATCGAGCAGCTGCTCGACGAGCCCATCG
This sequence comes from Bradyrhizobium sp. UFLA06-24, assembly GCF_054967145.1. Taxonomy (NCBI): domain Bacteria; kingdom Pseudomonadati; phylum Pseudomonadota; class Alphaproteobacteria; order Hyphomicrobiales; family Nitrobacteraceae; genus Bradyrhizobium; species Bradyrhizobium sp. UFLA06-24. Next base: position 107,734 of record NZ_JADFUE010000010.1, read on the forward strand.
AGAAGCGGCTCGCACAGAGCGCGAGCCTGGGCCGCGCTCGCCGTATCGACGGCGTGCATGACCGCTACATCGAATTCGCCAAGCGCACGCTGCCGCGCGATCTCTCGCTCGACGGACTTCGCGTCGTGATCGATTGCGCCAACGGCGCCGCCTACAAGGTGGTGCCGGAAGCGCTGTGGGAATTGGGCGCCGACGTGGTGCCGATCGGCGTCGAGCCCGACGGCTTCAACATCAACAAGGATTGCGGCTCGACCTCGCCGGAAGCACTGTCGAAGAAGGTACGAGAGATGCGCGCCGACATCGGCATTGCGCTGGACGGCGATGCCGATCGCGTCATCCTGGTCGACGAGCGCGGTCACGTCGTCGACGGCGACCAGCTGCTCGCGGTGATCGCGCAGAGCTGGAAGGACGATGGTCGGCTGTCGCGTCCGGGCATCGTTGCGACCGTGATGTCCAATCTCGGGCTCGAGCGCTTCCTGAAGGGGCAGGGACTCGATCTCGTGCGCACGCCGGTCGGTGATCGCTACGTGCTCGAGCAGATGCTGAACGGCGGCTACAATCTCGGCGGCGAGCAGTCGGGGCACATCATCCTGTCCGACTACGCCACCACCGGGGACGGCTTCGTCGCCGCGCTGCAGGTGCTCGCCGTGGTGCAGAAGCTGCGCCGCCCGGTCTCCGAGGTCTGCCATCGCTTCGATCCGCTGCCGCAAATTCTCAAGAACGTCCGCCACAAGGGCGGCAAGCCGCTCGACGATTCCGACGTCAAGTCGGCGATCTCCGACGGCGAGAAGCGCCTCAACGGCCACGGCCGCCTCCTGATCCGCTCGTCCGGCACCGAGCCCGTGATCCGCGTCATGGGCGAGGGCGAGGACCGTATCCTGGTCGAGGACGTCGTCGACACCATCGTCTCGGCGCTGGGCCAGGCCGCGGCGTAAGCCGAAACTGCTTCCGCAGACGCGGTCCTTCACCTCTCGCTTCGGGAGAGGTGAAAGACCCGCGCATCCCAGCCATTTGCGATTGACGCTGGTTTGGCGGCCGCTCCCATCGTAGCTGTGGGGTCGCGGCAATCTGCCGCGCCGGGATTGCTGCATTGAACAAGCCAGTCGTCGTCTCAGAGGAAACGCTGACCGAGCCCGTCGTCGTCAGCGATGTCGCGCCCGCCAAGACGATCGCGGGACCGGCCTACATCGTGCTCGCGGGCATCAGCTTCTCGCACTTCCTCAACGACACCATGCAGTCGCTGATCGCCTCGGTGTATCCGATCCTGAAGGACACCTACGCGCTCGACTTCGCGCAGATCGGCATGATCACGCTGGCCTTCCAGTTCACGGCCTCGCTGCTCCAGCCGCTGGTCGGGCACTACACCGACAAGAAGGCGCAGCCTTATTCGCTGGCGATCGGCATGGCCTCGACCTTCTTCGGCCTGTTGCTGCTCAGCATCGCGCAGCAATATCTCGTCATCCTGATTGCCGCCGCGCTGGTCGGTCTCGGCTCGGCGGTGTTCCACCCCGAATCGGCGCGCATCGCGCGGCTCGCCTCCGGAGGCCGTTACGGCTTTGCGCAATCGGTGTTCCAGCTCGGCGGCAGTTTCGGCACCTCGATGGGCCCGGTGCTTGCCGCGCTCATCGTCGTGCCGTTCGGGCAGGGCAGCATCGCCTGGTTCTCCTCGATCGCGGGTCTTGCGATCGGCATCCTCTGGCGCATCGGCCGCTGGTACGCGCCGCAGATCAAGGCGAAGAAGACCGCCTCCGTCGAGGCCCACCCCGATGCGCCGAACTCGCGCCGCGTCGCCATCGCGCTGCTCGTGCTGGTGGCGCTGTTGTTCTCGAAGCAGCTCTACGTCTCGAGCCTGTCGAGCTATTACATCTTCTACCTGATCGACCGCTTCGGCGTGTCGACGCAGACCGCGCAGATCTATCTCTTCATCTTCCTCGCCGCGAATGCGGTCGGCGCGTTCTTCGGCGGGCCGTTAGGGGATCGCTTCGGCCGCAAGATCGTGATCTGGATCTCGATCCTCGGCGCGCTGCCGTTCACGCTGGCGCTGCCCTTTGCCGGACTCTATGCCAGCGCCGTGCTGTCGGTGATCATCGGTCTGATCATTTCCTCGACAACCTCGTCGATCATCGTGTTCGCGCAGGAGCTGGTGCCGCATCGCTTCGGCATGATCTCCGGCGTGTTCTTCGGCGTCGCGTTCGGCATCGGCGGCCTTGGTGCCGCGGTGCTCGGCAAGCTTGCCGACCACACCTCGATCGAGTTCGTCTATCAGGTCTGCGCCTACCTTCCCGCGATCGGGCTGCTGGCGGTGTTCCTGCCCAAGCTGCCCCGCCACGCGCGTTAACAAATCCCGTTTCGCTGCATTGCGGCTTCATCAATCGTTAGGAATTGCGGCGCGGAGCTGCTGCATCTTTGCAACGCTCGCGCCGCATCCGCGTGTGGAGTGAGAAAAAATCAACCTTAAAAATTAGGGTTAAGTGGCGCTTAAGCATTTGCTGCCATCGTCCGGCTCGTGAGTTTCCAGAACGTGAGGCGCCCGTATTTTGCCTCACCGGCCATAAGGACGAAGCCAATGCGTAGCGTTAAGTCTCTCCTTGCCGCGGGTGCGGCATCACTGATCTCGTCGATGGCGTTCGCCGCCGATATGCCGATCGCCGCTCCCCCTCCCATGTACGCGCCGCCGGCTCCGCCGGCTGACTTCGGCGGCTGGTATCTGCGCGGCGATATCGGCTTCAGCAATCAGAAGACGAGCGAACTGCGCTACGGCCGCGAGTCGGCTTATTCGCAGCTCACCTCGTTCAACCAGGAAACGTCGTTCGACACTGGCGGCATCTATGGCGTCGGCGCCGGCTACCGTTTCAACAACTGGTTCCGTGCCGACGTGACCGGGCAATACCGCGGCAATGCGAATTTCAAGGGAACGGATCGTTTCACCGGGACCGCAGGCGGCGTGCCTTACAGCGGCATCGACAATTACAGCGCCAGCAAATCCGAATGGCTGGTCCTGGCCAACGCGTATGTCGACCTCGGGACCTGGTGGTGCATCACCCCGTTCATCGGCGCGGGCGTCGGCGGCGCGCGCGTTTCGATCGCGAACTTCACCGACACGGGCATCAACAACCTGGCGGTTGGAAACACGAGCTTCGCGAGCGCACCCACCGGCTCGAAGTGGAATTTCGCCTGGGCGGCCCACGCCGGTCTTGCCTACAAGGTCAATCAGAACCTCGTCCTCGAACTCGCCTACAGCTACGTCGACCTGGGTCCGGGACAGACCGGCGTTCTGTCGGACTACACCGGTGGGACCACCGGCAACGTCTTCAAGTTCAAGGACATCACCTCGCACGACCTGAAGCTCGGCGTGCGCTGGAATCTCGACAACCCGCCGGTTTACGCGCCGCCGCCGCCGCTCGTCACCAAGGGCTGATCGGCAGCCTGATCGCTTAACGTCTCTTAACGGCGCGGGATCATCCCGCGCCGTTTTGCTTTGCATATTTTTCATGGCGAGCGGCGACGAAAATGCCGGACGCAACCATTGGTTAAGGTTAACGAGCCATGATCATCGCGACAGTTCGAGTTTCGATGGAGCGTTGCAATGCGTAGGCTTTGGTTGGTGGCGGTGGTGTTCGGATCTGTGTCCGCCGCACACGCGGCCGACATGCCGGATCTGCCCGTCCTGCGCGGCGGCTTCACCGACGGTTTGTCCAAGACAGCCCACAATTGGGACGGCGCCTATTTCGGCGTCCATGGCGGATACACGACGGATGCGACCGACTTCAGCCAGAGCGTCGTCGGCCTGACCAACTTCATTTTTCGTGACAGCGTGCTGCAGCAGCCGACCGCAAGCTGGTCGCTGATGAACAAGACCAACACGCAGAGCACGAATTTCGGTGCCTTCGTCGGCCGCAACTGGCAATGGTACGACGCCATCCTCGGTCTTGAGGGTACTTACAGTCACTTCAACAATCTCTACACGCAGACCAGCGGCTCCAACCAACTCGACATCATCAATCCTGCCGGTGACGTTCACCCCGACAACGTGGCCGATCATTGGAACGTCAAGTTGACCGGTACCGCAGCGGCACAGGTCAAGGACATGATCTCGCTTCGCGGCCGCGTGGGCTGGGATGGCGGCGATTTCATGCCATATGCGTTCGCTGGCGCTGCTGTCGGTCGCATGGACGTATCGCGTACCGTGACAAGCGACGTGACGTTGACCCAGGTGACGACGACGACGATCGGCGGCGTCACGACGATCTCCACGAACGGACCGACCCCCGTGCCGGCGCAGTCGCAGACCCAAAGCCAGCACCGAACCAACGCGTTCGCGGTGGGTTGGACCGCGGGTCTCGGCCTCGAATACTGTATCTGGGAGGGGCTGTTCGCGCGCGTGGAATACGAATACGTGAGATTCTCGCCTGTGATGAATACCTCCGTGACACTCAACAGTGCGCACGTCGGGCTGGGCTACAAGTTCTGACGCGGCTTCGCTGCGTCGCGGTTGACAGCTTCGTCGCGTCCTGATGCTCTGCCGCTCGGCAAGGGGGCGGCGGCGATGCAGGTTTTCGGCGACAGCAATTCGGGCAATTGTCTGAAGGTGAAGTGGGTCTGCGATCATCTCGCATTGCCCTATCGCTGGATCGAGATCGACACGCGCAAAGGCGAGACGCGCACGCCGCAATTTCTGAAGATGAACGGCGCCGGCCAGGTGCCGACAATTGCTTTCGACGACGGCCGCACGCTGGCGCAGTCCAATGCCATCATCCGCTATCTCGCCCGTGACAGCGCGCTGATCCCGCACGACGCCTTTGCCGCCGCCAAGATGGACGAGTGGCTGTTCTGGGAGCAGTACAGCCACGAGCCCTACATCGCGGTATGCCGTTTCCAGATGGTCTATCTCGGCAAGGATGCCTCCGAACTCGATCCCGACAAGGTCAAGCGCGGCTATGCGGCGCTCGATCGTATGGAGCAGCATCTGGCGTCGAGCCGTTTCTTCACTGGCGAGACGGTTTCGCTCGCCGACGCCTCGCTGCTCGCCTATACCCGCGTTGCGCATGAAGGCAGCTTCGATCTCGGCCGCTATCCGGCCGTTCGCCGCTGGATCGGCGAAGCCGAGGCCTTTCTCGGCCTGCCGCCGGCGCGCTGAGCCCTTCGCGTCGAGCCGTTCGTGCCGAGCCCTTCGCGTCGAGCCGTTCGTGCCGAGCCCTGGAGTTGTCTGATGAACGATAAGTCCGTCACCATCCGCCCCGCGCGCCGCGGGGATGTCCCCGCGATCGTGGCGATGCTCGCCGACGATCACCTCGGGCGCGGGCGCGAGCGCCTCGAGGATCCGCTTCCCGCCGTCTATGATCAGGCGTTCGAGCGGGTTGAGCGCGATCCCAATCTTACGCTCGTGGTTGCCGAGAGCGAGGGCAGGGTGGTCGGCTGCCTGCAACTCGCGGTGCTCCCAGGCATCAGTTCGCAAGGCGGCCTTCGCGGTCTGCTCGAGGATGTCCGCGTTGCCGCCGATTGTCGCAGCCGCGGCATCGGCGAACATCTGGTGCGGTGGGCGGTGGCGGAAGCAAAGGCGCGCGGCTGCAATCTCGTCGAACTGCTGACGCATCAGACGAGAACGGATGCGCAGCGTTTTTACAAGCGGCTCGGATTCACAGCGAGTCACGTCGGCATGACTGTCCGCTTTTGAGGCAGTGCGCCGCGGCCGTTGCGCCATCAGCAAATTCGGATCGCGCATTCGTTCATCTTAACAGCTGATAAACTACCCGTTCGACCTTCATGTGGAACCAGGAACGAACGGTGCTACGCAGCGTCAGACACCCGGCTCGGGCGGTTCGGGGATTTCGATGACAAGCTATTCCATGATCAAGGTCGGCAACGATTACGTTGTGCAGGCCAATGACAAATGCATTTTGAAAGTCGGCAGTCGCCGCCGTGCCGCGCAATTGATCAGCGAAGCCACGGACTTGCTGAACGCGCTCGCTGCCGTGGAAAGCCCTGACATCGCGCCGGAATTACCTTCACTCCGCCGTGAGCCGCCGGAAGTTTCTTGACTGGTCTACCCGATTCCCGTATCAGCCGCGGCGGGACACCTCCCCCCAACGGGAGGCTTACTATCTGGAAGGGTAGATCATGACTGTAGCGAAGCCCGCTTCGCGGCCGACCGTGCCGCATTTTTCTTCCGGCCCCTGCGCCAAGCGCCCCGGCTGGAACGCCCAAAATCTCAAAGACGCAGCGCTCGGCCGTTCGCATCGCGCGAAGGTCGGCAAGACCAAGCTCAAGCTCGCGATCGATCTGACGCGCGAAGTGCTTGAAGTGCCCGCCGATTATCGCATCGGCATCGTACCGGCATCCGATACCGGCGCGGTCGAGATGGCACTGTGGTCGCTGCTCGGCGCACGGCCCGTCACCACACTCGCCTGGGAATCCTTCGGCGAAGGCTGGGTCAGCGACATCGTCAAGGAATTGAAGCTCAAGGACGTCACCAAGCTGAACGCCGGCTATGGTGAAATTCCTGATCTCTCCAAGGTCGATCCCAAGAGCGACGTGGTCTTCACCTGGAACGGCACCACGTCAGGCGTGCGCGTGCCGAATGCCGACTGGATCAGCGCGAGCCGCGAAGGCCTGACCATCTGCGACGCGACCTCCGCCGCGTTCGCGCAACCGCTCGACTGGGCCAAGCTCGACGTGGTCACCTTCTCCTGGCAGAAGGCGCTCGGCGGCGAAGCCGCGCACGGTATGCTGATCCTGTCGCCCCGCGCGGTGGAGCGGCTCGAGACCTACAAGCCGGCCTGGCCGCTGCCGAAGATCTTCCGCATGACCAAGGGTGGCAAGCTCAACGAGGGCATCTTCGTCGGCGAGACCATCAACACGCCGTCGATGCTCTGCGTTGAGGACTATCTCGACGCGTTGAACTGGGCCAAGTCGATCGGCGGCCTCAAGGCGCTGATCGCCCGCGCCGATGCCAACACCAAGGTGCTGGCCGACTGGAAGGCGAAGACGCCCTGGATCGACTTCTTGGCCAAGGATGCCGCGATCCGCTCCAACACCTCGGTGTGCCTGAAATTCACCGATCCGGCGATCACCTCGCTGTCGGACGACGCGCAGGCCGAGTTCTCCAAGAAGCTGGTCGCCCTCGTCGAGAAGGAAGGCGCCGGCTACGACTTCGCCTATTACCGGGATGCGCCGGCAGGCCTGCGCATCTGGTGCGGCGCCACGGTCGAAGCCAGGGACGTCGAGCTGCTGACGCAGTGGATCGACTGGGCCTTTGCCGAGACCAAGGCGCAGCTCGCCAAGGCGGCATAAGTTTTCGTTCTTCGCCTCTCCCCGTTCTTACGGGGAGAGGCCGGGTCGCGCAGCGATCCGGGTGAGGAGCTCTCTGCACGAGCAGGTCGCCTGTGGCTGCCCCTCACCCCAACCCTCTCCCCGTAAGAACGGGGAGAGGGAGAGCAACAAGCTTCCAAGTCACTCATGTTTTCCCCCTGGGGCCGATCCTCCCCTAGGGACGGTGAAGGACACATCCCCATGACCAAACCCAAAGTTCTCATTTCCGACGCGCTCTCGCCCGCTGCCGTGCAGATCTTCAAGGATCGCGGCATCGAGGTCGACTTCCAGCCCAACGTCGGCAAGGACAAGGACAAGCTCGCCGAAATCATCGGCAATTACGACGGCCTTGCGATCCGCTCCGCGACCAAGGCGACCGCCAAGATCCTTGAGAAGGCCACCAACCTCAAGGTGATCGGCCGCGCCGGCATCGGCGTCGACAATGTCGAGATCCCGGCTGCCACGGCCAAGGGCATCATCGTGATGAACACGCCGTTCGGCAATTCGATCACGACGGCCGAGCACGCGATTACGCTGATGCTGGCGCTCGCCCGCGAGATCCCGCAGGCCGACGCCTCGACCCAGGCCGGCAAGTGGGAGAAGAACCGCTTCATGGGCGTCGAGATCACCGGCAAGGTGTTAGGGGTGGTCGGTTGCGGCAATATCGGCTCGATCGTCGCCGACCGCGCGCTCGGCCTGCGCATGAAGGTGATCGCGTTCGATCCGTTCCTGTCGCCGGAGCGCGCCAAGGACATCGGCGTCGAGAAGGTCGAGCTCGATGACCTGCTCAAGCGGGCCGATTTCATCACGCTGCACACCCCGCTGACCGAGAAGACCAAGAACATCATCGATGCGGCCGCGATCGCGAAGATGAAGAAGGGCGTGCGCCTGATCAACTGCGCCCGCGGCGGTCTCGTCGACGAGCAGGCCGTGGTCGATGCGCTCAACGCCAAGCACATCGCCGGCGCCGCCTTCGACGTCTTCGTCGAGGAGCCCGCGACTTCGAACGTGCTGTTCGGCCACCCCAACGTGATCTGCACGCCGCATCTCGGCGCTTCCACCACGGAAGCGCAGGAGAACGTCGCGTTGCAGGTCGCCGAGCAGATGTCGGATTACCTCATCTCCGGCGCGATCTCCAATGCGATCAACTTCCCGTCCATCACCGCGGAAGAAGCGCCGAAGCTGAAACCGTTCATCACGCTCGCCGAGAAGCTCGGCTCGTTCGCCGGCCAGCTTACCGACACCGGCATCTCGAAGGTCACGATCACCTATGAGGGTCACGTCGCCGAAATGAAGATCAAGGCGCTGACTTCCGCGGTGCTCTCCGGCCTGTTGCGGCCGATGCTGGGTGAGGTCAACGTCGTGTCCGCGCCCGTCGTCGCGAAGGAGCGCGGCATGGTGGTGGACGAGGTGACGCGCGCCGCGCAGAGTGACTATGAGAGCCTGATCACCGTCACGGTCGCGACCGAACGCCAGGAGCGCTCGGTCTCCGGCACCGTCTATCACGACGGCAAGCCGCGGCTGGTCGACGTCAAGGGCATCCGCGTCGACGCAGAGTTCGGCAAGTCGATGATCTATGTCACCAACGAGGACAAGCCGGGCTTCATCGGAAAGTTCGCGAGCCTCTTGGGCGACGCCAAGCTCAACATCGCGACCTTCCATCTCGGCCGCGTCGCGCCCGGCAGCGATGCCATTGCCCTGGTCGAGGTCGACGGCGCGGTGCCGGCCGACCTGCTCGCCAAGGTGGCGACCCTGCCGCAGGTCAAGCAGGTCAAGGCGCTGACGTTCTGATCCTTCACCTCTCCCGAAGGGAGAGGTGACACAGCGAGCCGGCAGAGCGGGATTCCGTATTGCCTGTCGCCGATATATTCCGACCCGCGGAACAACGCCGTCTCCTTCATCGGAGGCGGCGTTTTTGTTTTCCGCAGCCGGCTATCTCAGTGTACCAATGGCGCCAGAACGCTCCGTTCAAGACATTCGACAAGGGAGAAAACAATGCGTGAAGCTGTCATCGTTTCCTATGCGCGCACGGGCCTGGCGAAATCCGGCCGCGGCGGGTTCAACATCACGCCGCCGATGTCGCTCGCGGCGCACGCCATTCATCATGCGGTGGACCGCGCCGGCGTCGAGAAGGATTATGTCGAGGACTGCTATCTCGGCAATTGCGCCCATGGCGCGCCGAACATTGGCCGCCAGGCGGCGCTGCTCGCGGGCCTGCCGAAGTCGACCGGTGGCGTCTCGGTGAACCGCTTCTGCTCCTCGGGGCTGCAGACCATCGCGATGGCCGCGAACTCGATCCGCTCCGACGGCGCCGATTGCATCGTTGCCGGCGGCGTCGAGAGCATCTCGATTCCCGGCGGGCCTCTGCCCAAGGAAGCTGTCGATCCGGACCTGCTCAAGACCGCGCCCGACATCTTCATGGCGATGATCGACACCGCCGACATCGTCGCCGAGCGCTACAAGCTCAGCCGCGAATACCAGGATGAATATTCGCTGGAATCGCAGCGGCGCATGGCGGCCGCGCAGCAGGCCGGCAAGTTCAAGGACGAGATCGTCCCGATGAAGACCAAGATGAAGGTCGTCGACAAGGCGACCAAGGCCGAGAGCATCGTCGACTATGTCGTCGATCGCGACGAATGCAACCGCCCCGAGACCACGCTGGAAGGCTTGGCAAAGCTCGAGCCGGTGAAGGGCCCGGGCAAATTCGTCACCGCCGGCAATGCCAGCCAGCTCTCCGACGGCGCCGCGGCCGTGGTGCTGATGGAGGCCAAGGACGCGGAGAAGCGCGGCCTCAAGCCGCTCGGCCGCTTCGTCGCCTGGGCGGCGGCGGGCTGCGAGCCCGACGAGATGGGCATCGGTCCGATCTTCGCGGTGCCGAAGCTGCTCAAGCGTCACGGCCTGAAGATCGACGACATCGACCTCTGGGAGCTCAACGAAGCCTTCGCCAGCCAGTGCCTCTATTCGCGCGACAAGCTCGGCATCGATCCGGCCAAGTACAACGTCAACGGCGGCTCGATCGCGATCGGCCATCCGTTCGGCATGACCGGTGCCCGCCTCACCGGCCACCTCCTCCAGGAAGGCGCGCGCCGCAAGGCGAAGTGGGGCGTCGTGACCATGTGCATCGGCGGCGGCCAGGGCGGCGCCGGCCTGTTCGAGATCTACAGCTGAGGCGATTGCCTCACCGGACCTTTCAAGATGGGAACACGGCGCGATGAGCGCCGTGTTTTTTCATGCGACCACTCTTGTGCACGCCGCCGTGCATAAAGGGAGTATTTGTGGCGGAATACACGTATTAGTACGTGTCCGCAAATTAACGGAAGCTTTTACGGGTTAGCGTCTCATCAACCGCATCCATCCCAACTGGCTTGGCGACCAAGATGCGGCTCCTCTCTCTTCGTCTCACCCACAAGATCACGGCGATCGGCGTCATCGGCCTCGCCGGTGTCCTCCTTATCGGCGGTATTCATCTCTACGGCGAGCGGGCGATGGGCCTGTCGCGCGCCGTCGCCGAGAATGCGCGCGGGATCTCCGAGCTGAACGGGCGGATCGCGGTCGAGGTGCTCGAAGGCCGCCGCGCCGAAAAGGATTTCCTGCTGCGCAACGATGCAGGCAAGGTCCAGCGCCAGATCGAGATCGGCAACCAGGTTGCCCTCGACATCGAGAAGCTTCGCGACAGGATTGCGGCCCTCGGCAAAGTCGAGCTGGTGCAGAAGATCGACGCGATGAAGTCGTCGCTGAAGACCTATCAAGCCCGCTTCGACGCGGTGGTGGAGCAGCGGCAGCGTCTCGGTCTCGACGAGAATTCAGGCCTCGAGGGACGCCTGCGCGCTTCCGTCCACGACATCGAGAGCAAGGTGGATCAGCTGCATGATGCGCCGCTCAAGGTGATCATGCTGATGATGCGCCGGCACGAGAAGGATTTCATGCTGCGTCGCGATGCCAAATACGGCGGCGAGATGAAGAAGCGCGCGTCGGAATTCGCAAGTACCGTCGACGCCGCCGCCGTTCCCGAGGCCGCCAAGGCCGAGCTGCGCGCGAAGCTATCGGACTATCAACGCGACTTCTCCGCCTGGATGGAGACGGCGCTCAAGCTTGCGACGGAATTGAAGGCGATGTCGGAAGCGTTCGCGGCGGTCGAGCCCGTCATCGAGCAGGTCTCGCAATCGGTCGAAGGCATGCGCGTCGAGGCCGACCGGCTCAACGAGACCGAGCGCGCCAGCATCCAGTTCTGGATCGCGGTGGCGATCGCGCTCATCGCCTGTGCCGTGCTGGGTCTCGGTGTCTTCATCGGCCGCTCGGTCTCGCAACCGCTCGCTTTGATGCGGGCGGCGATGATCGAGCTGGCCAAGGGCAATTTCGCCATCGTGCTGCCCGGCCTCGGCCGCCCTGACGAGATCGGCGAGATCGCGCAGGCCGTCGAGACGTTCAAGATCAACGCCGAGCAGAAGGCGCGCGAGGAAGCCGAAGAGAAGATCAGACAGGACAGGCTCGCCGCCGAGCGCCGCCGCGCCGACATGATCAGGATGGCCGACGATTTCGAGGGCGCCATCGGCGAGATCGTCGAGACTGTGTCCTCCGCTGCCACCGAACTCGAGGCGTCGGCGACCTCGCTGACCTCGACCGCGGGCCGGTCGACCGAGCTTGCCACGCTGGTCGAGGCCGCCTCGGAAGAGGCCGCCACCAACGTGCAGTCGGTGGCATCGGCGGCGGAAGAGCTGACCGCTTCCGTCAACGAGATCAGCCGCCAGGTGCAGGCGTCCGCGCGCATCGCCGGCGAGGCCGTCAGCCAGGCGGGCCAGACCAACGATCGCGTCGGCGAATTGTCGAGGGCGGCCGCGCGGATCGGCGACGTGGTCGAGCTCATCAACGCCATCGCCGGCCAGACCAACCTTCTGGCGCTCAACGCCACCATCGAGGCCGCGCGCGCCGGCGAGGCGGGGCGCGGCTTCGCCGTGGTCGCGTCCGAGGTCAAGGCGCTGGCCGAGCAGACCGCGAAGGCGACCGGCGAGATCGGTCAGCAGATCGCGAGCATCCAGGGCGCCACCAACGAGTCCGTCGGCGCGATCAGGACGATCGGCGGCACGATCGAGCGCCTGTCCGAGATCTCGTCCACCATCGCATCCGCCGTCGAACAGCAGGGCGCCGCGACCAGCGAGATCTCGCGCAACGTCCAGAGCGCGGCGGCCGGCACCACGCAGGTCAGCGCCAATATCAGCAATGTCAGGCAGGGCGCGGTCGAGACCGGCTCGGCGTCGACGCAGGTGCTGTCGGCGGCGAAATCCCTGTCCGGCGACAGCAACCGCCTCAAGTTCGAGGTCGGCAAGTTCCTGGAGACGGTGCGCGCGGCATAGGCGCCAAGCTTATTCGCGTCGGCTCGGAAATCTTTGCGTCGCCGGGCGTTAAGCGCGACGGGGCGAGGTCGAGGAGAACGCTCATGCGGACGATAATGGCAGCTATCCTTCTGACGGCTCCGCTGCTGGCCGGGCCGGCGATGGCGCAGAACCAGAACGTGCAGAACGAGGCCGACAAGGGCATCAAGACGCAGAATTCCGGCGCCTCGGGCTATGTCGGAGACCAGGACAAGCCGGGTGCGGCGACGTCCATGCCGGGAGACCGCAGCGCTGACAAGACCAGTGGTGCTGCCACATCGCCCAGCGCGCAGAATTCAGGCGCCGGAATCGCGGGAGCGCCCGGCAACAAGAACGGTCCGCCCGCGAAGTCGGGAACCGTCGGCGCGGCCACGCAGAATCCCACCGTGCAGGAGCAGGACCCGTCGAACATCAAGGGCCTGCCCGGCAACAAGAGCGGCCCGCCGGCGAAGCGCTAGGTTCTTGCTACGCCCTTGCCGTCACCGGCGCGAACGTCACCTCGATCAGCGTGCCCTGGCCGGCGTTCTTGATGTTGAACTGGGCGCGGTTGGCTTCGACCAGCGCCTTGGTCAGCGACAGGCTGAGCGCGGAACTGTCGGCGGCGTCGCCCGGCGGCGGGGTGCGGAACGGCTCCATGGCGGCGGCGACTTCCGTCTCGCTGAGGCCGTGGCCGGTGTCGCGGATGCGAAGCGCGATCTCGCCGCGGTCGTTGAGCGCGGTGGAGACGATGACTTGGCCGCCGGCACTCGCCAGTTTGATGGAGTTCGAGATCAGATTCATCGTCACCTGACGCAGCGCGCGCGCATCCGCCGTCACCTGCGGCAGCGCATGCGCGAGCGAGGTGCGGATGATGATGCGCTCGCGATTGGCCTGCGGCTGCATCACGGTGACGCAGGCTTCGACCAGGTCGTTGAGATTCACATTGGCAAAATTCAGATCGAGCTTGCCGGTCTCGATCCGCGACAGCTCGAGCAGATCGTCGATGATGGTGATCACCCGCTCGCCGGAGGCGCGGATGTCCTTCATGTATTCGCCGTAGCGCTCGTTGCCGAGCGCGCCGAAGCGTTCGGAGATCATCACCTCGGCAAAGCCGATGATGGCGTTGAGCGGCGTGCGGATCTCGTGGCTGATCCGCGCCAGCATGTCGGCCTTGGCATTCGCCGCGCCGTCGACCATGCGTCGCGCCTGCGTCAGCTCGCTCTCGCCCTTCTTCGCGTGTGACAGGTCGCGGAACACGGCGAAGAAGTTCGGGCCGTCGGGCCGCGTGCGGCCCATGATCATGGCGAGCGGCAGCACGCCGCCCTTCATTTCGCGGCCCAGCACCTCGCGGCCGTGGTCGAGCAGGCTCGCGATGTCCTGGCTCCTGATGCTGTTGAGATAATCCATCACGACCTGCTGGCTCTCGGGCGCGAACAGCGTCAGCAAATTCTGCTGCAGCAGCGCCTCGCCGTCATAGCCGAACAGCGCCTCGGCGCTGCGGTTGCAGGCGTGGATGTTGCCTTCGGCATCGAACATCACGATGCCCTCGGCCGTGGTGTCGAGGATCGCGGCGAGATCTTCCGCCTCGGCTTCGCCCGCCTCCGGCTCGGGCGCGAAGATGACGGGCTCGTCGACCTCGGTCTCGGCGGCGACTGGCGGCGCAGCCACCGGCGCCACGACGACGGGCGCTACTTGCGGCAGCGCGCAGATCAGCGCGTGCGCGCTTTCGCCGTTCCAGTCGATCGTGTGCAGATGCGCATCCGTGGTCGCCAGCGGCGCTTCGCCGTCAGCGACGGTCGCGCTGATCGTCACCGGCGTGCCCGATTGCGACGTGCTGCTGGCCGCGGAAACACCCGGCTCGACATAGAGCGCATCGAGCCCGCCGGCCTCTTCCAGCGCGGCGAGATCGGCATAGCCCATGCGCGCGAGGAAGGCGGGGTTGGCGTAGAGCAGGCGATCGAGCCGGTAGATCAGGATGCCCGTCGGCATCAGATCGAGCAGCGTCCGGTCGCGGGCGCTGTCGCCGCGCGCGGGCGGCGCCGGCTCAGTCAGCCATTCGGCCGCGGCGGCGGGCGGCGCGGCGAGCTCCGAGATCGCGGGCTCCGTGATGACCGCATCACGCGGCATCACCGCTTCAGGCGCGATCTCGTCCGCCGGCGGCTCGGCCGCGACGGAGGCCATCTGCTCGCGCTCGCGTTCGAGCCGCTCGGACAATTGCCGCGCCAGCTCGTTGAACGCGCTGTTCTCGACCGGCGTCAGCGTCGGCGGTCTCTGGTCGGTTTGTGACTTGAGATCACCGGGTGCGCGGAACGGCACGACATTTGGAGGCGTTTCCACTGATGTTTCCGGCTCGGTTGGGTGTGAATTCGCTTCGGTGAAGAGTGCGGGCGGTTCGGGCTCAATTGCAGTCGGCGGTTCAGGCTCCGGCGGCGGCGATGCCTCGACCGCAGGTGCTTCGGTTTCGGGCTCGACCACATCCTCGGCAGGGCCGTGCTCACCGGCGAGCAGCTCAAACCGCCGGAGCGCATCGAGCCGGTTGAGCGCATCGAGATCGCGGCAGACGCCAAAACCCTTGAAGCCGGCAAAGTTGCGCACGCTGTCGTAGACCGGCAGGCCGGCCAGCTCGACCGCCAGATGTTCGCCGCCGTCGGCCGGCCAGTTCACGGTGATGCCAGCCCAGGTGTCGTGGCTGGCGAGCGCCTGCGCGACGCGCCCGTCGGGGTCGAGCGCAAATTCCTCCGATATCTCGCGCCAGGGCCGGCCGAAGCGGGCGGCGGTGTGCGCGCCGATCAGGCGGATGAATTCGCCCGGAGCCAGCACAAAGCGCCCCTCCGCATCCATCTGCCAGAGGAAACGCAGCGGATGCTGGCGCGGTGTCTCCGCTCGGGGCTGCGGCTCGACCATGGGTGAGGTGATCGGCGCAGCTTGCGGCGGCACGATGGCTTCAGGCGGGTTTTCAACCGGCGTTTCCGCTACCGTTTCGACTGCCGGTTCGGGTGGCGGCGTCTCTGTGGGGACCGGCGTCTCGGTGGGCGCGGGCGTCTCGGCCGGCTCAGCGAACGGGTCGAACAACGCGATCCCGGAATCATGCGCGTCCGCCGCTGGCATCTCCTGTTGCGCCGGCTCGGGCGGCGCATCGGGCGCAGCCTCGGGCACGCTCTCGGCAGCCTGCGCCACCGCGGGCTCGATCAGCGCGACCAGACCGACATCGGCGCCGGCGCCGACCCGTTGCAGCACCATCTTGCCGATGCCGATCGGCATCTCGACGCGGCCTTTGCTCAGTGCGTCGCTGCGCGCCTGCTCGAGCCCGGCGTCGCCGAGATCGCGAAAGCCGAGCAGGGCGCGTGCCGCCTCGCTGGCGCCGGCGAACATGCCATCTGGCGCGAACGCCGCCATCGGCACGTCAGCACCGTCGACCAGGCGATGCAGCCGCTCGACCAGCGGCATGCTGCGCGCGGCTGCATCCATCGCGGTGACCAGCACGCCTTCGCTCCCGTCGGCAAAGGAGAGCCGTGCGCAGGCGCAGGTCATCAGCGCACCTAACTTCGCACCGAAGCCGCGCAACCGCTCCAGCCTGGCGGCGCCGCTCGCGGACAGAAGGCGACCGAGCCGGGCGACCTGGCGGCGATGGACGTCGGCGGGGCCGAAGGTCTTTTGCGCAAGCGCAGCCGCATGCGCCGCGCCGAAGAATGTCGCGCCGACCGGATTGGCCCACAGCACCCGCGTGCCGTCGGGCGACCACAGCCAGGCCGGCAGGGGTGAGGTCGCATGCACGGACAGCCTGGGATCGCCGACGCCTCGCAACTGGAAATCCGAATTGGTCATCGGGAAGGCTTCAGGTCTCGCTGTCACGCGTCACGCCGGGCTGACCGGAATGGCAGCCTTAAGAAAGGGTTAGTATCGCCCGTGGGCGCGGGCAGGTCCACGGCCCAGCCTATGAGGGGTGTCCCAATGCCGCGATAACCTTAATGTGGCCGAACCCGCAAGCCGCGCGACCGCTGCATCCGCAGGAATCCGCGGGGCGCGCCCGACGCTCAGTCGCTGCTCCACGCCAAGGACGTTACCGAGGTGATGTATCGTCAGCCGCGCCGCGATCGATGCGACCAAGGCGAAACATTGAAGCTGACGGGGGCAATCCTCGCGCCCCAACAAGGGTGCGTTCCCTCCCCCCTTGTGGGGGAGGGCTAGGGAGAGGGGTGGCCCAGCAATCGGTATCCGTTGTCGATGGATAGAACGTAGCAGGCCAACCGAGAGAATCCCCGTGTGGGCCCCCCTCCCTGACCTCGAGAGCGAGCTTCGCTCGCCTCGGACCCCACAAGGGGGGAGGGAAACGGAAAGAGTGGGTGCTTTGGCCGGTCGCTGCCGCTTAATGGAGTCCGGCCCGCAAGCGAGATCCCGCAACCCCCGGTTCCCCGCCGCAGGAACCTCGCCTTGAGATTAAATTATCGCAACGCACCCCGCGCATGCATTGCGCTGCACAATGTTGACATGTTAGGCAGCGATATTGCTGGGCGCTGGACGAGACATCTCGTTTGTTTTGCGTATCCAGTCTTTCGTACCCGCCACCTCGTAACAAGAAATGGCCCCCGATTGGGCCGGCGGGCGCGCCAGAAGGCTCACTCCATTTTTTCATTATCGAGAGGGACCAACCATGACAGGTGCGACTGATCCGTTTTCTGCCTCGATCATCCCGTTCGAGGTTCCCGAGCAGATGCGTGCGTTCGCCGAAAAGGGCGTGTCGCAGGCCCGCGAGACCTACGCCAAGTTCAAGGACGCCGCCGAAACCCACAACGGCACCGTCGAGGCCGTGTTCGCCTCGGCGAGCAAGGGCGTGAGCGAGTACACCGCCAAGCTGATGGAATTCGCCAAGGCCAACACCACGGCGCACCTCGACTTCGCCCAGGAGCTGCTCGGCACCAAATCGCCGACCGACGCCTTCCAGCTCTGGACCGGCCACGCCAAGACCCAGCTCGAGACCTTCCAGGCCCAGGCCAAGGAGCTCGTCGAGCTGACCCAGCGCGTCGCCGCCGAGACCGCCGAGCCGATCAAGGCCGGCGCCTCCAAGCTCTACAATCCCGCCGCCTGATCAAACCGGCGGATCGACCCAATCAGGAAACCCGGGCCCACCAGCCCGGGTTTTTTCTTTCTTCACCCCTCCCAAAGGGAGAGGTCGGCACGGCCCCGGCGATGCGAAGCATCGTCCGGCGGGATCCGGGTGAGGGGTTCAGGTCCCACGAGGTAAACCACCGCCAGCCGCTCGAATCCCGCGATTTTCATCGCGCTTTTGGAGGCAAATAACGCCCTCTGCGGCCTTGCCAAAAACCCCCGTTGCACCTAGTTTCCGCCCCGTCCAGCCCCCTCGGCATCAGGCCTTTTCAGGCCATCCAAGGCGCGGCTCGCAAGGATGCAGTTGTAGCTCAGTTGGTTAGAGCGCCTGTCTGTGGAACAGGAGGTCGGTGGTTCGAGCCCACCCAACTGTACCAGCGCTGTGTCTCAGAAAAGCCGTTGAGCTGAAGCTTGCGCTGGTTTTCGGCAGCTTGGCCGCACGCGCGTAGCGGAAATCACTACGCGTGAGCCCTGGCCAATTCATACGGTGAAGTCAGCAGCTCAATGGGGATATGCCATTCAGCGCTGATTGTGCGGATCATGTCGAGCGTCAGCGGGCGAACGCGATTCAGGATCTCGGACGCGCGATTGCGTCCGATGAGTTCGCTCAGGCCGGCCTGAGTTTTTCCCATGGAGTGGATCGCGAACTCCAGGACCTCCACTGGATCGACATGTGGAATTTCGAAGTGCGTGTCTTCGTACGCCCGGACGAGCGTTGCGAGCACCTCGAACCTGTCGCTCTCGGGCGTGCCGATTGCGGGCTGAGCCTCGAAATAACGCGTGATCTCGCCAGTCGCCCAGATGTAGTCGTCTTCGTTATGGAGAGGCCGAACATCCATCATCACACCGTCTCCGCATTGATCTTGTCGTAGTCTTTGTGCGTACCGACGAACTTGATGAGGGCGGCTTTGTGCAGATACGCAAAGTGAACGATGAGGCGGTATTTATTTCCACCTATATCGAAGATGGCTCTGCTGTCTCCGACGAAGTCGACATTGGCTCCAAACGCCCTCTTCAAATCCGCGGGCGAGCCCCAAGTCCCCTTGGACACGATTTGATACCAGGTGCTGAGAGGTTTTTCGGCATCTGGATATCGCTCCCAGAAATCCTTGAGGCCCTTCCTGGCGATTACGTTCATTGCCATAGCACCTTCCCAAAATGGGATCAATAGAAA
Organism: Bradyrhizobium sp. UFLA06-24; assembly: GCF_054967145.1. Taxonomy (NCBI): domain Bacteria; kingdom Pseudomonadati; phylum Pseudomonadota; class Alphaproteobacteria; order Hyphomicrobiales; family Nitrobacteraceae; genus Bradyrhizobium; species Bradyrhizobium sp. UFLA06-24. The sequence continues at coordinate 126,670 of NZ_JADFUE010000010.1, forward strand.
TTCCCAAAATGGGAACAGTGCCGTCTCACCCTCGGTCGCTGGTCCTTCAAAGCCAGCCCGAAGGCGCGGCTCGCAAGGATGCAGTTGTAGCTCAGTTGGTTAGAGCGCCTGTCTGTGGAACAGGAGGTCGGTGGTTCGAGCCCACCCAACTGTACCAGCGGAATCGTACTCAAGAGCGTTCGCTGGCTGCTTCGTGCGCTCGGGTGCCTTATCCACCGAACCGCAACGCATAAGTAAGTCTAGTGGAAGGATCCGTTATCTTTCGTTAAGGTTGTATCGCTCATATTTTCAACATGGGGCGTTACTCGATTGTCGCACGAAGCAATTTTGGATTCCCCGGCCGTGGAACGGCTGAGCCAGCTTGTGGATGAGTCAGTCCGCGCCAGCCGCGAAGGCGTACGACATTTTGTCGAGCCCACGCCTGGTGTTCTCACAAAGGCAAAAAGCAAGCGGCACAACATAATATTTGGTCGACGCGGCTCTGGCAAATCCAGCCTCTTACAGAAAATTCGCGCAGACCTGACGCTGGATCGCACTCCCATCGCGTGGTCGATCTCGAGACTTTTAAGCAGCACAGCTACCCTGACGTCTTGCTGAGTGTCCTTATAAAGAGCTTCTCCGAGTTTCAATCTTGGCTCGATACTGCTGCTACAAACCCTTCAACGAAGACAAGCTTCTGGAAGAAGCTATTTGGCTCCGTTCCAAACCGGCCCGGCTTCAACCGGGTCGAAACCAAAGCGTTATCGGTTGAATTCGGCAAAGTTATCAAAGAGCTCGAACATCTGCTGCATACCGCAGAGGAAGTGAAATTCAAAGCTACTAAAGGAGCCGAAAGCTCAGATGACGTGAAAGGCAGCATCTCCGGAAAGGTCCTGCCTGTTGGATCGGAGCTTTCAGCTTCGCAAAGCGACAAGGCGCGATCGGAATTGCAAAGCGAGTATTCGTCCAGAAAAATCGAAGTGCTTCATCGGCACATAATGAACTATCAGCAGCTCTTCGTGAGACTCTCTACGTTAGCGGGCGGTCCATCCTATCTACTGCTTGACGACCTCTACCATCTACGGTTGGAAGATCAGGCCAACGTCGTAGATTATTTTCACAGGATTGCGAAAGGGACCAACCTTTGGCTGAAGGTTGGGACAATTAGGCACCGCTCACGATGGTATGTGCATGGTCATCCGCCGTTAGGTATGAAGTTGGGCGACGATGCAGATGAAGTCGATCTCGACGTTACCCTTGAGCGATATGAAGTGACCAAGGCTTTCTTGCTGAAGGTCCTTGGTCAATTTGCGACCGAAGCATCCGTTTCGCTATCAGACATAATGGCAGACGGAGCTCGCGATCGGTTGGTTTTGGCTAGCGGTGGCGTTGCCCGCGACTTCCTTACGATGTTCAGCAAATCTATCCAAGTCGCGCGCGAGCGACTACTTGGAGGTAAAGATGCGCGCGGTCCGAAGGTCGGTGTCGAGGATGTCAACCGTGCGGCGGGGCAGCAAGGAGCGTTCAAAGAGGAGGATTTCACAAGAGACACTGGCACAACTGAGGACCGTGATCGCTTGCAGGGTGTATTCCGCAAGATTGTCGATTTCTGCATAGACAATAATGCAAACTGCATTCTGGTCGAGAAAGACCTGACCACACCTGAGACCGAGACCATCAATGAACTCGTTGATCTCAAATACCTTCATCGTGCCAAGCTGCGCGTTACTGTTCGAGATCGTGGTCGAGTTGGTAGAGCGTTCGATGCCTACATGCTCGATCTGAGCATGTACACCGGTTCACGAGCGCGGAGGGAGTTTGAGATCATAAAATTTTGGGGCTCGGGTTCGGATGACGCTCTTCGGCGAGCAGGTTTGATTTACATTGAGAGGCAAGCCGCGTAGCGACAACGCCTCGTCCATCGACGAATGGGAACTATATATTACGGTTACAGTGCACAAGCTCGCGGTGGGGGCGATCCGAACCTTCCCATGCTGCTACCGTCGCACCGACACAAGCAGCATCATTGGTCGTTCCACCTCTTCTTCCAGCGCCGGATTCTCCCTGATCTGCTGCGCCGAGGGCGCGAACTCATCGACGACTTCAATAGTAAACCCGGCGCGGATCAGCGTGGTCAGCGTCGTCGCGATCTTGCGGTGATACTTCAGGACGTCTTTCGCCAACCAGTCGGTGCGGCGCTCTCCCTCGATCGCGTAGCGATTAACCGGCCACGTCTTTCGCCCGTCTTCATCCACGATCCAGTGGGGATGGCGCGCGGCCATGAAGATCGGATGCTCGATCGAGAAGATGAAATGGCTGCCTGTGGTCAGAGAACGACTGAGCATTCGCGCGAGCCGCGCGAAGTCGCTGACGTAGTGGAGCGTGAGGGAGCTGAAAGCGAAATCGAAGGCCGCTTCAGGAAGCTCGATCGTCTCGATATCAGCAATGCGATACTCGATAGCAGGATCCCCGGTGGCCTGCCGTGCCCGGGCAATCATGGTCTCGGAGAGATCGACGCCCAGGACCGTCCTGGCGCCATTCTCACGCAGCCAACGTGAGGCCCAGCCGAACCCGCAGCCGAGATCGATGGCGCGCCTGCCGGCCATGTCGGGAAACATGCCGCGTAGGGCTGGCCATTCGGGTGCGCCGTCGAGGCCGTGCACTTGGCGTGGAAGCTGGCTGTAAGCTGAGAAGAAATCCGGATTGTCGTAGATGTTCTGTGCCATGACCTGCTCCGCTCCCGGTGGTGGTCTGCCACACGAATGCGGAAATTGCGATGGCTGTGCGCGAAAGTGCTAATCCTGCAAAGCGCATGCGATTAAGTACTGGCTAGCCAACAACACAGCGACGGCCGTCATCCCTCCCGCACAATCCGTACCAGTTCCACCTCAAGCCTCAACCCCGGCGCCTGCTTCGCAAACCCCGTGCACGCCGTCGACGTGCCATCGACCGACCGCCCCGATACGACCACGTCGATCTCGTCCAGTCCGAACACGCCGGGCGGGCCCGCGACCACGCGCTTGGCGGACAGGGTGGCTTTGAAGTGCTCTCCCTGCTGCGTCCAGTGTCCCGCATAGGCAAACGTATCGTCGCCGCCGCCGAGGTTCCCGTCAGGACCAAACTCGACCACGCCGGCGCCTTCGCCGACCGGCGTTTTGAACCAAACGGAATATTTGCCTGGGGTGATCACTGGAGCCACCGTATCACGGCTGTCCCAGTCGAATTGAGACAGATCAAAACGGCGATCGCGTGACCGGCGGGTGTTGCAGACTTCGCACCCGCAGAATTACGGAAGCTAAAGATTGATGACAACAGTACGCAGTTCCGCGAGCGGCGGGCCGATCTACCTCACCCCCGCCACCAGCATACCACCACAGGCAGCGTCAGCGCCGCCAGCAGCGTCCCCAGCGCCACCGCGCCGGACACCGGGTTCACCAGCCGCTGATATTGTGCGGCAAAGATGTAGGCGTTGGCGCCGGTCGGCATCGCCGCGAACAGCACGATGACGCCGCTCGCGACCGGCGGCAGACCCAGCAGCCTTGCCAGCAGATAAGCGGTGGCCGGCATAGCGAGCAGCTTGAGCGCGCACATCACGGCGACGCTTCCCATCTCGCCTTTCACCTCGAAGCGAAACAGATTGATGCCGAGCGCGATCAGCGCGGCCGGCGATCCCGCCTGCGCCAAGAGCTCGATCGTCCTGTCGACGACTGGGGTAAGGCCGAGGCCGGTGAAGCGCCAGATCACGCCGAAGCCGATCCCCAGCATCAAGGGATTGCGCACGAGATCGGCGAGCACCGGGCGCAGCACCGCGAGAGGCGAGCCCGTTCCTTTGCGGCTGACGAGCTCCATCTGCAAGATGCCGCAGAGCCACAGCAGCGGCGTGTTCACCGACAGGATCAGCGACATCGGCCCCGCGGCCTCGTTGCCGAGCGCCGAGAGCACCAGGGGAATGCCGAGCATCACGATGTTGCCGTAGACCGAGCCGATCGCGAACACGACGCCGTCCTCGCGCTCCTCGCGGCGCTCGCGGAGCAGGGCGGAGATGACAAGCGCCGCCATCCAGGTCAGCGCCAGCGCGCCGTAATAGGCGCCCCACATGTGCCACGGACTGACATCAGGGAATTCCGACACCACGATGGTGCGAAACAACAGCGCGGGGATCGCGATACTGAAGGCGAATTCGGAGATGCCCTTGTGCGCGCCCTCGGAGACGAAGCGAAACAGCACCGAGGCATAGCCGGCCGCGATCAGCGCAAACACCGGCGCGACGATCAGGAGCGTGGCCATGCGCGCTAGGACCCCAGCTCGATGATCCTGCGCGCCATGCGCACATTGGCGTAATCGATCATCTTGCCGTCGAGGGTCACCGCGCCCTGTCCCTGCGCTTCGGCCTGCGCCATGGCCTCGAGGATCCGCCGCGCCTGGGCCAGCTCGGCGTCGGACGGCATGAACGCACGCAAGGTCGGTTCGATCTGGTCGGGGTGGATCACCTGCTTGCCGTCGAAACCCATCGCGGCGGCCTTCTGCGCGGTGCTTTCGGTCAACCTGGCATCGCGGAACGCGCCGCACGGACCGTCGATGGCGCGGAGGCCAAACGCGCGCGCCGCCACCAGCACGCGCATCATGGGATAGGCGAACAGGTCGAGCGGCGCGGAGGCGTAGCCGGTTTGCGCCGTTCCGGTCTGGCGGTAGCCGTCCGGCGAGATGCCGACGTCGGAGCAGCGTGCGCCGATCGAGGCGGCGAAATCGCCGACGCCGAGATGTAAGGCTCGGACGCTCTCGTGCGATGCGGCCAGCGCGTCGACATTGACGAGCCCCAGCGCCGTCTCGATCAGCAATTCCAGCGCGACCGGCGCGGGCCGATCCGCGCCCGCGGCCCGCAGCCGATCGGCGATCGAGCAGACATCACTCGCACGCTCCGCCTTCGGCACGATCACCGCATCCAGCCTCGCCAGCGACGCGAGCGCGCGGATTTCTTGATCGATGAAGGCGCTGTCGATCGCATTGAGCCTGACGGCGACGGTCTTGGTGCCCCAATCGAGCGTGGAGAGCGACCGCACCGCTTCGTCCAGTGCGGCGGCCTTCTCGGACGGCGGCACGGCATCCTCGAGATCCATGAACACCGCGTCGGCCGCCGAAGCGGCGGCCTTCTCGACCAGGCGGGCGCGGTGGGCGGGAACGGCCAGGTAAGCCCGCGTCGGCCGAGCACGGACCATTTCTAGCTTCCTTTCGTCAGGCCGAGTTCGGCGAGGATGGCGTCATTGTGCTCTCCGACATCAGGGACAGGATCCATCCTTGGGGTGAGCCCCGGAATGGTGAGGGCGGGCAGGAAGCTCATCACCGGCCCGCAGGGCGAGCCGACCGTCTGCACGCGCGATCGGGCGTGGAGCTGTTCGTGCGCGAGGAAAGCCTCGACCGAATTCAGATGCGCGTTGGCGATCGAGGCCGCATCGAGCAGCCGCAGCACCTCGTCGCCCGTCAGGGAAGCAAAGCGCTGTTCGATATGGACCTGCAGCGCGTCGCGGTTCTGCATGCGCAGCGGATTCGTGCGGAAACTCGGATCGTCGGCGAGGCCCTCGTCGCCGAGAACGATGCGGCACAGCGCGCGCCATTCCCGGTCGTTCTGGATGCCGAAGAAGATCGTAGAGCCGTCGCCGACTTGGAACGGGCCATAGGGCGCGATGGTGGCGTGCCTTGCTCCGGTTCGCGGCAGCGGCCGTCCCGTGCTGCGCGTGTAGAAGGCGGGATAGCTCATCCAGTCGGTGATGGAGTCGAACAGCGAAGCCTGGAAGGCGGTGCCCTTGCCGGTTCGCTCGCGGCGATACAGCGCCATCAGCACGCCGTTGAGGATGTACATGCCGGTGGCGATATCGACCACGGAAAGCCCGACCTTGGCGGGCTCGGCCTCGGTGCCGTTCACGGCGAGCACGCCGGCCTCGCATTGCACCAGCAGGTCATAGGCTTTCTTGTCGCTGTAGGGGCCGCCGCTGCCATAGCCCGAGACGTCGCAGGCGATGATGCCAGGATATTTGCGCAGCAGCGCGGCGGCATCGAGGCCAAGCCGCTCCGCCGCGCCGGGCGCCAGGTTCTGGATGAACACGTCGGCCCGCGGCAAAAGAGCGTCGAGCACCTTGCGGCCGGCCTCGCTCTTGATGTCGATGGCCAGACTCTCCTTCGACCGGTTGGTCCAGACGAACTGGCTCGACATGCCGTTCATGACATGGTCGTAGTCGCGGCAGAAATCGCCGGGGCTCGGCCGCTCGATCTTGATGACCCGGGCTCCCCAGTCCGCAAGGTGCCGGCTGGCGAGCGGCGCCGCGATCGCTTGCTCCAGCGAGACCACCGTCACCCCCGACAGCGGCAGCTCCGCCCCATTCCCCTCCATGCGATCGCCTCCACTCCAGCTGATTTTTCTTGACCCGGCGCAGCAGACCAGCCGACCACCCACGCGTCGTTGAGGCTGACATGATGCCCCTGTTTTGCCCGACGAGTCAAATTCGAATTCGACAAATCCTAATTTTTCCGATTGCGGAGCAGACGTCGCGGCTTGGCTACTGTGCATGGGGTTGTTTTGCGGATTGGCGGCCGGACCTGCGGCTCCCCTCCCTGTTGCCGAGACCGCACAGGTCCGACCTTTCGCCTCCGCCCTCGTTGCCAACGCACGCCCATTCACCCACACTCGCCTCCGACTCGTCATTTGGGGGGTTCGATGCCGGTATCTCGCGTCACGACGTCCTTGGCCGCCGCCAGCCTCGCGCTCGCCGCTCTGGTCCTGCCGGGCAAGGCCCTTGCCTACACGCCCGAGGAGCAGCAGGCCTGTACGCCGGATGCGATGCGGCTGTGCGGCGAGTTCGTTCCCAACGTCGATGCCATCACCGCCTGCATGATCCAGAAGAAGGCGCAGCTGTCGCCGCAATGCGCGGTGTTCTTCCGCCACGGGCCGGAGCCGGGCGAGGTCCGCGCCGGTAGGCCGACCAACATCAAGCCGGTCGCCGCCAAGAAGACCAAGCCGAAGGCCAAGAAGAAAAAGACCGACGACGGCTAGCGCCGCGTTCCCTGCCTGAAACCTCCGCACGCCCCTTGCGTCAAAATGACAGAGGGGCACACCAGCCACAGGACAGCCACCGGACTCGTTTTGTTCGCGCCGCTAGCGCACGGCGCGCAGCGATGGCGCGTCTGCGATGAAAAAGGCGGCCGTAAGGATTTGCGCGGCGAGGTTGTAGCCCTGACTTTTCCGCGCGATTGCATCGAAAACATTACAGATTGCCCGCGTGCACAGCGATTGATGACTGTTCAGGTCCGTCGTCGCGCAAGGCAGTGTGACTCAAATGCGCCATGTCCTGTTATTTCGTGAGGGCGAGGAACCCGCCGGCAAATTTTTCTTTCCCGAATCAGCGCGGTGATTCATTTTCGCGGCCTGGGGTCAATCTGGAGGCCAGAGGTATGAACGTTATTGTTTTTGCATCGCGTAAGGGCGGCTCGGGCAAGAGTACCCTGGCTGCACATCTCGCCGCGCAGATCAAGGCGAGCAAGCAGGTGATGCTGGTGGATGCGGATCCGCAGGGCTCGCTCACGCTGTGGCACAAGCTGCGCGGCACCAACGAACCGCCGATCAAGGCGGCCGTGAACTCGGTCAGCGGCATCGTCTCCGCGGCCAAGCGCGACGGTTATGAATGGGTGTTGATCGACACGCCGCCGAATCTGTCGGCCGTCGTCGACGACGCGATCAAGAACGCCACCATGGTGGTGATCCCCGCACGTCCCGGCGTGTTCGACGTCAACGCGGTGCAGGAAACCATCCAGATGTGCCGCGCGGCGCGCAAGCCCTACGCGGTGGTGCTCAACGGTGCGCCGGCCAAGCGCGACGAAGCCGAGAGCCCGATCGTCACCATCGCCCGCGAGGCGCTGGCCAAGTTCCGCGCTCCGGTGTGGGGCGGTCAGATCACCAATCGTTCGGATTTGTTGATGGCACTCAGCCACGGCGAAGGCGCGCGTGAATATCAGGCCGAGAGCCGTGCGGCCCAGGAAATTGCGAGACTTTGGGCGGCAATCGAGCGTTCAGTGAAAGCAATTCGCGGCACGGCGTCGGCTTCCGGCGCAATGCACAAGCAGGCGGCATAATTTCATTCAATCATTCCCCGGACGACAAACGCGCGGCGTCCCGCGCGTTTTGCGTTTTCAGGGACTGACGGTGAGTTACGCCACCATCAGCATGTAGAACACGATCACCGGCGACAGCGTCAGGATCACCGACCAGATGCCGACGGCCCAGATGATGTCTTCGGTGGAGAAGCCCTGCCGCTCGGCGTCGTCAAGGCTGTACTGCGTGGCGCCGTAATGCGACGCCATATCATTCTGATTATTCATGATCGCCCCCGCGATTTCTTCGCTTATGGGGACGAACGATACGCAGGATATTTTAAGATTCCGGCTTGCAGCGCCGCTCGCATTTTGAGCGCATTTGTGACGCCGGCTTAACTATCCGCTCAGCCGGCGAGCCAGACCCGAAACAGCAGCGCCGGCATCAGGCCGAGCATCACGGCCCAGAAGCCGAACGACGACACCAGCAGGATTCCCTGCCAAAGATCGGAAGGCGCGAAGGTTTCCGCCGCGGTCGGGCGAACGCGTTGCCCCATGGTCATTCCCCCTTTTGATCGACATCGAGGGGGAACGATAGGCGCCATTGCGTAAACGAGACGTGGATGCGTCATGCGGCGGATGCGAAGCCCGTTCGCGACCGGTTAACCAAGGCGACGCTCTCACCGCCTCTCCCCGTTGTTACGGAGAGAGGCGACGCCGAGCGTTACGCCGCAACCTTCACGCGCCGCTCGATCTCGCGGTCGAGCATCGCGGCGAGTTCGCTGCTCACCTCCACCATGGGCAGGCGCACCTCGGGGCTGTCGATCAGGCCTGACCGCCACAACCAGTACTTCGCCGGTGCCGGGCTCGGCTCGGTGAACAGCAGGCGCGTCAGCTCCGCGACCTCCTGCCAGCGCGCCTCTGCCGCTGCGGCGTTGCCGCGCTTCAGCTCGGCATGAACGGCCGCGAAGGTCGCGGTCTCGAGATGCGCGGAAAGCAAGATGCCGCCATCGGCGCCATCACTGAGCGCCTCGAAATAATTGGCATCCTCGCCGGTGAGCACGGCGAAGCCCTGCGGCCGGTCACGCAGCAGCGCGATCGACTGCTCGCGGCTCGCGCCGCAATCCTTCAAGCCGACGATGTTGGGATGCTCCGCGAGCCGCAGCATGGTCTGGTTGGTGATGCCGACCGCGCAGCGATAGGGAATGTTGTAGAGCGCGAGCGGCCAGGCGGCATGATCGGCCAGCGCCTCGAAATGGGCTGATATGCCGCGCTGCGAGGGTCGCACGTAATAGGGGCTCGCGATCAGATAGAAGTCGATCGGCCAGTCCGCGGTCTCGTCGAGACGGTCCTTCAGCCGTGAGGTGTCCGCTCCCGAGAGTCCGAGCCCGATCGGAACGTTGCGGCGGACGGCCGCGATCTCGTCGCGGACGATGGCGACGAGGCGCTCGAGCTCGGCATCGCGCAGCGTCATGCCTTCGCCGGAGGTCGCCCCCAGAATGAAGCCGTCGATCGCCTGCGTGCAGTAGTGCCGCGACAGCCGCCGCAGCGACACTTCGTCGAGGCGGCCATCGCGAAACGGCGTCACCAGCGGCAGCCAGAGCCCGTGCAGATGGGTTCGCAAATCAGTCATGTTCCTTCTCCTTCTCAAGATGAACCTGAGACGGAGGGCACATGAAAAAACCCCGTCCAGGTGGCGGGGTTTTCGGGATTGGCTCGCGATGACGAAGTCAGCTCAGCGCGCAAGCATCCGCGGTCCCCGGATGGGGGCCTTTTTTCGAGACGAGTGCGCACGACTTCGTGATCATTTGGAAATGATGCGGGGTATACCCGAAACTGTCAATACACGCGGAGGGCGAAAGCCTGATTGGACGGAAAAAAAGCCGGACCCGAAGGGCCCGGCTTAGGTATTGGCCACGTGAGGCCGACACAATCACCTTCCAAGAGGGATTACTGAACTCCCGCGCCACTGGAGGAGGGGGACAAATGCGCAACGCGAAGGCTCAGCGTGCAAACAGTATGAGCTTGACGAGCGCCATGCAGCAACAGCCGAGGCCGCATGTCAGACATGCGGAAATCAGGACGGCCAGCGCTGCGCCTTGCTCACCACGAAGTCGCGGAACACTTGCACGCGCGCGACCGTCTTCAGCTCCTCGGGATAGACAAAGTACGTGTCGAGCTGGATCGAATCCGATTCACCGAACAGTTGCACGAGCTTGCTCTGCTCCTCGACGAGATAATCGGGCAGCGCCGCGATACCGAGGCCCTGCTGACAGGCGCGCACGAGACCGAGAATGTTGTTGACCTTGAAGTAAGCCTCGCGCGGGCCCGAGCCGTTGCGGCCTGCTTCGACCAGCCAGTTGCGGTTCTGCAAGTGGGGCGCAAAGTTGCCGTCCGAGAGCGAGATGATGCGGTGGGCATCGAGCTCTTCCAGCGTGCGCGGCGTGCCGAAGCGCTTGATGTATTCCGGCGAGCAATAGGCGTGGAAGCCCATCGCGAACAGCTTGCGCTGGATGAGATCCGGCTGCGTCGGTTTGCGGGTGCGGATGGCGACGTCGGCCTCGCGCATCGACAGATCCAGCTCCTCGTCGGTGACGATCAGCGAGATCCGGATCTCCGGATAGAGCGCGGTGAATTCGCCGAGGCGCGGGATCAGCCAGTTGATGCCGACGCCGGGCGTGGTGGTGATCTTGAGATCGCCGCTCGGGCGCTCGCGGCTGTCGGTCAGCTTGGCGCGCGCCGCCTGCAGCTGCATGAACACGTCATGCGCGGTGCGGAACAACAGGTCGCCCTGCTCGGTAAGGATCAGGCCGCGGGCGTGGCGGTGGAACAGCGAAACCGAAAGCTCCTGCTCCAGCGCCGAAACCTGGCGCGACACCGCCGATTGCGACAGGCCGAGCTGCTCTCCCGCATGCGTGAAGCTGCCCGCTTCCGCCGCCGCGTGAAACACCTTCAGCTTGTCCCAGTCCATGTCCGTAAATCCGTCGCGTGTTCGAGGCATGATCGTTATTCCGCTGCCGCGCGCTCGCTGGCGCGCAGGGCCAAGAATCGTTCGGCCTCGAGGGCGGCCATGCAGCCGAGGCCTGCGGCCGTCACGGCCTGGCGGTAGGTTTCGTCAGCGACGTCGCCGGCGGCGAACAGCCCGGGCACGGAGGTCGCGGTCGAGTTCGGAGCGACCTCGACATAGCCCGAGGGTTTCAGCTTGATCTGGTCCTTCACGAGCTCAGTCGCCGGCGCATGGCCGATCGCGATGAAGACGCCGTCGGTCTTCAGGTCCGTCAGCGCGCCGGTCTTGACGTTTTTCAGCCTGACATGGGTGACCTTGTTCGGGTTCTCGGTGCCGCAGATCTCGTCCACGGCGGAGTCCCAGACCACCTTGATCTTCGGGTGCTTGAACAGGCGCTCCTGCAGGATGCGCTCGGCGCGGAAGTGGTCGCGGCGATGCACGATGGTGACTTCAGAGGCATGATTGGTCAGGTACAGGGCTTCCTCGACCGCGGTATTGCCGCCGCCGACCACCACGACCTCCTTGTTGCGGTAGAAGAAGCCGTCGCAGGTGGCGCAGGCCGAGACGCCGCCGCCCTGGAATTTCACTTCCGATGGCAATCCGAGCCAGCGCGCCTGCGCACCGGTTGCGAGGATCACGGTGTCGGCGAGATAGACATCGCCCGAGTCACAGGTGAGGCGGAACGGCCGCTGCGAGGTCTCCAGCTTGGTGACGAGGTCGGTGACGATCCGGGCGCCGACATGGACCGCCTGCTTCTCCATCTGTTCCATCAGCCAGGGACCCTGGATCACGTCGGCGAAGCCGGGGTAGTTCTCGACGTCGGTGGTGATGGTGAGCTGGCCGCCCGCCTGCATGCCCTGGATCAGGATCGGCTCGAGCATCGCGCGCGCGGCGTAGATCGCCGCGGTGTAGCCGGCGGGGCCGGAGCCAATGATGACGACCTTTGCATGAACAGGAGCGGACATTTCGATGGACGCCTTTCACGGGGGATTTGCAGCGCGGGCGCGGAACGTGCCGGGAGGCCTCGCGGAGGCGCTGAAATATCAGAGCTAATCTAAGCCTTCTGGTGAGCCATGCAAGAATTGCATTCCCAATCGGCGGATTTTTCCAACAAGGAACAAAAGTCGGTCGGGCTGAACACGCAATAAAATTGCGCAGAGGGGCGGGACTGGTTATGAGGATTGCATCAGACCCACCCGATACCGCCATGAAGGCCAGGAGTTCCAATCACGTGTCGCGGAACCTAGACGAGATCGACCTCAAAATTCTCGCCGAGATCCAGGCCGACGGCCGAATCACCAATGTGGAGCTCGCCAAGCGGGTCGGTATTTCGCCCCCGCCGTGCCTGCGCCGGGTCCGGGCGCTGGAGGAGGAGGGCTACATCCATGGCTACCGCGGGCTCTTGGATGCGCGAAAGCTCGGCTTCGACGTCACGGTGTTCGCTGCCGTTCATCTCTCCAGTCAGGCCGAGGCCGATTTGCGCGCCTTCGAGGAGTTCGTCCGCGCCGAGCCCCTGGTGCGGGAATGCTGGATGCTCTCGGGCGAGGTCGATTTCATTCTGAAATGCGTCGCCCCCGACATGGCGACCTTCCAGGATTTCGTGACGCATCTGACCGCCGCGCCTCACGTGCGCAACGTCAGGACGTCGCTGGTGCTGCACAATTCAAAGTATGAGGCGGCGGTGCCGCTGGACGTGAAGGGAAGACGGTAGGGCTGCCGCACGGTCACGGCATCGCATAGACCCGCAGTCGTCGTACGGCCATGCCATGGCCGGCGGGATCGGCCGGGATCTTGCCGGCATAGTCCATCGGCGCCGTGGAAAAGCGGATGTCGGTCCGGCCCTTGATGGAGCCGTCGGTGTGGATCGCGGCGACCGGCTCGCCGTCAACCGCGAACACGACGTCGCTCGCCGTCCACAGCACGCCGAAGTCGTGGAACGCGTCGGGGAAGCTCTCGCCGAAACGGCTGTCGAAACCGACCGCGATCGGAAATTTGCCGTCGATCCTGTTGTTGTTGTGCAGGGTCATCCGGTCGATGTTGGGAAAATGCACCTCGCAGATGTCGATCTCGAAATGATCCTCTGTGACCAGCCAGAAGGCGTTGTTGAGTCCGTCGATGTCGGCCGCCTTGATGCTTGCCTCGTAGTAGCCGTAGCCGAAATGCTGACGACTGATCATGAAGCCGGTCGACCATTGCGCATGGCAGCCGGTGCTCGCGTTGGTCCGGAGCAACAGGCCGGCCGCAGTGGCAACGACATTGTCCGGACGCCGGCAGGACTTCAGGTAATCGTCCGATTGCCGCAGCCAGTCGGAATTGAGTGCCCCTGGATCTGTGAAGTCGGTCGCGACGACAGGCTTGACGCGTCCCTCTCGGAATTGCGCGATCGCCTTTCGGTCGGCCTCGGTCACGGGACGTCGCGTTCCCCATGGCTGGTCGGGATTGCCCCAGGTCAGCTTTTGCAACGTCGCGGCAACCGACGGCTCTCCCAACGTGATGCCAAAGACGAAGCTGGTTGCGATTGCGCCTAACCGGAACCGTCTTGAGCCGATCACGAGAAACTCCTCAAAAAGGTGCCAGCACCCGCCTGCCGGCCTCGCTCACGCTGCCGCAGCGGGTGAGGTCGAATTGCGGATCGCCGGTCCAGGAATAGTAGATCAACCCGGTCAGACGTCCCTCCCGCGCAAGCTGGGCGAAATCGCCCATCATCTCCTGCACGAGGACTGCGTGATCTTTCTCCTCGGGAGCGGAGCAGGCCCTGCTCGCATAGGAAAAGCCCCATTCCGTGATCCAACAAGGTTTGCCGCTGGCGGAGCAGATCGGATCGACCAGTGCCCGCAGAGCGCGCATGCGATGGACGGCAGAAGCCTTGTCGCCGGGATGATCACCCCAGGGATAGGTGTGCAGATTGTAGGCGTCGACAAGCCGGTCGAGGCCATGCGCACGCAAGAAGGCCATGATCGCTCCGATACTGACGCCGTCATAGGGCTTCGGCGTTGGCCAGGGGCCTTCCTGTTCGATGTCGACGAGGCTCGTCGGCAGGAGAGGCGTTCGCTTGTTCAGGCGTGAGCGATCCCGCGCCTGCTTCAGCGCCTCGAGCACCTTCAGATATTGCAGATAGCCTTTGGCGACCTGCTGCCCTTCGGGATCGCTCGACAGATCGGCGAGCCCAAGCACGCGACCTCCGCCGGGCAGGCGGAAATCCGGATCATTGCCGGCCATGTTGATCTCGTTCTCCAGTTCCAGGCCGGCGAGTGTTAGGCCGCTCGCGTCCAGCTTGCCCAGCAAGTCCTGGAAGTACTGGGCCGAACGCTCGGGATCGAGCGCGGACAATGGCGGCCCCGGCCACATGCCCGGAAACTCCTTCGGCCGAAACGGCCGCTCGGGCGCGCCGGGCGTGTAGAGGCCGTGGAGGATGAGAACCGCTGAGATCCGATGAGCCTGGGCGCGCTTGATGAAGTCGAGGTTCTTGTCCTCATCCTGCGCATACATGCCGAAGCGGATGATTTGTACGCCGGCAGACTGCAGCTCGCTCAGCTTCGCGTTCTGCTCCTCCACGCTGAACTGGATCGGACGGACGAAATCGACGCCGCGGAGCACGTCGCGCGCCTGAGCGGCGGCCGCCTGGATGTCGGTACTCAGGAATAGGCCCAGGGCCGCGAAAAGAGCGACGTGGGGAACGCGCATTCTGTTCATCGCGTGCATTCGCAGTTGGTTTTCACGGCGCGACCACGCGGAGCGACTGCACCAGCATGTCGTGGGTTTCGGGATGATCCGGCACCGTCCCGCCCGCCCAGTCGCCGAGTGCGGTGGAGAGGCGGATGGTTGCGGCTCCGTTCACGGCGCCAGGGTGCGGACGGCGGCGATCGGCGCACCATCGATCTCGTAAACCAAATCGGCCGGCGTCCGCAGCAGCCCGACGTCATGAAAACCGGCTGCGAGATTTTCCTTGAAGGTTGCACCCCAGCCCATCCCGGCGTGCTGACCCGCGTTTGCGGGTGGCCAGTACTGCAGACCGAGATGGACGTAGCTCGGATAACGGGCTTCGGCGATGTCGATCTCGAAATTGTCGGCAGTCGTGAGCCAGACGGCGTTGTTGAGACTCTTGATGTCGGCGATCTTGATGCGTGCCCCGAAGAACCCGTCACCGTATGTGGACTTGCTCGCCGCATCGGCGCAATTCCAATTCCAGCCGCGCATCGCGCGGATCACGCCCGCACCCTGGCGGTTCCGTGGTGAATGGCGGCTGAAGGTCCTCGCGCGGGCGACACGAAAAAGGCCGCGCAAGGCGCGGCCCCGATCGCTTATTCGTGAGCGGCGTGTTACCGCCACTCCACCTTGGTGATCTCGTACGCCTTGGCGCCGCCGGGGGCGTTGACCTCGACGGTCGAGCCCTTCTTCTTGCCGATCAGCGCGCGCGCCAGCGGCGAGGTGATCGAGATGCGGCCCTTCTTGGCGTCGGCCTCGACCTCGCCGACGATCTGCCACACCGTCTTCTTCTCGGTATCCTCGTCGACCAGCGTCACGGTGGCGCCGAACTTGATGGTGTCGCCGGAAAGCTTGGAGATATCGATGATGTCGGCGCGCGCCAGCTTGTCCTCGAGCTCGGCGATGCGGCCCTCATTGTGGGACTGCTCTTCCTTCGCGGCGTGGTATTCCGCGTTTTCCGACAAGTCTCCGTGCGAGCGCGCCTCGGCGATATGCTCGATAATGCGCGGACGGTCCTCGGACTGGCGCTTCTTCAATTCTTCCCCGAGTGCGGCAAAGCCGCTCGCAGTCATCGGAACCTTTTCCATCTCTTCTCTCGTCCTTCGGACCCCGCGTCCCGACAGAAGGGCGCGGCGACCTTGATTCGTCAGTAAGTCCGGGGCTGAAAACGCCGCCGCCGGCGTTATGTGGGTCTGGCGCCGGAACAGAACAACCACATGGCCGGACAGTTCCTCCGGCCATTGTGGCTTCATTGCCAATCACTTAGCGCAAGGCTTGACCCTCAGGGGCTGGCCTCCCGCGCGCGATCAGGTTCCCGAAAAGTAGCTCTGCAGGGTCCGAACCTCAAGGTCCCCACCCAGATAGGCGCGGATGCCCTGCGCGGCCGCCACGGCCCCGGAAAGAGTGGTGTAATACGGTACTTTATGCAAGAGGGCCGCGCGCCGCAGCGATCGGCTGTCGGCGAGCGCCTGCGGGCCTTCGGTGGTGTTGAGAACGAGCTGGACGTCCCCATTGGTGATGGCGTCGACGATATGGGGCCGTCCCTCCAACACCTTGTTCACCTTCTCTGCCGGGATGCCCTGATCGGTCAGGAAGCGCGCCGTACCCGAGGTCGCCAGCACCTTGAAGCCAAGCGAATGCAGCTGACGCACGGCTTCGGCGATGCGGACCTTGTCGCTCTCGCGCACCGAGACGAACACCGTGCCCTTGCGCGGTACTCGCGTGCCGCCTCCGAGCTGACTCTTGGCGAATGCCACCGCGAAGGAGCGGTCGATGCCCATGACCTCGCCGGTCGAGCGCATCTCCGGACCAAGCACCGTGTCGACGCCGGGGAAGCGGGCGAACGGGAATACCGATTCCTTCACGCCGACATGTTTGAAGTCGCCCTTCTTCAATTTGAAGTCGGCGAGCTTCTCGCCGGCCATGATGCGCGCGGCGATCTTGGCGACCGGCGTGCCGATCACCTTGGCGACGAACGGCACCGTGCGCGAGGCGCGCGGATTGACTTCGAGCACGTAGATCTCGCCGTCCTTGATCGCGTATTGCACGTTCATGAGGCCGACGACGTCGAGGCCGAGCGCGAGCTCGCGCGTCTGTCGCTCCAGCTCCTCGATCATTTTGGCGTCCAGCGAGTGCGGCGGCAACGAGCAGGCGCTGTCGCCGGAATGGATGCCGGCTTCCTCGATGTGCTCCATGATGCCGACGATGAAGGTGTCCTTGCCGTCGCACAGGCAGTCGACGTCGATCTCGGTCGCGTCGGATAGATAGCGGTCGAACAGCAGCGGGTTCTTGCCGAGCACGGTGTTGATCTGCCCGGTCTTGTCGTTCGGGTAGCGCGCCTTGACGTCGGCCGGCACCAGCTCGGGCAGCGTGCCGAGCAGATAATCGTTGAGCTGGTTCTCCTCACGGATGATCTGCATCGCACGGCCGCCGAGCACGTAGGACGGGCGCACCACCAGCGGCAGGCCGAGATCGGCGGAGACGAGCCTCGCCTGCTCGACGGAATAGGCGATGCCGTTCTTCGGCTGCTTCAGGCGAAGCTTGTCGAGCACGCGCTTGAAGCGGTCGCGGTCCTCGGCAAGATCGATCGCGTCGGGCGAGGTGCCGAGAATCGGCACTTCGGCGGCTTCGAGCGCGCGGGCAAGCTTGAGCGGGGTCTGGCCACCGAACTGCACGATCACGCCATGCAGCGTGCCGTTGCTGCGCTCCTTCGCGATGATCTCCAGCACGTCTTCGGCGGTGAGCGGCTCGAAATAGAGCCGGTCGGCGGTGTCGTAGTCGGTCGACACCGTTTCCGGATTGCAGTTGACCATGATGGATTCATAGCCGGCGTCGTGCAGCGCGAAGCAGGCGTGGCAGCAGCAATAGTCGAACTCGATGCCCTGGCCGATGCGGTTCGGGCCGCCGCCGAGGATGATCACCTTCTTCTTGTCCGACGGCGTGCTCTCGTCGGCGGCGCTGCCGGCAAACGGGGACTCGTAGGTCGAGTACATGTAGGCGGTGGGTGAGGCGAATTCGGCCGCGCAGGTGTCGATGCGCTTGTAGACCGGGCGGACGCCGAGCGCGTGACGCTTGGCGGTGACCTCGGCTTCCGTCGTCTCGGCCAGCACGGCCAGCCGCGCGTCCGAGAAGCCCATGGTCTTGAGCGTGCGCATTCCGAACGCATTGCCGGGCAGGCCGTGCTTCCGGACCTTCTCTTCCATGTCGACGATGCCGCGCATCTCGCCGAGGAACCACGGATCGATCTTGCAGGAGTTGAAGATGTCCTCGTTCGACCAGCCGAGACGCATGGCTTGCGCGACCTGAAGAATGCGGTTCGGGGTCGGCGTTCCGAGCGCAGCGCGGATCGCGTTCTTGTCGTCGTCGCGGCCGAGACCCTCGATCTCGATCTCGTCGAGGCCGGTCAGCCCGGTCTCGAGCCCGCGTAGCGCCTTCTGCAGGCTTTCCTGGAAGGTGCGGCCGATCGCCATGACCTCGCCGACCGACTTCATCGAGGTCGTCAGTGTGGAAGAGGCGCCGGGGAATTTCTCGAAGGCGAAACGCGGGATCTTGGTCACCACGTAATCGATCGTCGGCTCGAACGAGGCCGGGGTCGCCCCGCCGGTGATGTCGTTGGCGATCTCGTCGAGCGTATAGCCGATCGCGAGTTTTGCGGCGACCTTCGCGATCGGGAAGCCGGTGGCTTTCGAGGCCAATGCCGACGAACGCGACACGCGTGGGTTCATCTCGATGACGACCATGCGGCCGTCCTCGGGGTTGACGCCGAACTGCACGTTGGAGCCGCCGGTCTCCACGCCGATCTCGCGCAGCACCGCCAGTGAGGCGTCGCGCATGATCTGATATTCCTTGTCAGTCAGCGTCAGCGCCGGCGCCACCGTGATGGAATCACCGGTGTGCACGCCCATCGGGTCGAGGTTCTCGATCGAGCAGACGATGATGCAATTGTCGTTCTTGTCGCGCACCACCTCCATCTCGTACTCCTTCCAGCCGAGCACGGATTCTTCGATCAGCACTTCGTTGGTGGGAGACGCGTCGAGGCCGCGCTCGATGATGTCGAGGAACTCTTCCTTGTTGTAGGCGATGCCGCCGCCGGTGCCGCCCATGGTGAAGGAGGGGCGGATGATCGCGGGCAGGCCGATCTCGGACAGCGCCATCATGGCCTGGCCGAAGGCGTATTCCTGGTAGCGCTTGCGGCGGTCGCTCTCGCCGAGCGCCCATTGCCGATCGAGCTCTTCGAGTGCAGCGCCCGACAGCTTCTCGCGTTCGGCGTGGTACTTGTCGCGGAAGGACTTCTTCAGCTCGGAGGCATTGGCGAGGCGCGACTTCGGTGTCTCGAGCCCGATCTTGGTCATGGCCTCGCGGAACAGCTGGCGATCCTCGGCCTTGTCGATGGCGTCGGCCGTCGCGCCGATCATCTCGACGTCGAACTTCTCGAGCGTGCCCTGCCGGCGCAGCGAGAGCGCGCAGTTCAGCGCGGTCTGGCCGCCCATCGTCGGCAGCAGCGCGAAGCCGCCGGGAACGACGTGGCGCTCCTTCTCGATGATCTTGGCGACGATCTCGGGCGTGATCGGCTCGATATAGGTCGCATCGGCCAATTCCGGGTCGGTCATGATCGTGGCCGGGTTGGAATTGACGAGGACGATGCGATAGCCCTCTTCCTTCAGCGTCTTCACCGCCTGCGTGCCCGAATAGTCGAACTCGCAGGCCTGGCCGATCACGATGGGACCGGCGCCGATGATAAGGATGGTCGAGATGTCGGTTCGTTTAGGCATCACCGCTCGCGGGCTGGAATCTGGGCACAAAAAAAGGGCGCGCTTGCCGCGCGTCCCCTTGTGCGAGAGCGCGGGGTCTTCCCTCGCGCGCGGGTGGGTCTTAGACCAGTTTTCGGGGCGGCGAAACCCCGAAAAACGCCCATCAACCGGCAATTTTGACCGGTTTCGGCCGCGCCTGCCAGCCACGGGCGAGGTGCACCAGAAGTGAGGCTGCAACACTCGTTCCGCCGATCCAGCCGAGGTCGTCTGGCGACAGCGCGGCCAGTACCGCCCCGCCCAAGGCGCCACCGATGGCGAAGCCCAGGTACATCGCGGAGGCATTGAGCGAGAGCGAGATCATCGAGGCCTGGGGCTCGACCCTGATGATGCTGGCGATCTGAGCCGGATAGAACGCCCAGCCCGAGAGGCCCCAGAGGAAGATCGCGCCGAGCACCGCATAATGCGCCTGGCTCGGCATCAGCTTCAGAACCAGCGAATGGAGGATCAAGGCGCTTGCCATGCCGGCGAGGCCCAGGGCTGCGGTCGCGACCGTGCCGAGCCGGTCCGCCAGGATGCCGCCGAGCATGTTCCCGATCGCGGCCGCGGCGCCGAACACCAGCAGCGCAAGACTGATCCGCGAGGCGTCGAAGCCGAGACCGCGCAGCGGGACTGCGAAATAGGTGAACACGGTGAAGCCACCCAGCGCCCATAAGATCGTGATCACAAGCGCGACCAGGACATTGTGGTGGCGCGCGACAGCCAGCCTTTCGCCGAGCGAGGCCGTATTGCGCGGCAGGCCGCGGGGCAGGCCAAGCAGCAGACCGGCGAGGGCGACAGCGCCGAGCATTGCGACCATGGCGAAGGTCGTACGCCAGCCGAGCAGGCTGCCGACGAGATTGCCGAGGGGAACGCCGACGACCGTCGCGACCGTGAGGCCCGAAGTGACCAGCGCCACCGCGCGGCCGCGCCGCTCCGGCGAGGCGACTGCCACGGAGACCGCGAGCGCCGTCGGCATGCAAAGGCCGGAGCCCAGCGCCATCAGCATGCGCGAGGCCAGCAGCAGGGCGTAGTTGGACGCGACCATCGCGGCGAGGTTTCCGGCAATGAAGGTCGACAGTGCCAGCGCCAGAACGGTGCGACGGTCGATGTTGTTGAGCGCCACGGCCAGGATCGGCGAGCCCACGGCATAGGTGGGGCATACGCGGTGACCAACTGACCGGCGGCCGAGACCGAAATCGAGAGGTCATTGGCGATTTCCGGCAAAAGCCCAGCAATGACAAAGCTTTCAGTGCCGATCGCGAAGGCCCCAAGGGCCAGCCAGAACACGCTCATGGGACGGAATCCTTATGTTCAATGTTTATTGAACTATCGAAGGTGGCGATTTAGAAGTCAATTGGTTCAAGAACTATTGAACATTTCGAGCGGACGGTTATGATGCCCGGATCATGAGCCGCACGCCTCCCCACCCCACGCGTGAGCAGATCGAGCTGCCCCTCGTTCTGGATTGCCTGAGCGATCCGATCCGGCTCGCGATCGTGTATCAGCTCGCCCAGCAGGAACGTGTCAGCAGCGAGCTGTGCTGCGGCGACTTCAATGGGCTCGCCGGCAAGTCGAACCTCGCCTATCACTTCGCCAAACTGCGTGAATGCGGTCTGATGCTGACGCGCGTCGCGGGCACCAACCGCTTCATGCGGCTGCGCCGCGAGGATCTCGAGGCGCGCTTTCCAGGTCTGCTCGATGCGGTGCTGAAGTCAGCGGCTAAGGATGCAGAGCGATTGCAGCTGCTGCCGGCGTGCGACGTGGTCGAGGTGGGCTAATCTGTCTGCGCCACGCCCGGCTTCGCCCTTCGGGCTTCGCCGCGGCAACCTTCGCTACGATGTGGCTCGCCGAGCCGAAGCTGGCGGAGCCAGCGAAGGCTGGAGGCCCGGCCTGGATTTGAACCAGGATGAAGAGCGATGCACCGCTCCCGCGTAGACGCTTCCGCCACCGGGCCGCAGCGATCATGTCCGATCGGAATGCGACAAGCCACCACAGGCGGTCCTTATGCTTAACGAACCAGCGGCGGCCGAGCGATGAAGGTCATGCGCCAGCGATTGTGGCCGATATTGGTGGCGGCGCGCTGGCTGGCGAACCCCGCCGCCTTCAGCTTGGCCGTCATCTCCGCCTCGCTGTAGCGCTGGAGCCCGATGCGCGTGCGCAGATGGCGGTAATCCGACAGCGCGGTGCTGATCAAGCCGATCAGCGCGTCCTTGAAGAAGCCGTTGCGCAGCCCGAAGGAGAGCAGTGCCGCCACGTCCCTGAACATGCCGACATGCGGCTGCAGGATATCGCCGAGCACCAGCTTGCCTGATGGCTTCAAGATCCGCCTGATATTGAGCAGCGCGGCATCGAGCTCTTCCGCCGACATATATTGCGCGACCGAGTTCATCACGACGAGGTCGATGGACTGGTCCTGCATCTTGCGGACGTCGTCGAGGGAGCGGACACGGATCTTGGTATTGGGCGCAAACCGCGCGATCAGCCGGCCGCGCACACCGGGCGCGGGTTCGGCCAGGATCAGCTGGCCGCAGGCCGACGCCACCTGGTTCGCCGACAGCGCTTCGCCGCAGGCATAGTCGAGCACCGTCGCGTCGGGCGAGGTGATGTAGCCGATGATGTCTCGCGCGATGATCTGGAAGTGCAGATCGCGATGCAGCTTGCTGACATAGATCGTATGCGTCGAGTCGTAATAGTCGATCCAATCGTCCATGGTGTTCCCGCCCAGCGGTTCCGATCACGGAACTGCATTGCCCGCCTTGCGTTAGGGGTGCGACGGCGCGCCGTCAATGTCCGCGTCCTAACAGGAAGGTTTCCCGTGAGCAAAGCCCACAGCAAGGTCTCGCCCGATCTCGACACCCCCACCGATCTGCAGCCCCAGGCGGTCAACAAGGTTTCCGAGGCGCTCAACGTGCTTCTGGCCGATGCCTTCGCGCTGTACCTCAAGACCAAGAATTTCCACTGGCACATCAGCGGCCGGCATTTCCGGGATTATCATCTGCTGCTCGACGAGCATTCCGAGCAGATCTTCGCCACCACCGATCAGCTCGCCGAGCGCGTGCGCAAGATCGGCGGCACCACGCTGAAGTCGATCGGCCAGGTCGCCAAGCTCCAGACCATCAAGGACAACAACGAGGACTACGTTCCGCCGCGCGAGATGTTGCGCGAGCTGATGCAGGACAACAAGCATGTCGCCAGCGCGATGCGCAAGGCGCACGAGATCTGTGACGAGGCCGGCGACGTCGCCAGCGCCAGCATCCTGGAGAATTTCATCGACGAGACCGAGCGCCGGACCTGGTTCCTGTTCGAAGCGACGCGACAGGAAGGCGGCAACGAGGCGTAGGGGCACACTGCCGTTGGGCAAAGCGCAGCGTGCCCACGCATTTTTCGCGATCGATAGATGTGGTGGGCACGGCGCGCAAGCCTTTGCCCACCATACGGCACCCGTGGCTGTCGCTTACCGCCACAACCGCATCAATGCGCCGTGCTTGCCCGTGACCGGATCGGCGGGTGGCCGCGCGACTTTCGGAATGGTCTCCAACGCCTCGGCGTGGTTCTCCGGCGTCGGCCGCGTGATCTCCATCTTCGCGCCCGGCGGATACGCGCCGATCACGCAGAAATCCTCACTCGCCTTGATGCACTGATGCCCGGTGCCTGCGGGGAGGATCGCGACATCGCCCGCCTTGATCTCCAGCTCCTGACCGCGATCGCCGCCGAAGCGAACGCGGGCATGACCGCGCGCGACGCCGAGCACCTCATGCACGGTCGCATGGTAGTGCAGATAATCGAAAATGCCGTTGCGCCACGTGCCGCCCCAATCGTTCGTTTCGAACAGGTTTTCGATGGTCTGTTCGGGCTGCTTTGGATCGAGCGTCAGCGCCCCCTGGTAGACCAGGAAGGGGAGAATGTTGTTCGGCACGAGCCCGTCATCCTCGAAGACGATGGCGAGCGGTTCGGCATGGTCGCGCACGACGGACATGGGAGACTCCGGCAGCAAACAATTCAGGGAATCAAAACGGCGCGCGCGCCCTTGTTCCTGAGCCCGCACGCGACTTGACGGAGATCAAGGCGCAGACCGGCAGCCGGAGGCAGCAAGTCAACGGGAAAGGGAATGGAACGCCATGTATGCTTCCGATGTTGCGCAGCGCCATTTTTCAGCGGCGATCGATGAGGCCGAGACGAGCGGCCTTGGGCACGAAGCCGTGTGCCGCGCCTTGCTCAATCTCGTGATCTCGAAATATCTGGAGACGAGGTCCGTGGCCGACATCCAGGCCGAGCTGCGCTTCATCGCCGAGAACTGCGGTCCCGACACGGACTTCATGTTCATGCGTCCGTGACGGGGTAATCGCCGGCGGCCATGTCCGCCGGCGTCCTTGGCTCCTACGCGCTCTTCTTCTGCCGCATCAGATCGGCGAAGCGCTGGAAGAGATAGTGCGAGTCCCGCGGGCCCGGCGAGGCCTCGGGGTGGTACTGCACCGAGAACACCGGCTTGCCATCGAGCTGGATGCCGCAGTTGGACCCATCAAACAAGGAAATGTGGGTCTGCGTTGCGCCCTTTGGCAGCGTCGCCTCGTCCACCGCAAAACCGTGGTTCATGGAGGTGATCTCGACCTTGCCCGTGGTCTCGTCCTTGACGGGATGATTGGCGCCGTGATGGCCCTGATGCATCTTCTTGGTCTTGGCGCCGACCGCAAGGCCCAGCATCTGATGGCCGAGGCAGATGCCGAAGGTCGGCGTGCCCGACTTGATGACGTCCTGGATGACAGGCACCGCGTATTTGCCCGTCGCGGCCGGATCGCCCGGACCGTTCGACAGGAAGACGCCGTCCGGCTTCATCGCCAGGATGTCTTCCGACGAGGTCGTCGCCGGCACCACCGTCACCTTGCAGCCGACGCCGGCGAGCAGTCGCAGGATGTTGCGCTTGATGCCGTAGTCGATGGCGACGACGTTGAACTCGGGCTTGTCCTGGCGGCCAAATCCCTTGTCCCACAGCCAGGGCGTCTCGTCCCAGGTGAAGCGCTGGCCGGAGGTGACCATCGGCACGAGGTCCATGCCTTCGAGGCCGGGCCATTCGCGCGCTTCTTCCTTCAGGCCATGCAGGTCGAACTCGCCGTCCTTGGCGTGTGCGATCACGGCATTGGGCATGCCCTTGCTGCGGATCAGCGCGGTCAGCGCGCGCGTGTCGATGCCGGAGAGACCGATGATACCGCGCGCCTTGAGCCAGGCGTCGAGATGCTTGGTGGCGCGGTAGTTCGAGGGATCGGTGATGGCGGTGCGCAGGATCACCCCGCGCGCACCCGGCGTCGCGGCCATGTTCACCGTCTCGATGTCTTCCTCGTTGGTACCGACATTGCCGATATGCGGGAAGGTGAAGGTGATGAGCTGGCCGGCATAGGAGGGATCGGTGAGGATCTCCTCATAGCCGGTCATCGCGGTGTTGAAGCAGACCTCGCCGACGGCGTGGCCCTCGGCGCCGAGACCGAAGCCTTCCAGCACCGTGCCATCGGCAAGCACCAAGAGCGCGGTCGGTTTGTGGTCCGGCCAGGCGGGATCGTTGTCATGTTGTGTCATGAGCGCGTTTCATAGTCCCCCCGCGCGCGCCCGTCAAAGCAGAGAAGGGCCGATTCACATGCGTTTTTGCATATTTGACGGCCGGCCAAGGCGCCTGACCGGCCCTTGAGCCGGAACCGGCAATTTTGAGACGTTTGGGACCCCGATGGGGAAACAATGCGCCGAGGGGAAGGTCCGGTATGGCCTCTTTCCGGCGAACGGCTTAGATCAGGCCAGATCGAACCAGAGGACCCCGGCCATGCTGCGCGACGACATCAACAATGCGGTCAAGGAGGCCATGAAGGCCAAGGACGAGCGCAAGCTGTCCACGCTGCGCATGGTCAACTCGACCATCAAGAACGCCGACATCGACGCCCGCGGCAACGGCAAGCCGCCGCTGTCGGATGCCGACCTGCTCGCCGTGCTGCAGAAGATGATCAAGCAGCGCCAGGAGGCGGTCGAGCTCTACGACAAGGGCGGCCGCGCCGAGCTTGCCGCGCAGGAGCGCGAGGAGATCGCGGTGATCTCGGCCTACCTGCCGAAGCAGATGTCGGAGGACGAGGTCAAGAAGGCGATCGCGGACGCGATCGGCGAGACCGGCGCCGCCGGCATGAAGGACATGGGCAAGGTGATCGCGGTGCTGCGCGGGAAGTACGCGGGACAAATGGATTTCGGCAAGGCCAGCGGCCTCGTGAAGGCTGCGCTGACGGGCTAGGTGCTTTACCCTCGCCCCTTGCGGGAGAGGGTGGCTCGCCGCGTAGCGGCGGGACGGGTGAGGGGTCTCTCTCGGCACATTCAACGCTAGCGATTCGCGGATGGATACCCCTCATCCGGTGCTGCGCGCCACCTTCTCCCACAAGGGGAGAAGGTGCATCTTGTCACGGCTACGATCCGGTCTACTCTCCCCCGATAAGTAAATCGGGACGCCGCCGATGACAGCCATCAAGCCGTTTCGCATCGCCATCAGCGACGACATTCTCGCCGACCTCAAGTCGCGCCTCGCGCGCACGCGCTGGCCGGAGGCCGAACTGGTCGACGACTGGAGCCAGGGCGCGCCGCTGAAATGGATCCAGGAGATCTGCGCCTACTGGGCGAATGACTACGACTGGCGCGCGCGCGAGGCAAAGCTCAACCGCTTCGACCAGTTCACCACCGAGATCGACGGGCTCGACATTCACTTCCTGCATGTCCGTTCGAAGGAAACGAACGCGCTGCCTCTGATCATCACCCATGGCTGGCCCGGCTCGATCGTCGAATTCCAGAAGGTGATCGCGCCGCTCACCGATCCCGTCGCCCATGGCGGCAATCCTGCAGATGCCTTTCATGTGATCTGCCCATCGCTGCCGGGCTTCGGCTTCTCCGCCAAACCCAGGACTCCCGGCTGGGGCGTCGACCGTATCGCCGCGGCCTGGGCCAAGCTGATGGACCGGCTCGGCTATCCAAGATACGGCGCGCAAGGCGGCGACTGGGGCTCGGCGGTGACGACCTCGCTGGGCGCGCAGGATGCGGAGCACTGCGCCGGCATCCACATCACGCTCGCCTTCAATTCGGCGCCGAAAGTCGAGGGCGAGCCGACGCTGGAAGAAAAGCGCGCACTCGCCGGCCTCAAGCACTACGTCGATTTCGACTCCGGCTATTCGAAACAGCAGTCGACGCGGCCGCAGACGCTCGGCTACGGGCTCACGGATTCGCCGAGCGGGCAGGCCGCCTGGATCCTGGAAAAGTTCTGGGCCTGGACCGATTGCAACGGTCACCCCGAAAACATCTTCAGCAAAGACGAGCTGCTCGACAACGTGATGCTGTACTGGGCCACGGAGACGGCGACGTCGTCGGCGCGGCTCTATTGGGAAAGCTTCGGCAAGCGCCGGACAACGCCCAAGGTGGAGGTGCCGACCGGCGTGGCGGTGTTTCCGAAGGAGATCATCACGCCGGTGCGGCGCTGGATGGAGCCCAACTTCTCCCATATCACCCACTGGAGCGAGATGGAGATGGGCGGCCACTTCGCTGCCTTCGAGCAGCCGGAGCTGTTCGTGTGCGACGTCAGGAAATTCTTTGCGACGGTGCGGTAGCTCCGCCGTCATTCCGGGCTCGCCCTGCGGGCGCCCCGGAATGACCCCGCGGGGCTTGTTCCGCGTATTCCCGGCTCTAGACTGCGCCATAACAACAAGACACCGGGAAGACGACCAAGCCCATGCTGACCGAAGCTGCAACCTACGACGAGCTCTATCGCAACTTCCGCTGGGATATCCCCGCGCGCTTCAACATCGCGGAGGCCTGCTGCGACCGCCACGCTGACGGCGCTGGCCGGCTCGCACTTGTCTATGTCGACGAGAACGGCGCCACCACACGCACCTCCTTCGATGAGGTCGCTGATACATCGCGCCGCTTCGCCAACGTGCTGAAGGCGGACGGACTGGTTCGGGGCGACCGCGTCGCGGTGTTCCTGTCGCAGTCGCTGGAATTGCCGGTTGCGCATATGGCGGCGTTTCGTTCCGGCATGATCTCGATTCCATTGTTTGCGCTGTTCGGTGAGGACGCGCTCGAGTTTCGGCTGTCGAATTCAGAAGCCAAGGCCGTTGTCACCGACCAAGCCGGCTGGGAGAAGCTGGCCAAGATCCGGGACCGGCTGCCGGACCTGAAGAACGTCTACATCGTCGGCGAGCGCGCACCCGCGGGCACGGCATCGTTCTGGGACGCGGTCAGGAGCGCGTCGCCCGACTTCACCCATGTCGACACCTCGTGCGACGATCCCGCCTTGATCATCTACACCTCCGGCACCACGGGTAATCCCAAGGGCGCGCTGCATGCGCATCGCGTCGTGCTCGGCCATCTCCCCAATGTCGAGATGTGCCACAACTTCTTGCCCCGGCCCGGCGATCTGATGTGGACTCCGGCCGACTGGGCCTGGATCGGCGGCCTCATCAACGGCCTGCTTGCGTTCTGGTATCATGGCATTCCGCTGGTCGGCCATCGCGCGCGAAAATTCGAGCCGCAGGCGGCGATGCAGATGATGGCCGATCTCGGCGTGCGCAACGTGTTCCTGCCGCCGACCGCGCTCAAGCTGATGCGGCAGGCGGGCGTGAAACATCCCGGCGTTAAGCTGCGCAGCATCTTCACCGGCGGTGAATCGCTCGGCGGCGAATTGCTCGGCTGGGTACGCGAGACCTTCGGCATCGACGCGCATGAGGTGTTCGGCCAGACCGAGTGCAATCTCGTGATCGGCAGCAACTCCAATCTGTTCCCGATCCGGCCCGGTTCGATGGGCAAGGCGACGCCGGGATTTGATGTCCGCATCGTCAACGACAAGGGCGAGGAGCAGCCACGGGGGCAGCGCGGCATCATCGGCGTGCGCCAGCCATGCCCCGTCACCATGCTCGAATATTGGCGCAATCCCGAGGCGACGGCAAAAAAATACGCCGGCGAATTCCTGCTCACCGGCGATCTCGGCGTGCAGGATGAGGACGGCTATTTCTGGTACGTCAGCCGCGAGGACGACGTCATCACCACCGCGGGCTATCGCGTCGGCCCGTCCGAGATCGAGCATACGCTGATGAAGCATCCGTCGGTGGCGATGGCGGCCGTGGTCGGCATTCCCGATCCGATCCGTACCGAATCGATCAAGGCCTGGATCGTCTTGCGTCCGGGGTTTGCGGCGAGCGATGCGCTCGCCCGCGAGATCCAGGAGTTCGTGAAGGTGCAGCTCGCGGCGCACGAATATCCGCGCCTGGTCGAATTCGCCGAGACCCTGCCGATGACCGCGACAGGCAAGGTGCTCCGGCGCGAGCTGCGGGAGCGAGGTTAGCTTCGGACCATGCCAACGACGTCTCAAGCGCGAGGCTTCACCGCACATCGCTAGACGTCGACAGAGCGGATCGCAGCGTCGCCGCGAGATCCTGCCGCTTGAACGGTTTGGTCAGAACCCGGGCATCGCCCCCGTCGGGCATCTTGACCGGATCTTGGCTGTAGCCCGAGGTGAAGAGCACCTTGAGACCGGGCCGTATGGCCGTTGCCTGCAGCGCGAGTTCCGGCCCGAACATGCCGCCGGGCATGACCACGTCGGTGAACAGCAAATGGACGTCGCCGGGCTCGCGCAAGACTTCCAGCGCCGCAGGCCCGTTCGCCGTCGCGATCACGCGGTAGCCGAGCGTTCTCAACTCGCTCTCGACATAGGCTCGGACCATGTCGTCGTCCTCGACGACCAGGATGGTCTCGCTTCCGTCGGGCGCATTGTTCCGTTCCGGCGAAGCCGGGTCCTCGTTCGGCGCCGCGGCGATACGGGGGAAGAACAGCCTGACGACGCTGCCTTGCCCCTGCGCGGACTGCATCTGCACGAGGCCGCCGGATTGTTGCGCGAACCCGTAGACCATGCTCAGGCCGAGTCCCGTGCCCTTGCCGACCTCCTTGGTGGTGAAGAACGGCTCGAATGCGCGGTCCGCAACGTCGGCCGCCATGCCGCATCCGGTATCCGTCACGGCCACCATGACGTAGTCGCCTGGCCGCGGCTCGCCGTTGACGTCGAGGTCGGAAGCGCCGAGCGAGCTGTTGCAGACTTCGACTGTCAGTTTGCCGCCGTCCGGCATCGCATCGCGCGCGTTGAGCACGAGGTTGAGCAGGGCAGTCGCCAGCTGGCCGGGATCGACGCTGGCGGGCCACAAATCCGCGCCGAACGCGAAACTGCATTCGATGTGCTCGCCGAGCGATCGGCGCAACAATTGCTCCATGCCGAGGACCTGCTTGGCGATGTCGATCTCGCGTGGCCTCAAGGGCTGCTTGCGCGCGAAAGCGAGCAGGCTGCGCGTCAGATCGGAGCCGCGCTCGGCTGCCGTCGCGATGTCGCCGGCGATTTTGCTCAATTCCTTGTTGCCCGCCAGCCGGTCGGCAAGATGCTCCGAATTGCCGAGGATGACGGTGAGGAGATTGTTGAAATCGTGCGCCACGCCGCCGGTGAGCTGGCCCATGGCCTCCATCTTCTGGGACTGGCTGAGCTTGTGGCTGAGGTCCGCGATGGCGGCGCGCTGCTGCTCGAGCGACTCCGCGGTGCCGTTGAGCAGGGCCATCAGTCCGCCAAGCTCGCCGCTCGGATGCGGCGGCGGAATGCGCGCGCTGAGGTCGCCGAGTTCGAGCCGCTTCGCCATTGTGGCCAGCCGTCCCACCTGGCGCCCGACGCTGACGGTTGCAAGAAGCCAGATGCCGGCGAGCAGCAGCAGCGAAGCGACCGCGAGGATCGCCATGTCCTCGTAGAGCCGGCGGTTCGCCGCCGCGACCAGCCCGTCCTTGGACCGGCCGACCAGGATGATGAGGCCGGCATCGCGAATCGAAGGCGAGCGGGCGACGCCCCAGACCTGGGTGCGGCCGCTGCGATCGGTCACCTCGCGCGACGCCTCGCCATCGGGCGCCACGGCGAAGCGGAACAGGTCGGAGCCCGCGATCGAGGCACCAACGGGCTCACTCCAGCCGCCCGTCTTGGGTGCGACGAGAACAGTCCCCTTGCTGTCGGTCAGCAGAATCTCCTTCTCGGCAAGCAAGCGCTTGTCGTGAAATTCCGCGAATTTGTTCAGGTTGAACGAGGCGAGCAGCACGAATTTCAGCGCGCCGGCGTCCGATCGCACGGGATAGGCGATCTGGAGCACCGACATTCCGGTGAGGCGGCCGAACACCGGCTCAACAGCGACGGCGCCCTGCGAGACCTTTGCCTGCTTGAAGTAGGCGCGATCATTCAGATCGAGCGTGCGATTGGTCCGAAGCGAGTCGCAGAACAGGCGGCCGTCGGGATCGATGGTCAGGATTCCCGTGAACTGCGGATATTCCTCCCGCACGTCAGACAGAAATGCCGAGCACGCCGCCTTGTCGCGGGTGTCGAGGTCGCGGGCGCGGGCCAGACCGTAGTGGAGCTGGGCTGTGCCTTGGATCTTCTCGCTCAGATCGCTCGCGATGTCGTCGGCGGACGCAGTCAGATCAGCCCGCGCCGCGTTGATCTCGCTGATCCGGTTCTGCACGAATCGCAAGCCGACGAGGCACGCCGGCACCAGCATCGCCGCGATGACGAGGATCAGTAACCGGGTACGCAGGCTCATCGTTGGGGCGGTCCGCTGTTCGCGCGTGTCTGATCGAAGGTACAATTTGCGGCACGATCGTCTGCGCAGTCCATAGGCAACGCGCGCAAATTGCAGCAAAGGTCAAAGATTCCGCGCTCGCGTGCATTGCAGCCCCGCTACAATCTTTCCGATGCTGGAAAGTTGCACGTGGGCGCGGCGGCGCTAATATCTCGGTCTGCGCACGACGAGAGATCGCGCCGATATGGGGAGGAAGCTGATGTCCATCTCGGGCAAGGTCGATCCTGTAATCCGTCCCGTTGCGGCGACCGACATCGCCGAAGCGCTGGTCGAGGGCCTGCGCGACGTCCAGGCGCTGCCGCTGTATGGCATTGCTTTCGGTGCGCTCTACGCCGCCGGCGGTATCACGATCATGCTCTGTCTCACCGCCTTCGGCATGGTTTATCTCGTCTATCCGCTGGCAGCCGGCTTCGCGCTGATCGGGCCATTCGTGGCGATCGGCCTTTATGAGGTGAGCCGCCGCCGCGAGCGCGGCGAGCCGGTGTCCTTTGCCGCGATCTGGTCTGCGATACGCTCCCGCAGCGAGATCGGCTGGATGGCCTTCGTCACGCTGTTCGTCTTCGTGATCTGGATGTATCAG